>NZ_JBSFCF010000034.1:0-106785 GCF_053593335.1 Streptomyces sp. NPDC002324
CGCTGCGGGCTCCGGGCACCGATCTTCTGATCCTGGCCGTGCTCGTCGACCGGCTGCAACGTGATCTTCAGCCGGGACGTAGTACCGGCCGCGTATCCAGCCTTGGCCTCGGCGCTGGCACTCCAGGGCAGGATCGACACCTTCGCGCCGGCCTGGGCATCCTTCTTCACGTCCACAGCGAACTCCATCTCCACCGCACCGGCGCGGAACTGGATCGCATGCCCGTCACCATCGGCCATGGCCTGCTCCAACTCAGCCCGGATCGCACTGATCGCCTCAGACAAACCCGCCCACGGCTCCTGCGACATACCTAACTCCCCCTGGTCTGCTGAAGTGACGCCAGGCAGGCAGCGTAACGGCTGCCGCATACAGAAATGCCCCGGAATGACGATCTACTCCCCTGCCAGGAGGCGACCGGCAGCTGGCTCTGACACAGACCGTCGGCGCAGCACCTACGGGAGACACCCGGCAAGGCCTCCGAGACTGCAGCGAACCTGGGCGCACACACCTACCGCCGTCCTGCATGAGCATCGATCCTCGTGGGGGCGGCCATCGGGGCGGTGTTCTTCAAGGAGCGGTTCGGGGCGCCGCGGCTCGTGGCGGCCGGCCTGCTGGTGGTGGGGATCGGGCTGATGCTGCACGCCGGGTAGACGGAACGCGTGCCGGGCAGGCCGTGCGTCCCCGGGCACGGAGGGGCACTCTGGAAAGAGCGGTTCCGGAGGTGATCGTCATGATGAAATCCACAGTCGGATGGCATATCGAGCTGGAGTTCCAGGAGGACGACCAGCGCACCCGGGCGGCGGCCCTCGTACGGCTCCCCGACGGGCAGGAAGTACGTGCGAACGGCTACGCCAGCCGTCACCGCTCCGACTCCCGGCAGCCCCGGGTCGGCGAGGAGATTGCCGGCGCGCGGGCCTTGAACGAGCTGGCCATGAAGCTCCTCACCAAGGCCCACGACGAGATAGACGAGGCATCGGGCCGGACGTCCCACCCGATCGCGCTCTGACGCCGCGGGTCGGCGAGGACGGCCGGACGGCCGGACGGCGCCATCGTGCCCACCCGTTCGTGGCCGGAAGACGGCTGCGCGCGAGCGGGCGCGGTGGCGTCCGCGCATGTCGGCGCGCGAAGAGTGGACGCGTTGCCAAGTGACAGTGGACCGTCAGCCAACGACATTGGCCGGATTTCCGCGCATCCTGGTGATCGCCGCCGCGGAGTGCGGCCGTCCGGAAAACACCGGGACCGTGCCAGGACACCAGCGGGGGAGCCCTGGGCCGGTCCGGCCGCTCACCCGTGACGGCCCCTCCGCGGCGGCGATCCGTGCGGGTGCGGCCGATCGGCGCTCAGCGCCGGGCCAGCGCCTCCCGCACCGCCCTCACCAGGGCCTGCGCCCGGGGGTCCGCCGTCACCGTCTTGCGGTAGCCGTTCGTGACGTAGCCGAAGGCGATGCCGGTCTCCGGGTCGGCGAAGCCGAGGGGGCCACCCCGGCCGGGGTGGCCGAAGGAGCCGGCGCCGAGCAGTGGTGAGGCGGTGCCGTGGAGCATGTACCCGAGGCCGAAGCGGGTGTTGATGACGAGGACGCGGTCGGGACCGGCGGATTCCTCGGCACGGGCCGCCTCCATGGTCGCCGGACCGAACAGCCGTACGCCGTCGACCTCGCCGAGGAGCGCCGCGTAGAAGCGGGCCAGGCCGTCCGCCGTGGCGACGCCGTTGGTCGCGGGGAGGGCGGACGCGCGATACGCCGGGTCGTTCTGGTCCGGGAACGGGGTGATCGCGGCGAAGGCGCGGCGGGTGAGGGAGTCGGGGTCGTCGTAGGCCTCGGTGACCGACCGCTTGGCGCGTACCCGCAGGCCGCCCGTGGGTTCGGGGGCCGACTCCAGACGTCCCGCGCGGCCCACCCGGCCCGCCGCCGCCACCGTGTCCGGCAGGCCCAGCCACAGGTCGTCGTCCAGGCCCAGCGGGGCGGCGATGTCGGACGCGATCCACTCGCCCGTCCCCCGGCCGGTCACGCGCCGGACCAGTTCGTCGAGCATCCAGCCGTACGTCAGCGGGTGGTAGCCGTGGTCGGTGCCGGGCTCCCAGGCGGGGGTCTGCGCGGCCACGGCCGCCGGTCCCCGGCGCGGGTCCAGCGCCTCGGCGGGGGTGAGGGGCCGGTCCAGGACGGGGAGCCCCGTCCGGTGGCCGAGCACGTGACGCACCAGCGCGCGGTCCTTGCCGTGTGCCTTGAACTCCGGCCAGTACCGGCCCACCGGCGCGTCGAGGTCCAACTCCCCGCGCTCGACCAGCGTCAGCGCCACCGCGGCGGCCACGCCCTTCGTCGCCGAGCGCATGATCTGGGCGGTGCCGTGCCGCCAGGGCTCGTCGCCGTCGATGTCACGGGTGCCGGCCCACAGGTCGACGACCTTGCGCCCGTGCCGGTACACGACGACCGCCGCGCCTCGTTCGCCGAGCGCCTCGAAGTTGCGTACGAACGCGGTCCTGACCGGCTCGAAGTCCTCGGCGACCGTACCGTTCACGTCCACGCCGAGCTCCCTGTCCGTTCGTTCACCGCGACCACGCACCGCGACCGCCCACAGCGATCCGTTCGCCGCGATCCGTTCGCCGCGATCCGTTCGCCGCGATCCGTTCGCCGCGACGACGGATGCAACGTACAGGCAGGGTTCCGGATTCCTCCTGCCCGGGGCCGCTCCCGCCGCCCCGACCGCCCCCACCGCTCCCGTCGCTCCCGCCGCCGCGCCGCACTCAGCCCAGCAGGATCGAGACCTCGATGTTGTCGCGGGTGGCGTTCGAGTACGGGCAGACCTGGTGGGCCGCGTCGACGAGTTCGGCCGCGATGCCCTGGTCGATGATCGGGAGCGAGACGCTGAGGGCGACGGCCAGGCCGTAGCCGCGCTGCTTGTTGGGACCGATGCCGACCTTCGCGGCGACGGTGGAGCCGGTCAGGTCGTAGCCCGCGCGGCGGCCGACGAGGACCAGCGCGTTGTGGAAGCAGGAGCTGTACCCGGCGGCGAACAGCTGCTCGGGGTTGGTGCCGTCGCCGTCGCCGCCCATCGCCCGCGGCATCGCGACCTTGAGGTCGATCTGGCCGTCCTGGCTGGTGATGTAGCCGTTCCGGCCGCCGTGCGCGGTGGCCTCGGCGACGTACATGATCTTCGTCGGACGCGTGTCCGGACGGGTGTCCGCACCGGTCTCCAGCGCGGCGTCGTCAGTCATGCCCTTGGCCTCCCCCAGGACGAGCGCGTGGCCTCCCCAGGACAGGCGCGCACGAATACATCGTGCACAAGGTACCGGTCGGTAGGGGAGAGCGGTTACCAGGGGGTAGTAACCGCGGGTAACACGAGTATCACTGGGTCGTCTCCGCTCAGCGGCCCGCCGCCTTGGTCGCCCGTGCCGTGACCTGCCACAGTTCCTCGCGCAACCGGGCGACCTCGGGGCCCTGCAGGCCCGTGGCGGCGGCGAGGGTGGCGGGGACGGCCGCCGCGCGGTCGCGGAGCTGTTCGCCGCGGCCGGTGAGCGCGATGCGCACCGTGCGCTCGTCCCGCAGCGAGCGTTCGCGGCGCAGCAGTCCGGCCGCCTCCAGGCGCTTGAGCAGGGGCGAGATGGTGCCGTAGTCGAGGCGCAGGGCGCCCGCGAGTTCCTTGACAGTGGTCTCACCGCGCTCCCAGAGGGAGAGCATGACCAGGTACTGCGGGTAGGTGAGGCCGAGTTCGTCGAGCAGCGGGCGGTAGGCGGCGGTCACCGCGCGCTGGGCCGCGTACAGCGCGAAACAGAGCTGCTCGTCGAGGAGCAGCGAACCGTGCCGTCCGGGTTCCTCAGGATTCGTCACGGGGCCCATTGTCACGGACGCCTGTGGGGTACCGCCGGGGGGTCGTGGTCGTGTGCGGGTGAGTGGGGGTTGTTCGCGCAGTTCCCCGCGCCCCTGAGCAGCACCGGCGCGGGCGGGCCCGGGGCCGCTGTCGTCCGCGGGCCCGGTGGGGCTTCTCGCGCGGTTCCCCGCGCCCCTGAAGCCCTTAGCCCTGCAGCCCGGAGCCCCGGGCCCCCGCGGGCTCGGAAGCCCAAGGCTCTGCGGGCCCGGATGGCGGCGGCTCCGCGTTCCCTGGAAAGCAGTGGGCGCAGCCCCTGCTTTCCAGGGGCGCGGGGAACTGCGCGGCCCGCCCCCACCGGAGCCGCACCCGGCACACGAACCGCAGCCCCGCCCTCTGTTCAGCCCGCCGCCCGCCCCCCTACCCCGCCCTCACCGACCGAGGATCGAAGCCGAAGGGCAATTCGAGCCGATGCGCACGCATCAGGGTGTCGTCGGTGAGGAGTTCCCCCGTCGGACCGTCCGCCGCGATGACCCCCTCGCTGAGGATCAGGGAACGCGGGCAGAGTTCGAGCGCGTACGGCAGGTCGTGCGTGACCATGAGGACGGTGACATCCAACGCCCGCAGAATGTCCGCGAGTTCACGGCGCGACGCGGGATCGAGGTTGGAGGACGGCTCGTCGAGGACGAGGATCTCCGGCTCCATGGCGAGGACCGTGGCGACGGCCACCCGCCGCCGCTGCCCGAACGACAGGTGATGCGGCGGCCGTTCCTTGAACTCCGCCATCCCGACCTGCGCGAGAGCCCGGTCCACCCGGGCCTCCAGCTCGGGACCCGTCATCCCCGCCGCCGCGGGCCCGAAGGCCACGTCCTCCCGCACGGTCGGCATGAACAACTGGTCGTCCGGGTCCTGGAAGACGATGCCGACCTTGCGCCGGATCTCCGCCATGTGCCGCTTGCCGACGGGCATCCCGGCGACGGTCACCGTGCCCGCGCCCCCGGTGAGGATGCCGTTGAGATGCAGGACGAGCGTGGTCTTCCCGGCCCCGTTCGGCCCGAGCAGCGCGACCCGCTCGCCCCGCCCGACGGTGAAGTCGACGCCGAAGAGGGCCTGATGGCCGTCGGGGTAGGCGAAGGCGAGCCCGGCGACCTGGAGGGACAGGGGCACGGGGTTCACGGAGTTCGCGGGGTTCTCGGAGTTCTCGGGGTTCTCGGGGTTCTCGGGCGCGGTCACAGGCTCCATCCCAGCAGACAGACGACGAGCGCGGCGACCGGGAGGGCGAACGCGTACGACCACTGCGCCCGGGACGCGGTCACCTCGTCGATCACGGGCATGGTCCCCGCGTACCCCCGGCTGATCATGGCCAGATGCACCCGCTCGCCCCGCTCGTACGAGCGGATGAACAGCGCCCCGGCCGTCTTGGCGAGGACCCCCCAGTGCCGTACGCCGCTCGCCTCGAACCCGCGTGACTCGCGCGCGATCCGCATCCGCCGCATCTCGTCGGTGATCACGTCCCCGTAGCGGATCATGAAGGACGCGATCTGGACGAGCAGCGGCGGCAGTTTCAGGCGCTGGAGTCCGAGGAGGAGTGCGCGGAGTTCGGTGGTGGACGCGAGGAGGACGGAGGCGGCGACGCCCAGTGTCCCCTTGGCGAGGACGTTCCAGGCACCCCACAGCCCGCTGACGCTCAGCGACATCCCGAGGACCTCGACCCGCTCGCCCTGCGCCACGAACGGCATGAGCACGGCGAACGCGACGAACGGGATCTCGATCAGCAGCCGCCGGAGCAGGAACCCGGCGGGTACGCGGGCCAGGTGCGCGACCACGCCGAGCAGCACGGCGTACAGCCCGAACGCCCACATCGCCTCCCTCGGCGTCGACACCACGACGACGACGAAGGCGAAGACGGCCGCGAGCTTGGTGTGCGGCGGCAGGGCGTGCACGGGCGAGTGCGCGTGCCGGTAGAGCTTGTGGGCGTGGCCGGCGCCCATGTCAGGCGTTCTCGCGGAGGTCCGGGACGGCGGCCGGGGAGGTGTCGTTCGTACGGCGCCTGCGGACGGCCCAGAAGACGCCGGTACCGGCGGCGACAGTGACACCGACTCCGATCACGCCCGCGAGACCGCCCGCGAGCCGGGCGTTGTCGAGGCCCTCGACGCCGTAGTCGGCGAGCGGGGAGCCGGCGGCGGCGTGGTCCTCGACCTCGGCGTCGATGCCCTTGTCGGCGGCGACCTTCTCCAGCCCGTCGGGGTCGGCCGACGCGTAGAAGCTGACGACACCGGCGAGGAGGAGGGATGTGCCGAGGCCGGCGAGGAGGAGGGTGCGCGGGGAGCGGGCGGCGACGGGGGCGGGCGCGGCGGCCGGCTCGGCGGCGGGGGCGTCGACCAGTTCGCCGTCGACCCGCAGCTTCAGCGGCGCGGTCAGACCGCGGGCGCCGTGGACGAGGTCCGGGCGTACGGCGATGACGGCGCCGACCGTGGCGGCGGTGATCGCGGCCTCGCCGATGCCGATGAGGACGTGGACGCCGACCATGGCGGTGAGCACCGAGCCGATCGGTACGTCCGTGGTGCCGCCGACCGCGTAGACGAGCGTGAACGCGGCGGCCGCGGCGGGGACGGAGATCAGGGCGGCAACGAAGGCGGAGACGGTGATCGAGCGGCGCGTCTTCGGCAGGACCTTGGCCAGCCCGCGGAAGACGGCGTAGGCGACGACGGACGTGACGACCGCCATCACGCTGATGTTCACGCCCAGCGCGGTGAGGCCGCCGTCGGCGAAGAGGATGCCCTGCATCAGGAGCACCACGGACACGCACAGGATCCCTGTGCAGGGGCCCACGAGTATCGCGGCCAGGGCCCCGCCGAGCAGATGCCCGCTGGTCCCGGCCGCGACCGGGAAGTTCAGCATCTGCACGGCGAAGATGAACGCCGCGACGAGACCGGCGAGCGGCGCCGTCCGCTCGTCCAGCTCACGCCGGGCGCCACGCAGGCTCACGGCGACCGCACCGGCGGCGACGACTCCGGCGACCGCCGAGACGGGGGCGTTGATGAATCCGTCGGGGACGTGCATACGAGGGCTCGCTCTCCTGGTGCGGGGGCCGGGCCACCGGGTGGGGACGCGCTGGCTGAGGGCTGCCTGTCCGGCCCGGGGGCCGGAGTGGCTGGAACCTTACGATGATAGAGCCTTGTTGCGACCCTCTTGCAAGAGCGCCTTAACGCTGAATAGCGAACGGCTCGCCGCGGCCGCGGGGCCTCCGGGGGCGCCGGGCGGAAAATATGCGACATTGGAGAGGCAGCGGAAGCGATGGACAGCGGATTCACAGCTTCTGCCTGGGTCACTCAGCGTGAGGAGCAGCCCGATGTCTGTCACCGTCGAGCAGTACGCCCGGGCCCATGTCGTCACGGACTCCCCCGATGACCGGGACACCGTGCCGGTCGTCCTGCGCTACGACCCCGACGCCGATGCCTCCGCCGTCCGCGTGCGCCTGCCCGGTCCCGACGAGTGGACCTTCCCCCGCGACCTGCTCGAACGCGGCCTGCGCACCCCCACCACCTCCGGCCCTGTGAGCATCTGGCCCTGCGGGCGGGTCCAGGCCGTCATGGAGTTCCACTCCGCGCAGGGGGTGGCGGTGATGCAGTTCGACACGAAGGCCCTGATCCGCTTCCTGCGGCGGACGTACACGGCCGTGCCGGTGGCGCACTGAGCGCGTCCGGCGCGGGCCCGGCTCCCCCGCCCGGTGAGGGGCTGCCGCCCCCGTACACCCTCGCGTCGTTGTGGGTGGTGCGGCACGGGCAGAGCACCGCGAACGTGGCGTACGCCGAGGCCGAGCGGACCGGGTCGACCGTGCCGTTGCCGGGCCGGGGCAGGGATGTTCCGCTGTCGGCGCTGGGCCGTACGCAGGCCGGGGCGCTGGGCGGGTGGCTGGCGGGGATCGCCGGGGAGGGCGGCGAGGAGGCTGCCGGCGGCGGACCGGGGCCGGACCTGGTGGTCTGCTCGCCGTACGTACGGGCCCGGCAGACCTGGGAGGTGATGGCCGGGCACCCGCGTGTGGTCCCGCCTCCGCTTCTCGTCGACGAGCGGCTGCGGGACCGGGAGACGGGGATCTTCGAGATGCATCCGCCGGGCGCGCGGCGGGCCCGCGCGCCCGAGGAGGCGGCACGGTGGGCTCTCGTCGGCGACTGGTTCTACCGGCCGCCGGGCGGGGAGGCGCTGACCGATGTGGTGCTGCGGGTGCGGGACTTCGTCGGCGAGCTGGACCGGGTCGCCCCCGGCCGGCGGGTGCTGCTGATCGCGCACGACGCGATCGCCGTCGCCGTACGCCTCGTGTGCGCGGGCCTCGGCGCGGCGTGTCCCGACGGGCTGCCGCCCGTCCCCAACGCCTCGGTCTCGCGGTGGGAGAGCGAGGGGGGACGGCTGCGGCTGACGCGGTGGGGGGACACGGCGCACCTCGACCCGGGCTGAGCGAGAGATTCCTGCTGCCGCCTTACACCGGCACGGTGAGGGTGGCCGTGTATCCCTTGTCGGTGCCGCCCTTCATGGTGGCGAGCTGCTGGTCGTAGCCGTCGCTGAAGATGTTGTCGGTCTCCAGGGAGAGCCGGCTGAGGTTCTCGACGCTCGCGCTGTACCCGTCCGTCGCGTACACGGTGTCGCAGACGTCCTTGGGGAAGGCGAGCTGGGAGGTGGCGGCGATGTTCTCGGCGGCGGTGGCGTCGTCCAGGCTGTCGTAGACCTCGAAGTGGATGTGCGGCCAGCGGCCCGTGTAGCAGCCGGGGAAGATCGACGTGAAGGTGACCTGGCCCTTGTCGTCGGCCTCCTGTACGCCGCGCAGGTAGTTCTCCTCGGTGACGCCGTCGGAGTAGAGGGAGTACCGGCCCTCCCGGTCGCAGTGCCACAGGTAGACGGCGGCGCCCTCCTTCGGGGTGTCGCAGCCGGAGGCCTGGTCGACCAGCGTCAGCGTGATCGTCAGCGGGATGCCTTCGGCGACGCCGTCCGCCGAGCCGAAGCTCTTGGTGATGTCCCGCCGGACGACACCGCTCTCCTTGAGGACGTTCGGGCCGTTCGAGCCGTCACCGGGGTACGGACCGGCCGTCTCGGTGGGGATGACCTCGCAGTCCGCGCCGGAGGTGCTGGAGGTGCCGGACGAGGACGAACCGGAGGAGGACGAACCGGAGGAGGACGCGTCCGACGCGGTGCCGCCGCCGGAGCCGTCCGTGGAACAGGCCGCGACCAGCGGGACCATGCTCGCGCCGGCCAGCAGTCTGATCATGCGGCGGCGGGCGAACACGGGGAGGTCGTACGAGAGCCCTCTGTCGAACTCGTCGTCGTGGTCGTGCCCGTGGCCATGGCCACGGCTGCCGCTGCCGCTGCCGTTCGTGGGTGCTGTGCTCATGATGCCGAACCACGCCTTCCGAAGATTCCCGTCATGGAATGCGCGTGATGCTATGAGCGTTTCCTGTGCGCTTCCCAGCCGCCTGCCATGGGCACGCTGTCAGCCGGGCGCCGTATCCGGTCACCGTACGGACCACAGCACCACGAGCGTGAACAGCGCCGGAGGGGTCGCGATCATCGTCGTCAGGTGGACGACCAGCGCCCGCCTCAGCCCCAGCACCGGGAACAGCGCCAGCCCGCCGAGCAGGCACCAGCCGTAGATCCGCCCCGCGAGATGCCAGGCCGCGGTCTCCTCGGCCCGGGTGGCCGGCTCCACGAACAGCGCGCCGACGGCCACGAGAAGAAGCACGCAGCACAGAAGCACATTGCCCGCACCGACGCCGACCGCGACCCGCCTGTCCGCCTGCCGTACCCGCCGCCGCACCTGCCGTGCAAGCCGGATCGCGCGGGGCGGAGGCGGCTCCGTAAGGCTCACAGTCTCCCCAGCTGTCACTCGGCAAAGGCGGCTCTGTGGACCGGGGTCGAGATCGAGCGCATACCGCCGAGAGTGACCCCGGCCGTCACCGCGTGATCAGCTTGGCGGGTGGAGACCATCATCGCCAGTGGCATAGCCGTACTCGGCACACTCCTCGGCTCCGGGCTGACCCTGGCCCTCCAGCAGCGCGCGGCCGACCGGAGTCACGCGTTGGCGCGCCGGGAGAAGCTGCGCCAGGAGCGCCTCGACGCTTACTCCGTGTACGCCGGTGCGCTGATCAACTACCGTCGGGGCCTCGTCCACCTGTGGTTCTGCGAGCACGAACAGCCGCCGCCCGAGGACCCGGACGCGGTCCGGGTACGTACGTACGACATGCGGTCGAACGCCCAGGAGGCGCTGTTCCGGGCGCAGATGCTCACGGACGACGCGGCGCTGAGCCGGAGCGCGGCGACGGTCCTCTCGGACATCACGGCACTGTCGAAGATCGACGACCGGCCGCGGTTCGACGAGCACAGGCTGGCGAGCCTGGACGGCATCACCCGTCTCATCATGACGGCCAAGCAGCACCTCTGAGGGGCCCGCACGGGTCACGCCCCGACCGTCCCGTCCACCCCCTCCCGCAGGAAGTCCGCGTGGCCGTTGTGGCGGGCGTACTCCAGCAGGACGTGGATCATGACCATCCGGAGCGAGACTTCCTCGTTCCAGCGCGGCTGGTGGCCGACGAGGTCGAGTGACTCCGCCTCCCGTTCGATACGGCGCGAAATCTCCACCTCCGCCTCCCACGCCCCGAACGCCTCCGCCCGCGTCGACGCGCTCGCGTCGTACGCCGCCTGGAAGTCGATCTCCTTCGACCACACCATGGGGGCGCCCTGGTCCTCGAACACCCGGCGGAACCAGGCGCGTTCGACCTCCGCCATGTGCCGTACCAGGCCCAGCAGCGAGAGGGTCGACGGGGGCATCGACCGGCGGCGCAGTTCCTCGTCCGTGAGGCCCGCGCACTTCATGGCGAGGGTCGCGCGGTGGTAGTCAAGGAAGGCGCGGAGTGTGGCGCGTTCCGTGCCGAGGTGAGGCGGGCCCACACGGGTGTCAGGAGTCTCGCCGGGCGCATCGGTCTCGTCGGTCGCGCCGGTCGCATCGGTCGCATCGGTCGCGTCGGTCTCTTCGGTCGCGTCGATCGCATCGGTCGCGCCGGTCGCATCGGTCGCATCGGTCGCGTCGATCGCATCGGTCGCGCCGGTCGCGTCGGTCTCTTCGGTCATCCGTCATTTTCACCCCTCACGCGGAAGCCGGTGAGGGCGCCCGTCCTCACGGGCCCTCACCGGCGGTCCTGCGTGTCCGTCCCGCGTGTCAGGCGCGGATCAGCTCCCTGTCCTCGTCGTCCTCCGCCGAGGCCCCGGTGGCGTCGTGCGCCCGCAGCCCCTCACCCTCGACGTCGACGTTCGGCAGCGCCCGGTCGAGCCACTTCGGCAGCCACCAGGCCTTGTCGCCCAGGAGGGCGAGAACGGCCGGGACGATGGCCATGCGGACGACGAACGCGTCGAAGAAGACGGCGATGGCGAGGCCGAAGCCGATCATCTTGATCATCGACTCGCCGGAGCCGATGAAGCCGGCGAAGACGGCCATCATGATCGCCGCGGCGGCCGCGACCACCCGGGCGCTGTACCTGAAGCCCGTCACCACGGCCTGGTGCGCGTTCTCGCCGTGCACGTACGCCTCGCGCATCCGGGTCACGAGGAACACCTCGTAGTCCATGGCCAGACCGAAGACCACGCCCACCATGAAGATCGGCATCATCGACATGATCGGGCCGGTCTCCTCGACCCCGATGAGCCCCGCCAGCCAGCCCCACTGGAAGACCGCGACCACGGCGCCGAGCGCGGCCAGCACGCTGAGCAGGAAGCCGAGGGCCGCCTTCAGCGGAACCAGGATCGACCGGAAGATCACGATCAGCAGGAGGAAGGCCAGGCCCACCACCAGCGCGAGATAGGGGAGCAGCGCGTCGGTGAGCTTCTGCGAGAAGTCGATGTTCATCGCGGTGGCACCGGTGACCAGCACCTTCGCGTCCGTGTCCGCCGTCACGCCGGCGCCCGCGTCACGGATGGAGTGCACCAGGTCCTCGGTCTGCGTCGAGGACGGCTTGGACTTCGGGATCACCGTGATCATCGCGGTGTCGCCGGCCTTGTTGAACGTCGCGGGCGTCACCGTCACGACGTCGTCGAGACCCTTGATCTCGTCGGTCACCGCGGTGGCGGCCCGCTGCGGGGACGCGCTGTCCTTGGCGTCGACGACGACCATCAGGGGGCCGTTGAAGCCGGGCCCGAACCCTTCCGAGAGCAGGTCGTACGCCCGGCGCTGCGTGGTGGACGTCGACTGCGAACCGTCGTCGGGCAGGCCCAGCTCCAGCTGGGTGGCCGGGAGCGCGATCGCCCCGAGGCCGACGACGCCGAGCAGCAGCACGGCCACCGGACGACGGACGACGAAGCTCGCCCAGCGGGTGCCCAGGCTGGGTTTGCCCGCTGCGGCCTCCTCGCCGGTCTGCGCGGCGGAGACCTCGGCAGATCCCTGGGTGGATCCCTGGGTGGATGCCTGGGTGGATCCCTGGGCGGATCCCGGGGTGGACTTCTTCGCCCTGCCGCGTGCGAGCAGTCCGCCCTTCTCACCGGCCGGCCGGACCTTGCGGCCCGCGTAGCCGAGCAGCGCCGGGACCATGGTGAGGGCGATGAGGACCGCGACGACGACCGTGCCCGCCGCCGCGAGACCCATCTTGGTCAGCATCGGCACGTTGACGACCGCGAGACCGGCCAGCGCGATCACGACCGTGAGCCCCGCGAAGACCACCGCCGAGCCGGCGGTGCCGACGGCCCGGCCGACCGCCTCCTCGCGTTGCCTGCCCTCGGCCAGTTCGGACCGGTAGCGGGAGACGATGAACAGGGCGTAGTCGATACCGACCGCGAGACCGATCATCAGGGCGAGGGTGGAGGTGGTGTCGCCGAGGTCGAGCGCGCTGGCGAGGGCGGTGATGGTGGAGACCCCGATGCCGACGCCGATGATCGCCGTCAGCAGCGGCAGCCCGGCCGCGACCAGGGAGCCCAGGGTGATGACGAGGACGACCGCGGCGAGGGCGAGACCGATGATCTCGCCGGTGACCGCCGTCTCCGGCTCGGGCTGCAGGGCGTCGCCGCCCATCTCGACCGTGAGCCCGGCGGCCTGCGCCTTGTGCGCGGTGGTCTCCAGCGCCTCCTTCGAGGAGTCCTTCAGCTCCATGGCCGGGACCTTGTACGTCACCGAGGCGTAGGCGACCGTCCCGTCCTGGCTGACCGCGCGGGTGGTGAACGGGTCGCTGACGGAGACGACTTCGGAGCCGTCGGCCAGTTCCCCGACCGTCTTCTCGACGGCCGCCTTGTTGGCGGCGTCGGTCATCTTCTCGCCCTCGGGCGCCTTGAAGACGACCCGGGCGGTGGCACCGTCGGCGCTCATACCGGGGTAGCGCTGCTCCAGCAGGTCGAAGGCCTTCTGGGCCTCGGTGCCGGGGATGGAGAAGGAGGAGGATCCGGCGGCGGGCGCGGAGGCGGCGCCGACGCCCGCGAGCGTCAGCAGTGCCACCCAGATCAGGGCTACGAAATGTCGTCGCCGGAAGGCGAGTCGACCGAGTTTGTAGAGGAAAGTGGCCACGGGGGCGGTACTCCCGTTCAGGTCGTGGACGTGCAGGAGGGCAGGACGGATCAGCCCGTGCCGGAGGCGGGGAAGGCGAGAGGGGCAGGGGTGATCAGCCCGACGACATGAGCGGTGGCGTCAGGTACGGGTGTTCGCCGACTTCGGGTTACTGAGTGGTCGACACACCGAGGGCGGGGAGGACCACGGCGTCGATGTACGAAGCGAGGAAGCCCTGGGTCGGTGGCAGGTCCTCGATCATGCCGCGCGCGACGAAGGCCCCGATGAACATGTGCAGCACGTAGTCGATGGCGGGGTTGTCCTCGCGGACCTCACCCCGGTCGACGGCACGCTGCAGCATGCGGCGGGTCTCCTCCACCTCGGGCTCGATGATCAGCTCGCGGAAGGCCTTCAGAAGGTCGGGATTTCCGTGGATCGCCATGGCCAGGCCCCGCATGAGCGCGGAGTTCTGTTCCATGGTGCAGTCGTCCTGGGTCCCGATCATCGCGTGCATGTCGCCCCGCAGGGACCCGGTGTCGACGGAGTCGATGTCGGGGCCGGGCTTGTTGGCCCGCATCGCCTTCGCCACCAGCTCGGCCTTGCCGCCCCACTGGCGGTAGAGGGTGGCCTTGCTGGACCGGGTGCGGGCGGCCACGGCGTCCATGGTGAGAGCGTCGTAGCCGACCTCCCGGAGCAGGTCGAGGACGGCCGCGTACAGCTCGGCCTCGCGCTCGGGCGTGATCCGACTGCGGCGCACCGTCGCGGTCTCAGTCATCGCACTCCCCTTGCTCCGGCTTCGCGTTCGGGACGACAAGGCTACCGGCCGCACCGCTGGGGCACGGGCCGACGACCCCGTTCCCGAACGAAACGGTTTCGTACGCTTAAGAAGATACCCCGGCCCACTAAGAAAACGAAACCGTTTCGTACGTGTCCTGGGTCACGGCGGTGAAGTTGCCGGTGCCTCCCGGGCGGAAAAGCATGGGTAGGTGAGCGACACCCATGAGCGAGGGATGAGCCGGGAGCGGGGGCCGGGCCCGGAACAGGGGACGAGCCCGGAACAAGGGACGCACCCGGAACAAGGGACGCACCCGGAGCAAGCGACGGGCCGGAAGCAGGAGACGAGCCCGGAGCGAACGACGGACCCGAGACACGGGACGAGCCCGGGACAAGGGACGAGCCCGGAGCGAACGACGGACCCGAGACACGGGACGAGCCCGGGACAAGGGACGGGCCAGGAGCAAGGGACGCACCCGGAGCAAGGGGCAAGCCGCGAGCAAGAGGCAAGCCGCGAGCAGAGGGCCGGCCGCGAGCAGGCGGCCGGTTATGGTCGAGCGACGGCCACGGACCCCGGCTACCTCCGCTTCCCCCACCTCAGCGGCGACCACCTCTGCTTCGTGGCCGAGGACGACCTGTGGCTGGCCCCCCTCGACGGCTCGGACCGCGCCTGGCGGCTCACCGTCGACCGTACGAAGGTCGCCTGCCCGCGTTTCTCGCCCGACGGCCGGTACATCGCGTACACGAGCTGGCGGAGCATCACCCCGGAGATCCATCTGACCCCGGTGGACGGCGGGGCCCCCGCACGCCGGCTCACCCACTGGGGCAGCCCCGACACCGAGGTCCGCGGCTGGACGCCCCAGACCGCCGGCACGAAGGGCCGGTCGGACATCCTGGCCGTCGCCTCCCACGGCGAGCCCTTCTCGTACTTCACCTGGGCCTACAAGGTCCGCACCGACGGCGACCCCGGCCGCAAACTCCCCTGGGGCCCGGTCTCCGACATCCAGTCCGCCGAGATCGACGGCGAGCGCCGCACGCTGCTGCTCACCGGAACGCCCCCGCACGAACCGGCTTCCTGGAAGCGCTACCGGGGCGGGGCCACGGGCCGCCTCTGGCTGCACGGCGAACGGCTGCTGGCCGACCTCGACGGGCATCTGCACTCCCCCATGTTCGTCGGCGGCCGGATCGCCTTCCTCTCCGATCACGAGGGCGTCGGCAACCTCTACTCCTGCGCGTACGACGGCTCCGACCTGCGCCGGCACACCGACCACGACGCCTTCTACGCCCGGCACGCGGCGAGCGACGGCACCCGGGTGGCGTACCAGTGCGCCGGCGACCTGTGGATCGTCGACGACCTCGCCGCCGACGCCACCCCCCGCCGCCTGGACGTGACGCTCGGCGGCGCTCGCACCGGGCGGCGGCGGTACCAGGTGCCGGCCGCCCAGCACGTCGACGGCCTCTCGGTCGACGAGACGGGCCGGGCGAGCGCGGTCGTCGTACGCGGCAGCCTCTACTGGCTGACCCACCGCGACGGCCCCGCCCGGACCATCGCCGACACCCCCGGCGTACGCGTCCGGCTGCCCGAGATGCTCGGCTCCGGCGGGCAGGTGGCGTACGTGACCGACGCGGACGGCGAGGACGCGATCGAGATCGCCCACCTCCCCCGGGCCACCGGCGACCGTGCACCGCGCCGCCTCGCCTCCGGGGGCCTCGGCCGCGTCCTGGAACTGGTGGCGGACCCGCGCGGCGAACGTCTCGCCGTCGCCGCGCACGACGGCCGCGTCCTCCTCCTGACCGTGCCTGACAGAGCGGCTGCCGCCGCGGGGACGGAGGAGTCGGACGGCGAGGTCACCGAACTCATCGCCTCCCTGAACGGCCCCGTCCGCGACCTCGCCTTCTCCCCCGACGGCGCCTGGCTGACCTGGTCCCACCCGGGCATCGGCCGCACCCTGCGCCAGATCAAGATGGCCCGGATCAAGGACCGGCTCATCGTCGACGTGACGAGCGGCCGCTTCGAGGACGAGAACCCGGTCTTCACGCGGGACGGCCGCTACCTCGCCTTCCTGTCCTGGCGCGGCTTCGACCCGGTGTACGACGTGCACACCGGCGACCTGTCCTTCCCGCTCGGCTGCCGCCCGTACCTGGTCCCGCTCTCCTCCGCCACGCCCTCCCCCTTCGCCCTGAACCCCGACGGCCGCCCGGTCGCCGGGGGCATGGACCCGACCGAGGACGAGGACACCGACGGGACGGTCACCGTCGAGACCGAGGGCCTGGAGAACCGCGTCACCCCCTTCCCCGTCACCGCCTCCAAGTACTCGGCGCTGTGCCCGGTCTCCGGCGGCGGCCTCGTCTGGCTGCGCTGGCCCATCTCGGGCGCCCTGGGCGAGACCTTCGCCGACCCCGACGACATGACCGGCCGCCCGACCCTCGAACACTTCGACATCAGCAGGGCGAAGAGGTCCGAACTGGTGGAGCACCTGGACTGGTTCGCGGTCAGCGGCGACGGCTCACGGCTGGTCGTGGTGGACGAGGGCGACCTGCGCGCCGTCCCCTCCACCGAGTCCGGCGACGGCGACTCGACCGTCTGGATCGACCTCCGGCGCGTCCTGCACGAGGTCGACCCGGCCGCCGAGTGGCGCCAGTCGTACGCGGAGGCCGGCCGCCTGATCCGCGCCCACTTCTGGGACCCGGACATGAGCGGCATCGACTGGGACGCGATCCTCGACCAGTACCGCCCGCTGGTCGAACGGGTCGCCTCCCCCGACGAGTTCGCGGACCTGCTGCGGGAGGTGCTCGGCGAACTCGGCACCTCACACGCCTACGTCACCGCCGCCCGCCGCAACGAGGGCCCGCCCCACTACCAGCGCCGCCAGGGGCTCCTCGGCGCCAACCTCGTCCGCCGGGACGGCGACTGGACGGTCCGCCGCATCCTGCCCGGCGACTCCTCCGACTCCAAGGCCCGCTCCCCGCTGGCCGGCACCGGCATCAGGGAGGGCGCCGCGCTGACGCACGTCGACGGCCGCCCGGTCGACCCGACGACCGGCCCGTATCCCCTGCTGGCGGGCGCGGGCGGCACGACCGTCGAACTGACCTTCTCCCCGGCCGAGGGCGAGGGCCGCTCCCGCCGCGTGGCCGTGGTCCCGCTGCTCGACGAACGCCCCCTGCGCTACCAGGACTGGGTGGCCAAACGCCGCGAGGTGGTCCGGGAGTTGAGCGGCGGCCACTGCGGCTATCTGCACATCCCGGACATGGGCGGCTCCGGCTGGGCCCAGTTCAACCGCGACCTGCGCATGGAGGTCTCCCGGCCCGCCCTGATCGTCGACGTGCGGGGCAACGCGGGCGGCCACATCAGCGAGCTGGTGGTGGAGAAGCTGAGCCGCACGATCCTCGGCTGGGACCTGACCCGGGGCGCCCAGCCGGTGTCGTACGCGTCGAGCGCCCCGCGCGGCCCGGTGGTGGCCCTGGCCGACGAAGCGACCTCGTCCGACGGCGACATGATCACCGCCGCCTTCAAACTCCTCGCGCTCGGCCCCGTCGTCGGCCTGCGCACCTGGGGCGGCGTCGTCGGCATGACCGGCCGCCACCAGCTCGGCGACGGCACGGTCATCACCGTCCCCATGAACGCCGCCTGGTTCGACGCGTACGGCTGGACCATCGAGAACCGAGGCGTCACCCCGGACCTGGAGACCCTGCGCACCCCCCTCGACTGGGCCGAGGGCCGCAACACCCAGCTGGAGGCGGCGGTGACCCTGGCCCTGGACCTCCTCAAGACCCACCCCCCGGCGGACCCCCCGGACTACGCGAACACCCCGAACCGGTCCCGCCCGAAGCTGCCGAACCGCCCCCGCCCCTGAGGGGGTTCTCGCACTCCTACGGCTCTCCTTGACGGTTCTTCTTGCGGGCGGACAACGACGCAGGGCGCCCTCCCGGAAGGAGGGCGCCCCACGTTCGGCGTCGCCGAAGCCAGGTCCGGACGACTACACGTCCTGCCGGAACCGGTCCTCGTCGTCCCGCATCAGCCGCTCGGACTCCTCGTCCCGCCGCTGCGCACCACGCTGCGGCTGACCGTGCTCACGCTGCGGCTGACGCTCGCGCTGCGGCCGGCCGTGCTCACGACCGGGCTCGTGCCCGTGCTGCTCGCGCTCACGTTCACCAGGCCGCTGAGCCCGCTGCCGCTCCTCCGGCGACTGTCCGGCCTTCCGCTTCAGCTGCTCAGCCTTGTCCTGGAACTGGTCCTTCATGCCCATGTGGATTCACTCCCGTTGTGGGTGAGGGGATCGGGCCTCGACCAGACAAACACGCACGAACACGCCCCGCATGTCGATCAGTCACGCTCGGTCATCAGGCGTCCGGCGCCCCGACCCCCCGCGTCCGCTCGTCCGCGGCCCCACCGGCCCCCACCAGCCCCTTGGCGACCCCCCGGAGCCGAGGCTCCATCCGCCGCACCTCGCGCGGCGCGAACGTCCCGATGAGCCCCGGGAGATACCCGCGTACGCCCTGCATCCCCCGCAGCCACCACTGCCCGTACACATGACTCGACCGCCGCTCGATCCCGGCGACCAGCCGGTCCACCGCCGGCCCCAGCGGATATGTCTTCCCGGCCGGCCACGGCAGCCGCTCCCGCAACTCCCGCAACGCCTCGTCCTTGTCGGCGCCCCGCACCATGTCCGTGTCCGTCCAGGACAGATACCCGACCCCGACACCCACGCCCTGATGCGCGACCTCGGCCCGCAGACAGTGCGCGTACGCCTCGACGCCCGACTTGGACGCGCAGTACGCCGTCATCATCGGCGCCGGGGTGATCGCGGCGAGGGAGGCGATCTGCAGCAGATAGCCCCGGCTCTCGATCAGCGCCGGCAGGAACGCCCGCCCGGTGACGGCCGATCCGACGAGGTTGACCTCGATGACCCGCCGCCAGGACTCCGGGTCGGAGTCGACGAAGGGCCCGCTGTTGGCGACGCCCGCGTTGGCTACGACGATGTCGACCCGCCCGAACCGCTCCTTGACCTCCTCGGCGACCCGGGCCATGGCCTCGTGGTCGGTGACGTCGGCGTGCCAGTGGGCGCTGTCCCCGTAGAGCCGCTCCGACACCCGCTTCAGTTCGTCCGGTTCGAGGCCGACGAGCGCGACCTTCACCCCCCGCACCGAGAGTTTGCGCGCGAGGAGTTCCCCGACGCCCCGCGCGGCCCCGGTGACGACCGCGACCCGCCCCTCCAGCCTGCTGCCGTCGCTCATGCGCCCGCCTCCTCCAACTCGTCCTGCCCGGCACGTACATACAGCGCGGCCAGTCCGCGTATCCGGGCGCTGACCGCTTCCGGCGCCTCCACCGGCGCCATGTGTCCGACCCCGGTCAGCTCGCTCACGCCCACGCAGTCGGGCAGCGCTGCGGCCAGCGCCCGCGCGTGCACGGGCGGCGTCATCCGGTCCGCCGTACCCACGACGACGGCCGTCGGCACCGTCAACTCCCGTATTCGGTGGTCGAGATCGAGCGAGGCGAGGACGTGCGACCAGGCGTGCCGCACCCGGGCCGGGCACGCGTGCACGATCCGCGCGCACGCCTCGACCATCACCGGCGACGCGCCGGGGCCCATGGTCGCGTACTTGAGGATGCGCCGGGCGACCGGCGTGACCGGCCCGAGCGGCGCCCGCGCGCCGAGGACCCTCTCCGTGAGCCAGGTGCGTACGCGTCCGGGCCGCATCGGCACGACCAGCGACTCGACGGCCAGCTTCGAACTGCCCGTGCTGCACAGCAGGACCGCCGCCGCGTGCTCCCGCAGGCCGGGCCGTCCGGCGGCCGCCATCAGCGTCATGCCGCCCATGGAGTGCCCGGCCAGCACCGCCTTCTCGCCCGGCGCGAGTGTCGCGGCGAGCACCGCCTCCAGGTCGTCGGCGAGGGCGTCGGCGGTGCACACGGCGGAGGCGGGGCTGCGGCCGTGACCGCGCTGGTCGTAGACGATGACCCGGTGGTCGACGGCGAGGTCCCGCACCTGCGCCGCCCAGTACGCCGTCGAACACGTCCAGCCGTGCACGAGCACCACCGCCGGCGCGTCCTGCGGGCCGTGCACCTCGACGTGCAGCCGCGCCCCGTCGGCGGACTCGGCCGCCAACTCCCTTACGGCGACGGGCGGCGCGTAGGGCCCGTGCTTCACATGGGTCAGTCGGGTCACGCTCCGGCCTCCACCTTCGCCAGGTCGCCCGTCCCGGGCGTCTCCTCGTTCTCCGTACCCGGCCGGGCCGCCCGCAGCACCGTGTACTCGCTCAGATCGACCCGCCGGGTCGCGCCCCGGAACTCGGACGTCGTCCCCGGCCAGACGGTCGTGTTGCGACCGCTGGCGTCGAGATACCAGCTGGTGCAGCCGCCGGTGTTCCAGACCGTGCGCTCCATGCGCTTCTGGACCCGCTCGTTCCAGGCGTCCACGGCCGCGGGCCGGGCGTCCAGGGCGACCCGGCCGCCCAGCACGTCCAACTGCCGTACGAAGTCCGCCATGTAGTTCAGCTGCGACTCGATCATCAGGATCATGCTGGAGTTCCCCAGGCCCGTGTTGGGCCCGATGATCGTCATCCAGTTCGGGAACCCGGTGGCCGACGCCCCGCGCAGTGCCCGCATCCCGCCGTCCGCCCACGCCTCGGCGAGGGTCCGGCCGTCCGCGCCCACGACCCGGTCGGCGATGGGCATGTCGGTGACATGGAACCCGGTGCCGAAGACGATCGCGTCGACCTCGGCGGCGGACCCGTCGGCGGCGACCAGCGTGGAGCCGTCGACCTTGGCCAGCCCGGACGCGATGACGTCGACGTTCGGCCGGGTCAGCGCCGGATAGTAGGTGTTGGACAGCAGGATGCGCTTGCAGCCGATGCGGTAGTCGGGAGTGAGCCGGGCGCGCAGGTCCGGGTCCTTGACGGTCCGGGCCAGGTTCCGCTTCGCCACCCGCTCCACCACGCCCAGCACCTTGGGCCGCTTGGTGAAGGCCTGCACCTGCAACTCCCGCATGCCCCACAGCAGTCCGCGCCGGGCCTGCGCGGTGAAGGGCAACTGCCGGTGCAGCCACCGCTCGACGCCGCCGATGCCCCGGTCGACCCGCGGCAGCACCCAGGGCGGGGTCCGCTGGAAGAGGGTCAGCCGGCCGACCTCGGGCGCGATCGCCGGCACGATCTGGGCCGCCGAGGCCCCCGTGCCGATCATCGCGACCCGCTTGCCGCGCAGGTCGTAGCCGTGGTCCCAGCGGGCGGAGTGGAAGACCTTGCCGGGGAAGGAGCCGAGCCCCGGCAGCTCGGCCTCGGTGGGGATCCGCGGATCGGAGAGCGGGCCGGTCGCGGAGACGACCATGTCGGCGGAGAGCCGCCCGCCGCTGGTCTCGATGTCCCAGCGCAGCCGCTCCCCGTCCCAGGCCATCCTCAGCACCTCGGAGTCGAAGCGGATGTGCGGCCGCAGCCCGAAGACGTCCGTCACATGCTCCAGATAGGCCCGGATGTGCTCCTGCCCGGAGAAGGCGCGCGGCCACGCGTAGTCGGTCGCGAAGGAGAACGAGTACAGATGGGACGGCACGTCACAGGCGCACCCGGGGTAGTCGTTGTCGCGCCAGGTGCCGCCGACGGCACCGGCCCGCTCCAGGACGACGAAGTCGGTGATCCCCTCGCGCCGCAGCCGCACGGCCGCGCCGAGCCCGCCGAACCCGGACCCGACCACCGCCACCCGCACATGCGGCACCCGCTCCCGCCCGCCCTGACCCTGCTCGGCCATCCGGTACCTCCACGCCTCATCGCGTGCGCACACCGCGTTCGCACCTCATATCCGCGCCAGTAATCACTGGCGCAGTGGGAGCGTAGGGCAGGACCGTACCGATGGGTAGGGGTTCGGCACTCTGGGGTTACCAGCGGTACGACATAGGCTGCGCGCGTGGCAGAAGACGGCGAGCGACACGAGTACCGCATGGAGGAGCTGGCCGAGGAGGCCGGCATCACCGTACGCACCCTGCGCTTCTACCGGGAGCGCAAGCTGATCCCGCCACCCCGCCGCGAGGGCCGTATCGCCTGGTACGACGACACCCACCTGGCCCGGCTGCGCACGATCTCGGCGCTGTTGGAGCGCGGCCACACGCTCAGCGGGATAGCCGAGCTGGCCGAGGCCTTCGACCAGGGCCGCGACGTGGGCGACCTGCTGGGCCTCGGGGACCCCACCGACGAGGTCCCGGTCCGCCTCTCCCCCGAGGAACTGGCCGACCACTTCGGCGACCAGTCGACCCCGGAGAACCTGGCCGCCGCCCTGGACCTCGGCTACCTCGCCACCGACGGCGGCGAGATCGTGCACATCAGCCGCCGCCTCCTGGACGTCTCGGCGGCCCTGGTCCGCGAGGGCGTCCCCCTCGCCGACGTCCTCGCCGTCGGCCGCCGCGTACGCGAACACGCCGAGGCCCTCGCCACCCTCTTCACCGACCTCATCCTCACCCAGCCCGGCCGCACCCCCGAAGACCTCCACCGCCTCCGCCCGTTGGCGAAGAGCGTGACGGAGGCGGAGCTGTCGCTGGCATTGGACAGGCGACTGAGGAAGTCGACAAATAAATAAGGGGCGAATAGTCCCGGCAGGCGTCACATTCACTCGAACGAGTGAGCAGAATCGATTCGACTGATCGCCAGGTGAGCTAACGTAAGCTCAAACGTCGATCTGACGTTCCACTTTCTGATACTTTTTCGACCGGGAGAGAAGTGCGCACGCTCGCCGTTTGTTTCGCCACCGCCGCTATTCTCGTCATGAACATGACCTCGGCGCACGCCGAGTGCATTTGGTAGGCCCACCGGCCCTCAGGAGCCGGTAGCACCCCAGTCGTCGAACAGGCGGTGCAGTTCAGCCGCCTCCCCGTCCGCCCCGAGCCTCCGGTACACCGCCAGCGCGCGTTCCGCGTGGGCTCGGGCGGACCGAATGTCGTGCATGCGCAGGCCCACCCGGGAAATACCGGCCAGTGCGCGCGCCGAGCACAGTGAATACCCGTGCTCGTGCGCAATGGACAGCGCGTTCCGGTAGGTCTCCAGCGAGATTCCCCACCGCCTCTCCCGGTAATGCGTGTCGGCAATTCCGAGGAGAGCCCTCTGCCGCTCGTACGCATTGTCAATACGGCGGGCGACCTCCTCCGCCGCACCGAAGTGCGTCAGGGCTTCCGCCGTGCGCCCGGCACCCGCGCACGTCTCGCCCAGGGAGATCAGGGTGTTGACCTCACCGATGGCGTCCCCGCCCGCCCGATGGCTCGCCAGAGCCCGGCGGAAACAGGAGAGCGCCCACTGCGACTGACCGGTCGCGGCGTACACGGCACCGAGATTGGTGTCGAGGATCGCGAGCTCCTTCTTCCCGCCGATCTCGCGCATCAGGGCCAGGGCGTGCTCGTAGTGGTAGCGGGCCTCATCGTGGAGTCCCAGAGCGAGCCGGATGTCGCCGAGGTTGTTCCATGCGACGGCCTCACCGTGACGGTCGCGCAGCTCCCGGTTGATACCCAGCATCGTCCGGAAGCAGTGCGTGGCCTCGGCGTACTCCGCCCTGTGCACCCGGGCCGTGCCCTGCACGTTGAGGGTCGCGGCGATTCCGTGCCGGTCGCCGACAGCGCGGTAGAGCACCAGGCACCGGTCCAGTTCCCGCAGGCACGCCTCGCCGCGCCCCGCCCCCAGATGGGCACGGCCGATCTCCAGCGACGCGTCGGCCCGCCCCCGGGTGTCGCCGAGCTCGTCGAACAGGGTCAGCGCCTCGGCCGCGGCGGCGAGAGCCGCGCCGTGGTTCTCCCGGGCCAGCACGCTCGCCCGCTCCACCAGCGTCCGCGCCAGCGCCGACCGGTCCTCGCCCGCGCGCAGCGCGGTCAGGGCGGCGGCCTGCAGTTCGGCGGTGATGTCGTGCGTCCCCCAGCGCTGCAGGGAGTGGGCCAGGACGTGCGGGAACAGGGCGGCGAACTCGGGGAACTCCGTCGCGGCCGTGCGCGCCACGGCCAGCAGGTTGCCCCGCTCGACCGTCAGCCACACCGACGCCTCGTCGGCGGCGGACTCGGCGTGCGGGGCCGTCGTGAAGCCGGGGCCGATCGGCGCGACCAGTTCCGGCGGGACATCGCGTCTGCGGCGACGCGGATGGGCGAGCCGGTCCGCCCGGTCGGCAGCCGTGAGGTAGTACGACATCAGCCGCCGCAGGGCCGCACGGCGCTCGGCCGGCGGATCCTCCCGGCGGCCGAGACGGCCGCCGAACGCGCGTGCCAGATCGTGCAGTTGATAGCGGTCCCGGACCGGCTCGTCCAGCAGGTGACGGTCCAGCAGCGATTCGGCGGCACGGCGCACCGCACCCGGTTCGACATCGCCGGAGAGCGCCATCGCCGCCTCCAGGGTGATGTCGGGGCCCGGGTGCACGGCCAGCACGCGGAAGAGTCTGCGCGCCGAGGCGTCCAGGTCGGCGCAGGACATCTCCAGGGCGGCGGCGACCCGCTCGTCGAACTCCTCCAGCCGGTCGGTGGCGCCGTCCAGCCGGTCCGCGACGTACTCCAGATCCCAGGTGTCCCGGTGCCGGAACCGGCTCGCGTGCAGTTGCAGGGTGAGCGGGTGCCGGCCGCACAGTTCCACGACGCGACGCAGGGCGGCGGTGTCGCAGACGCGGGCCGCCCCCGCGATCCGGGCGAAGAGCGCGGCGGCCTCGGACACCGGGAGCACGTCCAGCGACAGCGAGGTGGCGCCGTCCAGTTCGGTGAGCCGGTTGCGGCTGGCCACGATCGCGTGGCAGTCCGGGGAGCCGGGCAGCAACGGGCGGATCTGCTCGGCGTCCCGGACGTTGTCGAGTACCACCAGCACCCGGTGCCGGGCCGTCCACTCGCGCCAGCGCGCGGTCCGCTCGTCCAGGGTGACCGGCAGCGGATCGGGGACCCCGACGGTGTGCAGCAGGAACGCCAGCGCGTCCGCGGGATCGCAGGGCGGCTGGTCGCTGTAGGCACGCAGGTCCACATAGAACTGACCGTCCGGGTAGCGTCCCCGCATCCGGTGCGCGGCGTGCACGATCAGCGCGGACTTGCCGACACCGGGCATGCCGTGCACCACGGTGACCGGCAGAGCGGTGCCACTGTCGCCGGGTCCCCGGTCGGCGAGCAGCATGTCGATCTCGCTCGCGCGGCCGGTGAAGTCCCTGGTGTCACGCGGCAGGCTGCTTCCCGGATGCCTGGCCGCCGGGTCCGTCGCCCCCGGGGCACCGCCCCGGCCGGCCCCGAGTCCGTCGGCCGCGGGGGGCAGTTCCCGCAGGGTGGGGTCCTGTCCGAGGATGCGGAGCTGCAGTTCCCGCAGCTCCGTGCCGGGGTCGATGCCGAGTTCCTCGTTCAGCCGGGTGCGTGTCGTGCGGTACAGCGCCAGGGCCTCGCCGTCCCGGCCGGACCGGTACAGGGCCAGCATCAGGGCGGTGACGGCCTGTTGGGCCAGCGGGTCGAGGGAGACCAGCTCGTGGAGTTCGCCCAGGAGATCGGCGTGGCGGCCCAGCTCCAGTTCCAGTCGGATGCGCTCCTCCCGGACCCGGCGGTGGTCCTCGGTCAGCCGCGCGCGGGCGGACGCGGCCCAGTCGCCGGTGAACTCCGCGAACGGCTCCCCCCGCCACAGCGAGGCGGCTTCGTGCAGCAGCCCGACCGCGTACTCCCGGTCACCGCGCCCGGCCGCCGCGCGGGCCTCGCCGCGCAGCCGCTGCAGCCGTACGAAGTCCACGTCGTCCGCGTGCTGGACGCGCAGCCGGTAGCGGCGCGGGGACGGGCGCTCCAGCAGTGCCCGGTCACCGACGGCGCGCCGCAGCCGGTTGCGCAGCCGGGAGAGGTAGGTGTGCAGCGTCTCCACGGCGGTCACGGGTACCTCGTCGTCGTCCCAGACCCGTTCGACGAGCGTATCGACGGCGACGGGATCACCCTGGGCGTAGAGCAGGACCGCGAGCACCCGGCGCTCCTTCAGGGATCCGAGCGGGTACTGCCGTCCCTCGTGCCACAGTTCGAGCGGCCCGAGCGCAAGAAGGTGCACCACTTCCCCCAGGTGGTTCGCTTCGTCCAGGCGTCCTTGGCGGTCGTGCTTTCCTCGCGCCGGCGGTCTCCGCACGGGCGGCCGGTGGATCGCACATCTGTCCACCTCGTGTCTCACTGTCGCCACCCCGCCGGAAGGAACAGAGGTGCAAGGAAGGGCGCACAGTCGCGCGAAGGGGCGCACAGGGCGGGGTGGGGAAATCCGCGGGGCAAGGTGCAAGTTTTCTGCAAGCCCGCCGTCCAGCCTCCCGGGGATACCCAGGTCTGTGGCCGCGCACCAACCGGAGGCGGCCACACCTCAACTCGGTTGATCCACGGGGGAGTTCAGATGAGTCTGCTGATGCCGGACGCCGACCGGCGCCCTGCCGTGCCCTTGCGTCTGGATGTCGAGCGCTGGGCGACCTTCCGCATCCGCAAGCGTGTGCTCGCGGTGGTGCACACCGTGACCTCCGCCCGCCGGCTGCTCGACGCGGTCCGGCTGCTGGAGGGGGATCCGCGGGTGCAGGTCATGTTCACGGTGGCCGGTGACGTCTTCAACCACGGCGTGGACGAGTTCCTGGACGACACCCGGGCGCTCGTCGTGCCCTGGGGCCAGGCGGTGCACACACGCTTCGACCTCGCGCTGGCCGCGAGCTACGGAAGTCTGCACGAACTGAACGTCCCGGTGATCGTGCTCCCGCACGGCGCCTCCTACAACAGACGGGTCTCCCTGCCCCAGGACCGCCGCGTCCGGCTGCCCGCCGTGCGCGAGGTGTACGGACTGGGCCGGCAGTGGCTGATCCGCGACGGGGTGGTGGTGCCCGCCGCGATCGTTCTGGCCCACGAGGACGACCGGACCCGTCTCGGCCGGGAGTGCCCCGAGGCACTGCCGGTGGTCGAGGTGGTCGGGGACCCCTGCTACGACCGCGTCGCCGCGAGCCTGCCCGCACGGGACCTGTACCGGCGTGCGCTCGGCGCGGCGCCCTGGCAGGAGCTCGTCCTCGTCTGCTCGACCTGGGGCCCCGACTCCCTGCTCGGACGCCACTGGGGCCTCCTCGAACAGCTGACCGCCCAGCTGCCCCGGGAGGAGTTCCGGGTCGTGGTCATGCTCCACTCCAACGTCTGGAACGCCCACAGCGAATGGCACATCCGCAGCGCCTTCGCCGGGCTGAGCCGCTGCGGCATCGGGCTGGTCAGCCAGCACGCGGAATGGAGCGGTGCGGTGGTCGCGGCCGACTACATCGTGGGAGACCACGGCTCCGTGTCGCTGTACGGGACGATGACGGGCGCCCGGCTGCTGACGTCCGGCTCTCCGGACACGGACCTCGATCCCTCGTCGCCGATGGCCGAGCTGCGCTCGCTGGCGCCGTGGATCGACACGGACCGGCCGCTGCTCCGCCAGCTGCGGCAGAGCTCCGTCGCCTACCGCCCGGACCGGTACGCGCGCGTCGCGGCCCGGATCAGTTCCGAACCGGGCCGGTTCGCCCGGCGGATGCGCGCCCTCCTCTATCGGAAGCTGCGCCTGCGCGCTCCGGTCGCCCGCCTCGCCCCGGAGGCGGCGGCGCCGCCGGTCCTGGTGCGGTACGGGGCGCCCGAGGGCACCGGGGCGTGAAGCCGGGTCGCGCATACGACTGGGGAGCCGGTGCGGGGGCCGTGCGCGCCCTCGGGCCGGCCGGGACGTACGTGTCGTACAAGTCATACGTGTCGTACGTGTGCCGCACCGAGCGGGGTCGCCACGGTCGGGTACGTGTCGTACGTGCCGGACCGGGCGGCGTCGCCACGGTCGTCGACGAGCGGTTGTACGTGCGACCGCCCGCCCCACACCCTGTCATCCGGCACCACCCCGGCCTCAGGCTTCCGGCCCCCGGCCTCAGGCCTCAGGCCCGGCCACAAGTCGCAGTCGCTCGCGCAGTTCGTCGGCCTGTCCCGGCTGGTTCGCCGCGACGGCCAGCGCGAGCGCCCGCTCGTAGCGGTCCCGGGCGAGAGCACGCTGCCCCCGGCCCTCGGCCACCGCGCCCAGCGCGTGCAGCGCCCGGGCCGTCTCGGAATCCGCTCCCACGGCGCCGAGATCGGCGAGTGCTCCGGAGAGCAGTCGTTCCGCCTCGTCATGTTCGCCTCGTGATAGGGCGGACCGGCCGAGCAATGTGGCGGCGCGGGCGGCGTTGTAGAGGTCGTCCGCGTCCAGCAGCACGGCCCGTGCCGCGGCAGCCCCTTCGGCGGCCTGCCGCGGACGGCCGAGGGCGAGGTCGACGTCGGCCGCGTTGAGCCGGGCGAGTCCGCCCGCGCGTTCGTCCCCGTGTCGGGGGAGTTCGACGGCAGCACGGGCGAACAGGGCGGCCGCTTCGTCCAGTTGCCCCAGGCGCTGGTGGGCCAGACCCGCATAGTTGAGCGTGCGGGCGTGGCCGAGCGGGTCCCCCAGGGAGACGAACAGCCGGGACGCCTCCTCGAACATCTCCAGCGCCCGCCCGTGCCCGCCGCGCCCGAGTTCGCCCTGGCCCCCGGAGGTGAGCATCCGGCACACGGCCTCGGTGTCGCCCACCTCGCGGGCCGCCGCCAGCCCCTCCTCGTACGCGGCGAGCCACTCGTCGTAGTGCTTGCGCCGGATGAAGAGGGGCCCCAGGGCATCGGCGAGCTGCCAGCAGGTCTCCGGCGCGCCCGCCGCCCTGGCGCGCCGGAGCACGGCCATGAGCTGGGGCAGTTCACGCTCCAGCCAGTCCAGTGCGGCCCGTGGTCCGGGGCCCGGGGCCCCCTCGACCACCGGCCCGGGGCCGTAGGAACGCGCACGCAGTGGGTGGTACGGCTCGATGGCCCTCTCCGCCCGAGTCGCGGTGGCCAGACAGTGGTCAGCGACCCGGCGGAACGCGGCCGACCGTTCCGCCTCGGACTCGTCCTGCGCGGCCTTCTCCACCGCGTGCAGCCGGACGAGGTCGTGGAAGCGGTAGCGGTCCTCTCCGGCGTCGATCAGCAGATGGGCGTCGTACAGGTTCTCCAGCGCGTGCTCCGCGCCGGAGTGACGGGCGGCGGTGCCACCGCCGGGCGGCCCGGAGGCGTGGTCGGGCTCCGGCCCGTCGGCGGTGGGCACGCGGGCCAGGACCGCCGCCGCGACGGTGTTCTCGAACTCCCTGCCGGGGTGCACGCCGAGCAGTCGGTAGAGCCGGGCCGCCGTCTCGGGCAGTCCTCGGTACGACAGGTCCAGCGCGGCCCGCACGCCCCTGTCGCCCTCGATCGCGAGCCCGTCCAGCCTCCCCTGCTCGGCGGCGAGGGCTCGCACCATCGCGCCGATCCGCCGCCCCGGCCGTGCGGCGAGCCGTGCGCCCGCGACGCGCACGGCGAGCGGCAGCCCGGCGCACAGAGCCACCAGGGCCCGGGCGTCGTCGGACTGGGTGGCCACGCGGTCGTCGGCGAGGGTCGCCGCGAGCAGTTCCACCGCGGCTTGCGGAGCCAGGGGTTCCAACTGCAGCTGGTGGCACCCTTCGAGCGCCAGACCCGACATCCGCCGCCGACCGGTCACCAGGGTGAGGGTCTGTCCGCCCGGCAGCAGCGGCCGTACCTGGGCGGCCGTGTCCGCGTCGTCGAGCAGGACCACGAGCGCGCGCTCGGCCGTCAACGACCGGTACAGCGCGGCCCGTTCCTCAAGGCCGTGGGGCACCTGCCGCGGGGGCACTCCCAGCCCACGCAGAAATCCGCTCAGCACCTCGGCGGGGTCGGCCGGCCCCGCCGGCGACTGGGCGCCCAGGTCCACGTACAGCTGGCCATCGGGGAAGTCCGCCCGCAGTCCGTGCAGCCAGGACAGGGCGAGGGCGGTCTTTCCCACCCCTCCGAGGCCGCTCACGGCGGCGAGGACGGGATGCCCTCGGCGGGAAGCCGAGGCGCGGTGGTGTTCCAGGCGCTCGATCTCGGCCGTGCGGGCGGTGAGTGGCACCGGAGGAGGAAGCTGCCACGGCACCGTCGCGGGCGGCCGCGGAGTGGCCGGAGCGACGGTCCGGACCTGCACTCCGCCGTACACGACGGCGGCCTGCACGCTGGGCCCGTGCACGACGCCGCCGAGTTCGTTGTGACTGTCCGGCCCCTGCCCTCGTTCTCGCCCCTGCCCCTGCCCCCGCACGACTCCCCCTCCGACCGGTAGGCACCGTCCGCCGGTAGGGAGTATGTCCGCACAGCGATCGAACAACCGATGCCGCTCGGCGCGGAGCGTCAGGAACGCGGGACCCGGGTCGCTCGCAGGGGCCTCCTCAGAGGTCGTAGACGACCGTCACCGGCGCGTGGTCCGACCACCGCTCCGCGTGCGTCGCGGCCCGCTCCACGAACCCCTTGACCGCCTTGGCGGCGAGCCCGGCCGTGGACATCTGATAGTCGATGCGCCATCCCGAATCATTGTCGAAGGCCCGCCCCCGGTACGACCACCAGGTGTACGGCCCCTCGACATCGGGGTGCAGGTCACGCACGACATCGACGTACCCCCCGTCCCCCGCGTCGAGGACCTGCCCGAGCCAGGCCCGCTCCTCCGGCAGGAACCCGGAGTTCTTCTGGTTGGCCCGCCAGTTCTTGAGGTCGGCCTGTCGGTGGGCGATGTTCCAGTCGCCGCAGACCACGACCTCGCGTCCGTCGGCGGCGGCCCGCTCCCGGAGTTCCTTCAGATAGGGGAGGAACTCCCCCATGAACCGCACCTTCTCGTCCTGCCGCTCGGTGCCGACCTCGCCGGAGGGGAGGTAGAGGCTGGCCACGGTGACGCCGGGCAGGTCGGCCTCGACGTACCGCCCGCTGCCGTCGAACTCGGCCGAACCGAAGCCGATCCGGACCCGGTCGGGCTCACGACGGCTGTAGAGCGAGACCCCCGCACGCCCCTTGGCGGCGGCCGGGGCGTGCACGACGTGCCACCCCTCGGGCTGCCGTACCCCTTCGGGGAGTTGCCCGGGCTCGGCCCGCACCTCCTGCAGGCACACCACGTCCGCCGAGGTCCCGGCGAGCCACTCGACGAAGCCCTTCTTCGCGGCGGCCCGCAGCCCGTTCACATTCACAGAGGTCACAGTCAGCACCCGGGCACGATACCCGTACCGTGGACGGGGTCCGGATTCGGCACAGATCACCCCGGACGCCCGTGGTCCCGGACGCCCGCGGTGCCGGACGCCCGCGGTGCCGGACGCCCGCGGTGCCGGACGCTCCGAAGGAGACTCATGCATAGATGTACGATGCTTGGCATGATTATCCGCCCCGTGCCCTTCGACCACCCCGACGCCGTCAAGCTGAACGACGAGGTCCAGGCCGAGTACAGCGTCCGCTACGGCGACGACGGCGACGCCACCCACATGGACCCGGCGCACTTCCTGCCACCGAGGGGCCTGTACCTGATCGCCTACGACCCGCACGGCAGACCCCTGGCCACGGGCGGCTGGCGCAGCCAGGACACCAACGACGAGGGCAACCTGGACGGCGATGCCGAGATCAAGCGGATGTACGTCACCCCCGAGGCACGCGGCCTGGGCCTGGCCCGCCGCATACTCACCGCGCTGGAGTCCGACGCCCGCGCCGCCGGCCGCAGCCGCATGGTCCTGGAAACCGGCACCAAGCAGCCCGAGGCCGTCTCCCTCTACACCTCCAGCGGCTACGAGCCCTGCGCGAAGTTCGGCTACTACCGCTTCCACGAACTGAGCCTGTGCTTCGCGAAGCGGCTGCACACCTGACCCCTGGCCCGTAAATCCCGGTGCCCTCCAGGGTGTCGGGCCCCTACCGTGTGCCCGGTGAAGAAGAACACGCGTCTACGCCGTCTCGTCGTGGGCGACACCACCTGGCACTGGACCGTCCGCCAGAGGTCCCGCGTGGCCTACGACCACTGCCACCTCAAGCTGTCCCTCTACCCGCAGGGCCCCGGGCGCCGCCGCCTGGTCCTGCTCTTCAGCCCCGCCGAGGACCGCGCCGTCTCGAACTGCTACTTCGACTCCGGCGCCCTGGTCCGCCTTCCGGACCACACCTACCTCAACCTCCACGAGCCCGGCACGGTCCGGCGCCTCCTGGACGCCGCTGCCCCGAACCTGGACCTCCGCCCGTCCGCGCAGGAGGTCGAGGTGGACGGCTGGCCGTACTTCGACGCGATCACGGAACCGGAGCCGAGCGCCCCCGCCGGCCTGTCCGCCCATGACTCCGGCGCTGACGGAACGTCGTCCTGACAACATGTCAAAGCCCCGGTCAGGAGAACCCGACCGGGGCTTTGAGCTGCGTGGACCTGTGGGGATTTGAACCCCAGACCCCCTCGATGCGAACGAGGTGCGCTACCAGACTGCGCCACAGGCCCTTGCAACGAGTGAAACTCTAGCATCCCGATCGCGGTGCTCGGAAATCCGTATCCGAGAGCCCGCCGGGCGGTCTGCGGCCGGCTCCTGGCTGGTCAGCGGAGTGGGAGATCCGGGGCCGTGTGATCACTCGTTGGCCGCTCGGGGGCGGTCGCCGTCCTCGTACTGGTCGAAGAGCGGCGTGCGCCCCCGCTCGCGGGAGCGGCGCGCGGACGCGGCCCGGCGGGCGTCGGAGCGGCCGCCGTCGGGGGCGTCACCCGCCTCGCCCGCGCCGGCGTCCTCCGCCCCCTCCTCACCGTCACGCTCGCCCTCCGGCTCGCGCCCGGGGGCGTGCGCGGAGTGGGACGGGGCGCCCGAGGAGCTGTGCGGGTCGGCCGCGCTGGAGCGCGCGGAACTCCACGCGTCCGGGGCACCGAGGTCGACGCCGGAGGTGGCCCGGGGCGCGACCGGCGCGGTGACGTAGGTCGGGAGCGGCACGGGGACGGGGTCCCAGCTGTCGCCCTGGCCGGGCCGCCGCTGGCGCTCCCGCTGCTGGTCGACCCACTCGGCGTGGTCGGTCTGCTCGACGAGTGCGCGGCGGTCGGCCGCGAGGGCGGTCAGCTCGGCCCGGCTCTCCTCGCTCTCGGGTCCGTCCTCCGGCTCGTCGGTGTCCACCGGGTCCGGTGCGGGGCGCCGCCGCTGGGGCTGCCGCTCCCGCAGTCGCTGCGCCGCCACCTCGGCCTGGCGCCGGTCCATCGTGTACGCGAACCGCTTCAGCTCCTGGCGGCGCAGGTGCGCGATGTACGTGCTCAGCAGCACCGCCGGTACGGCCGGCGCCCACAGGAAGGCGAGTCCGCCGACCGCCGCGACGATCGCGCCGAGCGAGAAGGCGAGGAAGAGCAGCACCGTCGTACGCCGTCGGCGCGCGAGCACCTTCGAGCGCTGGGCCCGCGCCTTGGCCTCCGCCGAGTTGGCCCGGCGTGCGCCCGCCGTCTGCTTGTCGGCATGCTGCTTGTCCGCATGCGGCTTGTCCGGCCGCTGCGTGTCCGGCCGCTGCGTGTCCGCACGCTGTTTGTCCGCACTCTTCGCGCGCGCGGGAGCCGACGGGTGAGCCGCCCCCTGCTTGGCGGCGGGCGCGCCCGTGTGCTTGGCCTGCGGCGCCCCGCCCTGCTGGGGCAACGGCTTCGACTGTGCCGGCGCGGGCGCCTGCCCCGCCGGTTTCCCCTGCTGGGGCTGGTGTCCCTGCTGCGCCGACTCACCTCGCTCCGCCGGCAATCGGGCCTTCGTGTGCTCCCGGTGCGGGGGCATGGCGAAGGCCCGGACGTCCACCGAGTCGGTGACGCCGTCCGGTTCGGCGCTGGGCTCCCCCTCGTCGGTGGAGCGCGCCCGCAGGTCCTTGGCGTATCGGCGCTCCATCCCCGCCCGGCCGGAAAGCAGCCGGATGGCGGTGCTGAAGCGTTCCGTCGGACGGGCTTCGTTCAGCTCGTCCTGCCTACGGAGCCACATCGGCACCAAGTAGGCGGCCCAGGCCCCGACGATGACTGCGTAGATGAGGCCGCTGCTGCTCACGACTCACACGGTAGAGGGGTTTGCGTGAGGCCATCCGCCAATTGAGCCGGTGTGTCGCACGATCCGGCTGATATTTCGAGCTTTTTTTGTGACCGATCCGATCAGCGGGCCGCCGAGAGCGCGAAATTAACGTGCCGAGAACGTCCCGAGAACGCCTCGACTCGTTCAAGCCGGTCGTCGACCGATCGCCGCCGGGGCATTTTCTTCGAACACTTATTTCATTTATTGCGGAGGTCCGGGCTTGCCGGCGTCGGAACCGGCGTTCCGCGCGTTCCTCGTCCGTTCCCGCTGCCAGCGCCCGAGCAGCCCCTCGGGGACCTCCTCCGCGGTGAGCGCGAAGACGAGATGGTCACGCCAGGCACCGTCGATGTGAAGATATCGTGGACGAAGACCCTCCTCGCGGAATCCGAGTTTCTCCACCACCCGTCGGCTCGGCCGATTCTCGGGGCGAATGCAGACTTCGACGCGGTGCAGTCCGACGGTCCGGAAGCAGTGGTCCACGACGAGCGCGACGGCCGTCGGCATCACCCCGCGCCCGGCCACCGACTCGTCGACCCAGTAGCCGACATGGCCCGAGCACATGGAGCCCCAGGTGATCCCGGCGACCGTCAACTGCCCGACCAGCCGCCCCTGGTACTCGATCACGAACGGCAGCATCCGGCCCGCGTTGGCCTCCGCCCGCAGATGGCGGACCATCTGACGGTACGTCGGCCGGTGCGCGACGGGCCCGCTGGGCGTGGGCGGCGGGATGGTCGCCTCCCAGGGCCGCAGCCAGTCCCGGTTGCGCCGGTTCACCTCGCGCCAGGCCCGCTGGTCACGCATCTTTATGGGCCGGAGGACGACCTCGCCGTCCACCAGCGCCACGGGCCAGGATGGGGTGTTCAGCTCGCACCCCCGTGGCCGGTTCTCGGGTGGTCCCCGCCGCGGAGCTGGTCGACGGCGTGGGTGAGCAGGGGTTCCAGTACGGCCAGGCCGTCCCGGACGCCGCCGGTCGAGCCCGGCAGGTTCACGATGAGGGTCCGGCCCGCGACTCCCGCGAGGCCCCGGGAGAGCGCCGCCGTCGGCACCTTGTCCCGGCCGTAGGCCCTGATGGCCTCGGGGATGCCGGGCACCTCGTGGTCGAGGACCGCGCGGGTGGCCTCGGGGGTGCGGTCGGTGGGCGAGACGCCGGTCCCGCCGGTCGTCACGATCACGTCGTACCCGGCGGCGACACCGGCCCGCAGCGCGGCCTCCACGGGGGCGCCGTCCGGCACGACCTGAGGGCCGTCGACGGCGAAGCCGAAGCCCGTGAGCCCCTCGGCGATCAGGGGCCCGCCCCGGTCCTCGTAGACGCCGGCGGAGGCGCGGTTGGAGGCGGTCACGACCAGCGCCCGGTAAGGCGCGGACCCGGTGTCGTCGGTGTGCGGCGTCATGTCCGGCTCCAGTCGCCCGACTTGCCGCCCGTCTTCTCCTCGACACGGACGTCCGTGATGACCGCGCCCTTGTCGACCGCCTTCACCATGTCGATCACGGTGAGGGCGGCGACGGAGACCGCGGTGAGGGCCTCCATCTCGACGCCCGTACGGTCGGTGGTCTTCACGGTGGCGAGGATCTCCACGGCGTCGTCCGCGACCGACAGGTCGACCTTGACGCCCGACACCGCGAGCGGGTGGCAGAGCGGGATCAGGTCCGGCGTGCGTTTGGCGCCCATGATCCCGGCGATGCGCGCGGTGGCGAGGGCGTCGCCCTTGGGCACCCCCTCGCCGCGCAGCAGTTCGACCACTTTCGGCGAGACCAGGACCCGGCCGCTGGCGCGGGCGGTGCGCGCGGTCACGTCCTTCCCGGAGACGTCGACCATGCGGGCGGCGCCCGCCTCGTCGATGTGGGTCAGTCGGTCCTGCGGCGTACTCATGGTGGTGTGACGCTCCCGGTCGGGGCCCGTCGCGGTGCGGCGCGCGCTCGGTTGTGCGCGACACGGTACGCCACCCCCGACGGTTCAGCCGAGCAGGACGACCTCGACCTCCGCGGCGGGCTCGACCGACTCGGTGTCCTCGGGGATCACGATCAGCGCGTCGGCGTGCGCGAGGGCCGCGACGAGGTGCGATCCGGCGCCCCCGACGGGCGTGACCTCGCCGTCGGCGTACGTCCCGCGCAGATACTGGCGGCGTCCCGCGGGTGAGGTCAGCGCCTTGGGTGCCCGGAGGATGGCCGTGGCCGTCGGACGGTGGACGTCGGGCAGGCCCATCAGGGTGCGGATGGCGGGCCGGACGAAGATCTCGAAGGAGACGTACGACGACACCGGGTTGCCGGGCAGCGCGAGCAGCGGGGTGTGGTCGGGGCCGATGGTGCCGAAGCCCTGGGGTTTGCCGGGCTGCATGGCGAGCTTGCGGAAGTCGATGCCGGCGCCCTCCTCGTCCTCGTCGCCGACGGACTCCAGGGCCTCCTTGACGACGTCGTACGCGCCCACGCTGACCCCGCCGGTGGTGACGACCAGGTCGGCGCGGACGAGCTGGTCCTCGATGGTGGAGCGGAGGGTCTCGGCGTCGTCGGCGACGGCGCCGACGCGGTAGGCGATCGCGCCCGCGTCCCGCGCGGCGGCGGTGAGGGCGAAGCTGTTGGAGTCGAAGATCTGGCCGGTGGCCGGGGTCTCGCCCGGCGGGACCAGTTCGCTGCCGGTGGAGAGCACGACCACGCGCGGGCGCGGGTGGACCCGTACCGAGGCGCGGCCGATGGCGGCCAGCAGGCCGAGCTGCGGCGGGCCGAGGATCGTCCCCGCGGCCAGGGCGCGCTCGCCGGCCTTCACGTCGCTGCCCTGCGCGCGTACGTGCGCGCGTGCCTCCGCGGCGCGGTGCACGGCGACCTGGCCGGTGGCGCCCTCGGGGTTGACGCTGCGGGCACGCATCCCGGAGACGGGTCCCTCGCCGAGGCCGCCGTCGGTCCACTCCACCGGGACGACCGCCTCCGCGCCGGGCGGCAGCGGGGCGCCGGTCATGATGCGGGCGGCCTCGCCGGGCCCCACGTGGGGCTGTTCCGCCTGACCCGCCGCGACGTCCCCGATCACCGTGAGCACGGCCGGGAACTCCTCGCTCGCGCCCGCGATGTCCGCGACCCGTACCGCGTACCCGTCCATCGAGCTGTTGTCGAACGGCGGCAGTGACACCGGCACCGTGACGTCCTCGACCAGGACACAGCCCTGGGCGTCGAGGAGTTGCAGCTCGATGGGTTCCAGGGGGCGGACGGTGGCGAGGATGTCCTCCAGGTGCTCGGTCACCGACCAGAGGTGGTCCGGGTCGGTGGCGCGGGTCGCGGCGGTGCTCAATGTGGCTACATCTCCTCGGCTACGTAACTGCGGAGCCAGGTCCGGAACTCCGGGCCCAGGTCCTCACGTTCGCATGCGAGTCTGACAATGGCACGCAAGTAGTCGCCACGGTCACCGGTGTCATAGCGGCGGCCCTTGAAGACGACGCCGTGCACGGGGCCGCCGACCTTCTCGTCGGCTGCGAGCTGCTGGAGGGCGTCGGTGAGCTGGATCTCGCCGCCGCGGCCCGGCTCGGTGCGGCGCAGCACGTCGAAGATCTGCGGGGCGAGGACGTACCGGCCGATGATCGCGTAGTTCGACGGGGCGTCGGCCGCCTCCGGCTTCTCGACCATGCCCGTGACCTTGACGACGTCGCCGTCCGCCGTGGCCTCGACGGCGGCGCATCCGTAGAGATGGATCTGCTCCGGCGCGACCTCCATGAGCGCGATGACGCTGCCGCCGTTCTCCTCCTGGACCTCGACCATGCGCTTCAGGAGGGGGTCGCGGGGGTCGATCAGGTCGTCGCCGAGGAGGACGGCGAAGGGTTCGTCGCCCACGTGCGGGGCGGCACACAGGACGGCGTGGCCGAGGCCCTTGGGGTCGCCCTGGCGGACGTAGTGCATGGTCGCGAGGTCGCTGGACTCCTGGACCTTGGCGAGCCGGTGGGCGTCGCCCTTCTTCTGGAGGGCCGACTCCAGCTCGTAGTTGCGGTCGAAGTGGTCCTCAAGGGGGCGTTTGTTCCGGCCGGTGATCATCAGGACGTCGTCGAGACCCGCCGACGCGGCCTCCTCCACCACGTACTGGATCGCCGGCTTGTCGACCACCGGCAGCATCTCCTTGGGGGTCGCCTTGGTGGCCGGCAGGAACCGGGTTCCCAGACCCGCGGCGGGGATGACAGCCTTGCTGATCCTGGGGTTCGCCTCACTCATGGGCGGAACCATATCCGGTGCCTTTGTGCGGAATCTGTGGCTCCGATGAATTCGTTCTCATATGAGCCGATTACGAAGAATACTGGAGCTACCTGTGAGCCGGATGGGACCTGAACCGGAGCTTTCCAAGCGAATGTTGCGACGAGAGCTCCTCCTGGTGAGGAACGGGTTGACACCGGATGACGTCCGGAACACGACGGGCGCCCTTGCGGATCGGGCCCTCGGCCTGCCCGAGCTGGCGCACGCGCGCACGGTCGCGGCGTATGTCGCCGTGGGGAGTGAACCGGGCACGCTCACGCTCCTCGACGCGCTCCGCGCCCGGGGCGTGCGCGTCCTGCTCCCGGTCCTGCTCCCCGACAACGACCTCGACTGGGGCGCCTACGAGGGAGAGGCCTCCCTCGCGCGCGTGCGGCACGGGGGCGGACGCATGGCGCTCCTCGAACCCGTCGGCGAGCGCCTCGGCCCGGAGGCCGTGACCACCGCCGACGCCGTCCTGCTGCCGGGCCTGGCGGTCGACGCGCGCGGGATGCGGCTGGGCCGGGGCGGCGGCTCGTACGACCGCGTGCTGGCCCGCCTGGAACGCGCGGGCGCCGACCCGGCGCTGGTGGTGCTCCTGTACGACACGGAGGTCGTGGACCGGGTCCCCGAGGAGCCGCACGACCGCCCGGTGCACGCGGTGGTGACCCCGGCGGGGGTGCGACGGTTCCGGTGACCCGGACACGGAAGCGGCCCCCCACGCGTGCGTGGAGGGCCGCTTCCGGCGTTCAGGAGGGCGTCACGGTTTCAGCAGCAGCGTGTCGCTCGTGCCGCGCTCGACCGCCTTGTCCGAGAACGGCCATGTCAGCAGCTCACCCTTGGCCCACTTGTCGGTCTGGTCGGTGTAGTGCGCGTTGTACGCGTGCCCGGAGGCGCCGGTGAGGTTGATCCACTTGGACTTGTCGAGGTCCCCGAGGTTCACCACCATGCGCATCGAGGGCACCCACACGACCTCGTAGCCGCCCGCCGCGTTCCAGCCGGTGGCGTTGACCGTGGCCTCGCCGCCGCCGAGCTTCCAGGGGCCGCGGTTGAGCATGTACTTGAGGAAACCGGGGCCCGCGGTGCCGAGGGTCTGGTTCTTCAGGAACAGCCGGTGCAGCCGGCCCCAGCTCCAGGTGTCGATGTCCTTGCCGAGCTTGGCGGTGAGCTCCCAACGGGCGTCCCGCATGGCCCGCTTGAACAGCTCGTCACGGGTGTCGGCGGCCTTCTCGGTGCGGGTCTTCGGCGTCGACCACCAGGCGTTGTCCTGGTCGTCGATGATCTTGCGGACCACCTCGAACCAGCGGTCGCCGCCGTCCGGCTGCGCCTCGTCGGCGTCACGCCTGCCGCACTCGCGCACCCGCCGGTCCTCGTCGGCGGGCCCGGTGGCGTCGACCGGCTCGACCGACAGGCACTGGCCCTCGACGCGCAGTTCCTTGGGCAGCTTGTTGCCGAAGGCGAGCTTGAGGATGTTGCGCCAGACCGAGTTGAAGTACGCGGCCGCCGCCGAGTCGGCGTCCTGGGTGTAGTCCCAGCCCTCCAGGAGCTTCTGCGCCTCGCGGACGTGCGGGTCGTTCACGTCGATCTTGAGCAGCAGCGGCACCAGCAGCTTGGCGATCTCGCTGCTGTTGTCCATCTGCATCTGCCGCATGTCGTCGGTGGAGATCTTGCCGCCACCCTTGATCTTCGACTCGATGAGACTGGTGATCCGCTGCGCGCGCGTGCCGTAGCCCCAGTCCGTGGTGAGCGTGTACGGGTACTTCTTGTCGACGACGGCCTGGTTGGCGGTGACGATGTAGCCGCGCTTCGGGTCGTACTCGTAGGGCAGTTCGTCCTGGTCGATGTACCCGGTCCAGCGGTACCTGGCGTCCCAGCCGGGCGCCGGGATCGAGCCGTCGCCCTTGCCCCGGGTGGGGATCTTGCCGGGCAGCTGGTAGCCGATGTGGCCCTCGGTGTCGGCGTAGATCAGGTTCTGCGAGGGGACGTCGAACAGGGTGGCCGCCTTGCGGAAGTCCTCCCAGCCCTTGGCCTTGTTCATGGCGAAGACGGCGTCCATGGATGTGCCGGGGTCGAGCGCGGTCCAGCGCAGGGCGATGCCGTAGCCGTCGCCGCGGTCGGGGGCGTCCTGGTCCACGGTGGCCTTCTTGCCGACCTGGACCAGTTCGTTGCTGCGGTCGGAGAGCAGGGGGCTGCCGTCCTCGGTGAGACGGACGACGATCTTCTTCGACTCGCCGCCGGCGACCTCGATGGTCTCCTCGCGGGTGTCGAAGGGCAGGACCCTGCTGCCGTACTGGTAGCCGTCGCCGGTGAGCTTCTCCAGGTAGAGGTCGGTGACGTCGACGCCGGAGTTGGTCATGCCCCAGGCGATGTCCGCGTTGTGGCCGATGACCACGCCGGGCATGCCCGAGAAGGTGTAGCCGGAGACGTCGTACTGGCACTTGGCCGAGACGGCCTTGCAGTGCAGCCCCATCTGGTACCAGACCGAGGGCAGCGCCGCCGACAGGTGCGGGTCGTTGGCGAGGAGCGGCTTGCCGGTGATGGTGTGGTCACCGGAGACGACCCAGGAGTTGGATCCGATGCCGTTGCCGTTCACGCCGACGGCCTCGGGCAGGTCCTCCAGGACGTTGTAGAGGCCGTCCAGCTGGGTCTGGAGGGCTCCGGAGTCCGTGGAGGTCCCGGCGGTGCCGGTGCCCGTCCCCGTGCCGCCGGTGCCCTGCGTGGAGCCTTCGACGCTCTGGCCGGTGCCGGTGCCCGTTCCGGTGCCGCCGGTGCCCTGCGTGGAGCCGTCGGCGTTCTGCGTCGAGCCGGACCCGTCCGACCAGGTCTTGGTCAGCTCGTCGTACTGGCCCTCCCGCACGATCGTCCCGTTGCGGTCGTACGGGTACTGCGGGTACAGGTCGGCGATCTGCTTCGGGCCGAGGCGGCTGGTCATCAGGGCGCGGTCGATCTCGTCCTGCATGTTGCCGCGCAGGTCCCACGCCATCGCCTTCAGCCAGGCGACCGAGTCGACCGGGGTCCACTCCTCGGGCTTGTAGTCGTTGGCGAAACCGAGGGCCGCGTACTCCAGCGAGATCTCGTCGCCGTCCTTGCCCGCGAGGTAGGCGTTGACCCCCTTGGCGTACGCGTCGAGGTACTTCCTCGTCTCGGCCGAGAGCGTCTTCTTGTACTCCTCCTCGGCGATGCGGTGCCAGCCGAGGGTGCGCAGGAACTCGTCGTTGTCGACCTGGCTCTCGCCGAACATCTCCGAGAGACGGCCTGCCGTCATGTGGCGGCGCACGTCCATCTCGTAGAACCGGTCCTGCGCCTGGACGTAGCCCTGCGCCATGAACAGGTCCTCGTCCGAGGAGGCGTAGATCTGCGGGATCCCGTAGCCGTCGCGCTTGACGTCGACCGGCCCCGACAGACCCTCCAGGGTTATCGAACCCTTGGTCTGGGGGAAGGAGGCGCGCACGGTGGAGACGGACCAGAACGCCCCGTAGCCGACGCCACCGATGATGGCCAGGACCAGGACGATCAGGAGAAGACGGACTTTGCGTCCCTTCTTCCTGCCGGACTTGCCGGACTGCTGGCCGGAGGAGGCGGGATTGTCGGTGGGCATCGCTGTCCTTGCTGTCCTAACACGAGCGGCAGGTCGGGCTGTGCTTTGTACTGAACGCTGGAGCAACCATAGGCGCAGGGCCCGACACGACTTGACGCGGAGTCGGGAACTGGCGCGGACGACTGTTCGATCTTGCCCTCGCAAGCGTCAAGAAATCGTCAAGAGTTAGGTAAGGTAACGAAGTACTCGCACTGACGTAACCGCAATCGCACGGTTTCCGTGATCGGCTCGGCATGCCCCCACGCGCGTGTGCCCCGCATCCAGTGCTCGGCAATCCCAACCGGAACCACGTGCGGTTCGGCGAGAAAGGTACGGCCCTCTGACTGTCCACGACCTCAACCAGCTCCTGCTCGTCTGCTCGCTCGTCCTGTTGGTCGCGGTCGCCGCGGTCCGGATCTCGTCGCGCAGCGGGCTCCCCAGCCTGCTCGTCTACCTGGGCATCGGCATCGCCATGGGCCAGGACGGCATCGGCGACATCCACTTCGACAACGCCGAACTGACCCAGGTCATCGGCTACGCGGCCCTCGTCGTGATCCTCGCGGAGGGCGGCCTCGGCACGAAGTGGAAGGAGATCAAACCGGCTCTGCCGGCCGCCGCCTCACTGGCGCTGGTCGGGGTCGCGGTGAGCGTCGGCGTCACGGCCGCGGGCGCGCACTATCTGATCGGGCTGGAGTGGCGACAGTCACTCATCATCGGCGCGGTCGTGTCCTCCACGGACGCGGCGGCCGTCTTCTCCGTGCTGCGCAAGATCCCCCTCCCCGCGCGCGTGACAGGCACCCTGGAGGCCGAGTCCGGCTTCAACGACGCCCCGGTCGTGATCCTCGTCGCCTCGCTCTCCATGGCCGGACCGGTCGAACACTGGTACGTCCTCATCGGCGAGATAGCGCTGGAACTGGCGATCGGCGCCGCCGTAGGACTCGCCGTGGGCTGGCTGGGCTCCTGGGGCCTGCGGCATGTGGCGCTGCCCGCCTCCGGCCTCTACCCGATCGCCGTCATGGCCATCGCCGTGACCGCCTACGCGGCCGGCGCCATGGCCCACGGCAGCGGCTTCCTCGCCGTCTACCTGGCCTCCGTGGTCCTCGGCAACGCCAAGCTGCCGCACTGGCCGGCCACGCGCGGCTTCGCCGAGGGCGTCGGCTGGATCGCCCAGATCGGCATGTTCGTCCTGCTCGGCCTGCTCGTCACCCCGCACGAGATGGGCGACGACATCTGGCCCGCGCTCGTCATCGGCCTGGTGCTGACCATGGTGGCGCGACCGCTCAGCGTCATCGTGGCGCTGACGCCGTTCCGGGTCCCGTGGCGGGAGCAGACACTGCTGTCGTGGGCCGGCCTGCGCGGCGCGGTGCCCATCATTTTGGCGACGATCCCCATGGTGAGCGGGATCGAGGGCAGCCGCCGGATCTTCAACATCGTCTTCGTGCTGGTCGTGGTCTACACCCTCGTCCAGGGGCCGACACTGCCCTGGCTGGCCCGCAAGCTGCGCCTCGGCGGCTCCGGCGACGAGGCCGCCGACCTCGGCATCGAGTCGGCACCGCTGGAGCGGCTGCGCGGCCACCTGCTGTCCGTCGCCATCCCCGAGAAGTCCCGGATGCACGGCGTCGAGGTCAACGAACTACGGCTCCCCCCGGGCGCCGCCGTCACCCTCGTCGTCCGCGACGGCACCTCCTTCGTGCCGCTGCCGACCACGGTCCTGCGCCGCGGTGACGAACTGCTCGTCGTCGCCACCGACCCGGTCCGCGACCAGGCCGAACGCCGTCTCAGGGCCGTCGGCCAGGGCGGCAAGCTGGCGGACTGGCTGGGGACGGGCAACGGGAACAGGGACGGGAACGGGAACAAGAACGGGAAGAAGGGTGGGGCGGGTCGTTAAGAGCAGGTTTCGTCCTGTTCACACCCTCCGAAATCGGGGGTGCGACCGCCCATGGTGCTCGTTTTCACAGGCGACCCGGCCGATCACCCCTGTACGATGAAGGCGCACTTGATCGGACCAACTCTGCCTGACGCAGAGCTGGCGCGACCGTATGGCGGCCGGAACACCCCTCGCAGTGGGCTCCGGCATCTACCGCAGTAGCGCAAGAGGACAGCTCTCGGCGCCCCCCGCACGGGCGCGCTACCAGGCGGCGGAAAGGCACGGCCGTGGCATCCACGGTCACCTCGAACACCTCGAAGGCGTCCCGCCCGGGCTACGGGCAGTTGCTGCGCACCCCGCGCGCGTGGACGTTCCTTCTCCCCGGCTTCGCGGCCCGTCAGCCGTTCGCCATGCTGACCATCTCCATCGTGCTGCTGGTCCAGCACACCACCGGCTCGTACGGGGCGGCCGGCGCCGTGGCCGCCGCCACCGGTGTCTCCATGGCCCTGTTCGCCCCCTACAGCGGCCGCCTCGCCGACCGCCACGGGCAGCGGGCCGTCCTGATCCCCGGCGTCCTCGTCCACGGGGCCGCCGGTCTCACCCTGACGGCGCTGGCCCTGACGGACGCCCCCCTGTGGGCCCTGTTCGTCGCCGCCGTGCCGACGGGCGCCTCGGTGCCGCAGGTCGGCCCCATGGTGCGGGCCCGCTGGGGCGTCAAGCTCCAGGACTCGCCCCTGATGAGCACCGCCGCCGCCTTCGAGTCCGTCACCGACGAGCTGACCTTCGTGCTCGGCCCGCTGCTCGCGACCGCGCTCTGCACCGCCGTGCACCCGGCCGCAGGCCTGCTCACCGAGGCCGGGCTCACCCTGATCGGCGGCCTGCTGTTCGCCGCGCAGCGCGCCACCCAGCCCAAGGTCGTCTCCGTGGCGCACGCGCGCGTGGAGCGCGTCTCCGCCCTGTCCGTCCCCGGGGTGCGCGTCCTGATCGTCACCTTCCTGGGCATCGGCTCCGTCTTCGGCGGTATGCAGGTCTCGCTCGCCGCCTTCTCCGAGTCGATCGGCGAGCCCGGCCTGAACGGTGTCCTGTACGGCGTCTTCGCCGCCGGCAACATGCTCTCCGGCATCGTCTGCGGCGCCATCGCCTGGAAGGCCGCCCCTCAGCGGCGCCTGATCGTCGGCTACACGGCCCTCGCGGTGGTCGCCTCCGCCCTGTGGACCGCCGATTCGGTGTTCGTCCTCGCCGCGCTCGGCCTGCTGGTCGGCATGTGCATCGCCCCCGCACTGATCACCGGCTACACGCTGGTCGACTCGCTGGTCCCGTCCGGCGCCCGCACGGAGGCCTTCACCTGGCTCACCGGCGCGGTCGCGCTCGGCCAGGCGGCCGCCGTCACGGCCGCCGGACAGCTGGAGGACCGGCTGTGGACCGGCGCCGGATTCCTGGTCCCCGCGGCCGGTACCGTACTGGCCCTGGCCACCCTGTTCGCGCTGCGTACGCGGCTGGTGGGCAGGTCCCGGAGCCGTACAGTCGCGCGTGTCGTCGGTCACCGAGTGCCGGTGACAGTGGACTGATCCCGGGGGAATAGGTCACTATGGACCGTCGTTAGCACTCATCGAGTGAGAGTGCCAGGAGGAAGAGCCAGTGCCGACGTACCAGTACCAGTGCACCGAATGCGGTGAGGGCCTCGAAGCGGTGCAGAAGTTCACCGACGACGCCCTGACCGAGTGCCCCGCCTGCAACGGCCGCCTCAAGAAGGTGTTCTCCGCGGTCGGCATCGTCTTCAAGGGCTCCGGTTTCTACCGGAACGACAGCCGTGGCTCCTCGTCGAGCAGCAGCCCGGCGACGTCGAAGGGCTCGTCGGACACGAAGTCGTCCTCGGACACGAAGTCCTCGTCGTCTTCGTCGTCCTCGTCTTCGTCGTCGTCCTCCGACTCGAAGTCGTCGTCCGCGGGCTCCTCCTCCACGAGCAGCACCTCGGCCGCCTAGCGCTCCCGTCCGGGACCCTGCCGTCGTATGCGAGTCGTACGCGACGGCGGGGTCTTCGGCGTTTTCCCGGCCCGGTTAGGGTGCGGGCATGGCGAACACGGAGCACGTGGCGGACGGAGCGGGGCCGGTGGGCGGGACGGGCACGGCAGGGACGGGCTCGGCGGGCGGCACCGCGGCCATGGGCTCCGCCGGTACGGGCCCGGCGGGGACGGACCTGGCGGAGATCGGGGTCATCGGGGGGTCGGGGTTCTACTCCTTCCTCGACGACGTGACCGAGATACAGGTCGACACCCCCTACGGGCCGCCCAGTGACTCCCTCTTCCTCGGTGAGATCGCCGGACGCCGGGTCGCCTTCCTCCCCCGCCACGGGCGTGGGCACCATCTGCCGCCGCACCGCATCAACTACCGGGCCAACCTGTGGGCACTGCGTTCCGTCGGAGCGCGCCAGGTGCTCGGCCCGTGTGCGGTGGGCGGTCTGCGGCCGGAGTACGGACCGGGCACGCTTCTCGTCCCCGACCAGCTGGTGGACCGCACCAAGTCCCGCACCCAGACCTACTTCGACGGCCTCCCGCTGCCCGGCGGGGCCGTCCCCAACGTCGTCCATGTCTCGCTCGCCGACCCCTACTGCCCCGTGGGCCGCGAAGCCGCGCTCGAAGCGGCGCGCGGCCGGGACTGGGAACCGGTGGACGGCGGCACCCTGGTAGTGATCGAGGGGCCCCGTTTCTCCACCCGCGCCGAGTCCCTGTGGCACCAGGCCCAGGGCTGGTCCGTCGTCGGTATGACAGGCCACCCCGAGGCCGTCCTCGCCCGCGAACTGGAGCTCTGCTACAGCACCCTGACCCTCGTCACCGACCTCGACGCCGGCGCCGAGACGGGGGAGGGCGTCTCCCACGAGGAGGTGCTGCGGGTCTTCGCCGCGAACGTCGACCGGCTGCGGGGCGTCCTCTTCGACGCGGTCGCCGCCCTGCCGCCGAACGGCAGCCGCGACTGCCTGTGCGCGAAGGCGCTGGGCGGGATGGATCCGGGGTTCGAGCTGCCGTAGTCGGTACCGGCGGGCGCCGTCACGGGCCGATCGGGGGGCGTGTTGGGGGGCGGGAGCCGACCGCAGGCGGCGGGCGGCCGTGGGGCGGCTCGTGGCTGGCGAGGGGCGGGCGGCAAGCAAGCGGCTGGGCCGACGGCTCGTGACTGGCGGCCGGCGACTCGTGACGGGCGGCCGGCGACTCGTGACGGGCGGCCGACGACTCGTAACGGGCGGCCGGCGACTCGTAACGGGCGGCCGGCGACTCGTGACGGGCGGCTGGCGGCTCGTGGCGGGAGCGGAATTCCTCGTTCGGGCGGTGGAGTTGTCCACATTCCGCCGCCGGTCCACAGCCCGCAGCAGCAGCCGCCGCGAAGCCTCATCGTGGGACCGCAAGCCGATCTCACACAGCAGGTGGTGGTCCCCATGTCCTCTTCCATGTCCCCTTCCACGTCCCGGTCCCCTTCCACGTCCCGGCCCGCGTCCGCACGGCTTCCCTCCTGGGCCGCCGGCCCGCCCGGCACCGACTCCCCTCCCACCTGCGAGGTCCCGCACTTCGCGCCGCTCCGGGTGCGCGGCGGGGCGCACCGGCTCCGCCGTCTCGCCCGCTGCCGACGACGGGCCATGGCCGCGGGCCTGGCGGTGACCGCGGCCGCCCTGCTGGTGACGGGAGCGGGGCCGGGGGAGACCGGACGGGTCAGGGGCCACCCCGTGGCCGACCCGGTCCCCGGTCGCCCCACCGCCGCCGGGACGGTGACCGCGCCGGTCCGCATCTCCGACGGCGCGACGGTACGGCTGCTGCGCCCCGGCGACCGCGTCGACGTGATCGCGGCCGAGGAGTCCGCCACGGGCGCCGGGGCCGCGCGGATCGTCGCCCGCGGTGCCCGTGTGTCCAAGGTGCCGGCCGCCGACGCCACCGAGAGCGGAGCCCTGGTCGTCCTGACCGTGCCCCGCCGCACCGCGGCCCGGCTGGCCGGCGCGGGCGCCACGTCCCGGTTGGCGGTGACGCTGTGGTGACGTCAAGTCCCACGATGGTGGGACCCGACTGGACACCCGAGCCCGGCCCTCACGTAGGTTGCGGAGTCGTTTGTTCCACAATCAGCGCAGAAGGGCCTCGTGGTGAGCAAGCAGAAGCAGGCGAGCGTCTGGGAGGGCTTCAAGGCCTTCCTGATGCGGGGGAACGTGGTCGACCTGGCCGTCGCCGTGGTCATCGGCGCGGCCTTCACCAACATCGTCAACTCGGTGGTGAAGGGCGTCATCAGCCCGCTGGTGGGGGCGTTCGGCACGAAGAACCTCGACCAGTACCGCTACTGCTGGAAGGATCCCTGCACGGTGGCGGCGGACGGCACGGTCACCCACGGTGTCGCGATCCTCTGGGGCACGGTGCTGAACGCGACGCTCACGTTCCTCATCACCGCGGCCGTCGTCTACTTCCTGATGGTGCTTCCCATGGCCAAGTACCTGGCCCGCCAGGAGGCCCGCCGCAAGGCGAAGGAAGGCACGCAAGAGGTCATCGAGGTGACCGAGCTGGAGGTTCTGAAGGAGATCCGCGACGCCCTGGTGGCCCAGCGCGGTTCGGGTCACGACCGCACCTAGCGGCGGCGTTCGCAGCGCTCGGCCGACGGTGTCAGAGGTGGTGGGGCGGCTTCTCGTCGAGGAAGCGCTTCAGGTCGGCCGCGCTGTCCCCACCGTCGCCGGGCCGCTCGCCCCACCCGTGGTCGGTGTCGTCGGACGACGGCCGGCTGAGCGGGTCGTCGAAGACCAGCGCGGCCTTGGGGTCACGCGGTTCGGGGGCGGGAGCGGTACTCATGCCTCCAGGGTACGGCCCCGAGCCCGGCCGACGGCGGCCTCTTCCCTCGCCCCACCCACACGTTCGCCGGGCCCGTCCGCGCACTCTCCCGGTCCCGCCAGGCACGTGTGCGCCCCCGAGCGGGAATTCCCTCGGGTTATCTGGTGTGCTTGGCCCCATGACGTCCAGTTCCACACCCTCGGGCCCCTCGGCTCCGGAACCGGCCCCGGACTCCGGCACGGCCTCGGCCGCGTCCTCCTCCTCGGCCTCCGCCTCCCACTCCGGCGGCGGCCGGGCCCCGGTGCGCAGGCTGGTCGCACGGGGGCGTGGGGAGGAACACCGGGTCGCCTCACCGCTGGAACTCTTCTTCGACCTCTGCTTCGTGGTCGCCGTGGCCCAGGCGGGCGTCCAACTCGTGCACGCGGTCGCGGAGGCCCACGCGGCCGAGGGCATCGTGAACTACGCCATGGTCTTCTTCGCGATCTGGTGGGCGTGGCCTAACGGTGCAACAGGTTGATCTGAGCCTAGCGTCTCCCCTGGTCCGGGGGCCATCGGCACAGCAGGAAGCCCCGTCCGCCTACCTCGGGGGAAGCACGCGAACGGGGCCGTACGGGGCCGTCACGGCTTGCGCCGGGGGTCTGCCCCTCATCCTCTGCGGAGTGCACCCAATGGCCCCCGCAGAGGGTCCTGCAACCGCTCCAGCCGACTCGACCTGTCCATGGGTTGTCCCGGCCGGAACGGGCGTCTCTGGCACCCCAGTTGGGGCTAGGCTCGGCCTATGGCTGCGCCTTTCGTCAACGGTGACGTGCTCCACCGCGCTTGCGGAATTTGCCCCTCGCGCTCTCACGCTGTCGGGGAGTTCGACGTATTCGAGCGACCGACCAAGGAATGCCCGTTCAATCCCGACGACGGGCACCGGTACACAGCGGATGGCACACCGGTCTGCGTCCACCCGGACAAGGTGGGACTACCGGCCGCGCGATACAAAAGCGAGGGTGCACCGCTCACTGCGACACTCGAATTGCCAGCGGACGAAACCGAAGTGGTTCCGTATCTGCGAAGCCTGCTTTACGGCACTGCGCCCGTGTTGCTCGAAAGCCTCATTGAGCAGGCCACGACCGAGATTCCGCGCGCATTCCCGAACCTCGACGCTCTCGCAACGCTGCGCCGCGCACTTAGCTAGGCCGCGACCATTTCGCCGAACTCGATCACGTGGGCCTGTCCCATGTTCAGGAACCCGGCCGCCGCGTACTTCTCGCGCAGGATCGAGAGGCGGCGCGTGACCTCCTCGTGGTCGATCCAGTAACGGGCGGGCGGCTCCCCCCACGCAGCGCGGTACGCCTCATGCGTGTAGTCGTCGGTCCGCCAGTCGGTGTGTTCCTGGTTGGTCTGGTGGATGATCTGGACGCCGACTCGCGCGGCAATGCGCGCCAACAGTTGCGGCTGCGCGATCATCGCGTGCGTCATCTCGTCCACGGGAACGGCGATCGGGATTTCTGCCGTGTTCTCGTCGCCGGTCATCTCGAATACGGCGGCCTTGAGACAGAGCGCCCGCAGACCTTCCGCGAACAGCGGGGCCGCGTCGGTCTCCTGGTTGTACTTGCTGATGACCGGGGTGCCGCTGTAACACGTCCAATCCTCGTCGTACTTGAGACTGGCCGCGACGAACGCGGGGAATTCCTCGTCCGCGTGAATGGCAACGTGGATTTCCCGCGCCCGCTCCGCCACCTTGCCAGCGGCGGGAAGACTCTTTGCGCTCACTGCTGCACTCTCCTTTTCGGTTGCGTGCATGACGTACCACTCCGGCCGCTAGCCCTTCCTGTTGCATAACGGTCGGAGTGGAGATTGCGCCGCCCCTGCCGGATTTCCTGGTGGGGGAACACCTCTGCGGATATGCGTCCGGCAGGGACGGAGATTTAGGCGGCCCAGCCTCGGGCCACGATGACAGCGACGACGTAAACCCACGCAGCGGCAGCGAGACCCACCACCAGGCCGCGCGCGTGCCTCACGTCTCGTCGCTGTGGAGCGAGTACGGGGGTCGCTTCCCGCCGGGCGGTATGTAGACCACTCCCGAGCGCGGGTCACGGGCACCGCCGTACTCGGTCCACCAGCCCTCCTCAGAGCCCGCGTACGGTCCTTCCGGGTCGTCTACGAGGCTGACTAGCTCGGGGGCCGGTAGCGGGCGCGTACGGCGCTTGTGGAGCCTCGCGGGAGCCGTCACGACTTGGACCCGGACTTGAGCCCCTGCGGGTCGTTGCAGTCGAGATGCCGGTAGACCACGGCCGGACCGGCGGACTGCCGCTCGATCTCACCCCGTCGGCAGCGCTCAAGGCTCTTGATCGGCTTCCGGCAGTTGGGGCACGTCTCCCCCGAGGGGGCGAAGGTCGTGTACTCCCGCTGTCTCGCGTCGGTCTCCGGTTGCTGCGTCGTGCTCGCCATCCTCGCCGTCCCCTCAAGTGGTCCGATGACGACCACGCTAGGAAGGCCGGAGCGCCAACTCACAGCGGATTGCGCGCGATTGCGAGCGGATCACACGAGAGAGTCACGGACCCTGGTGATCAGCGCGCGGGCCTTGGTGCCAACAACCGCCATGTCGGCCAGCGTGGCGAACGCGTCGGCGTACGCCTTCACCTCGCTGGGTTGCGTCAGAGTCAGGTACCCGGAGACAAGCTCTACGTTGACCTGCGTCATGTCGTGCAACCAGAAGCCTTCAATGGGCATACGCGCCCGGCCCAGACGGTTCGGAATCACGCCGACGCTGACGTTGGGTAGCGCCCCGACCGTCAGCAGGTGGTCAAGCTGTTCCGCCTGAGTGCCGGCCTCACCGAGCCCGTTGTTCAAGACGGACTCCTCAACCAGGAACGCGAACTGTCGGTGCCCCTCGAAAAGCACACGCTGACGCTCCATACGGACGGCCACGGCATCGGCCACGTCATCGACCACAACCCGTCTCCGCTGGACGGCGCGCAACACGTCTTCCGTGTAGCCGTAGGTCTGGATCAGGCCCGGTACGAAGTTGGGCGAGTAGGCGCGGAATCGGGTGGTGCGCTCGTACAGCGGGAGAACGGACTCCTGGGCGCGTCGCAGTCCCGAACGCTCCATGCGGTGCCACTGCACCCACATGCCCTCGACGGCGCGGAGAGAGGCGATCAGGTCGTCTGTCTGATCCTCGCGCCCGCACGCCTCGCACCACGCCCGAATGTCAGCGGCGGATGGGGTGGCTTTCGCCGTTGAGATACGGGACACCTTGGACGGGTGCCAGCCGCACGCCGCTGCAAGGTCCTTGCCGTCCATCCCGGCGTCCCGGCAAAGCTCACGAAGACGATCCGCAAGAGCCTGCCGGGCCGCCTGGACGCTGGACGATGACGAAGTTGCCATGGATCAGACGGGCCGATACTCCTCATGCGGGGTGGCCCGCTCCCACACGGACTCGAACGCGTCAGCGCACAGCTTCACCACACCGGGGTCATCGAAGGGTTCCGGCCCGGCGGAGGCCCCCTCGCCCGTGAAGTGATTGAACGCTCCGCGTGCGCCGTCGAAAATCCAGAAATCGTTACCGGGCAGGGCGATGTCAGATGCGCGACGGCGGGGCAACCAGCGCACTTGCTCGCCACCCGCGAGGTTCACCGGTCCGGTTACGTCGTACTCAAACCGGCAGTAGTCCGAAAGGGGCTCGCTGACGATCCGGGCGCGACGCACCACCACTCCGCGCGCCGTCGCCTGCTTCATCAGCTCGGTCCACGCCTGATACCTGGCCGCCGCTTCAGCGGTCCGCCCTTCCTGCCAGGCAATGAACCCCGGATCATCCCGGATGTAGCCGTCTCGCATCTCCAGATGGACAGCACTCCTGGTGACGCTGGCCCACTCTTCCTCAAGCGTCTTCGCTGGCACCGTTCGCCTTGTCCTCACTGTCGGGCCGGGGGATGAACTTCAACATCACCTTAGGCAGTCGGATGATCGCCTCATGATCCGGAACGTCCGTCCCGTGACCAGGAATCGAGCCGATCTCCTGGCACGCCTTCACCTCCGCCTCAGTGGCCTTGTAGGACTGGATCAGCAGGTCCCCGCTGTCCTCGTCCAACCAAAGGGTCGGAGACTCGTTACCGGGCGAGTTCGGGATGATCCCTAGGAAACGCAACCTCATGTCCACTCCCTGTGTCGATCCGATTGCGGCGGATTGCTTGACCATCACCCCATCCGGCCATCCCGTCAAGACCGCCGATTCGTAGGCCACTTGTTCCCGCCAAGGGGTCGATCCACAAGATCACCTGACTACCCGTCAGCAAATGAAGAACCCCCGACAACCAGACCCACAGCGGGGCCAGTCATCGGGGGCCAGGCACACCTAAACGTTGAGGCGTGGTCACCTACGGCCGTAGGCGTCGAACAGTTCGCGCAGTACCGGCATCGTCCCGCCGCCCAGTCCTAGGCCGAGGACACCAGCGAACAGGACCGCATCCGTCGCGCTGTCACGGTCGGGGGCCGGGCCGTCCTGGGTGAACGAAATAAATGCCTGGTGCCAAAGGCGGCAAGGTTTCGTGCAGTACGGCTTAAAGCCTCTCGGGCCCCGATAGCACGCCTCTGCACAGCCGGGGCGCCGACACGTTTTTGCCAACATATGCAATCTCCTAGAGTTCAATACGATTCGATGCGGGCTGGTCGCGTTCAGAACAGCGTGGACATGCGATGGATTCGCCCGGCCCATTCCTGCACCTCGGCTTCAATCTCGCCGTCAGCAAGCGGGCGGCTGAAATCCTGTACCGGTAGGGAATGGCCAGCGGCGACGTACCGGCGCGCTAGCTCAACCTCCGCAGCGGAAGGGCCGGTATCAACTGACGCGTCATTACGCCGACGCCGAGCCAATCGAACGCACCCCCCAGCGCGCCCGGTTCATTGCGCGGGCAGCAGCAGACGCCGAACCCTTTCCCGTCACGCTGTCTGCGTCGCTCAGACCGAGGGAGCGCACCAAAGCCATGAACGATCCTTCGGCGGCGCGCAGTTCCTTTAGCGAGGGATTCGGGTACAGGCCGCCCCGGATTCCCCGGACGATTACGCCGCGCGTGTTCACGTCGTGTTCTAGGCCCTGGATCTGATCGAGCACAGCGCAGGCCCGGTCAAGGGTGGTCACCTCGTATGCCTCTAGGTCGAATTCCTCGACCACGGCCCGGCGGAATTCCGCGCTGATCTTCTGGTTACTCATCGTGCCCCCTTCCCGGGGATTGTCTATCTGCGCTGGTCACAGCGGGTTAACTGGTTCTGGTGCTCCGGACGGAGAATCAGGGGTGCTATACGCTTGCGGTCGGGAAAGGGCCGAAAAGGGGGTCACCCCCCACCCCTTTGGGCACTCTAAGTGACCCGAGCCGGCCGTCACCTAGCGTGAAATCACAGACGAATTTACAGAGAACGAGACGCGCCAATGGTCACCAGGGATCAGGCGTGGGCTCATTGCGGCCCGTGGGCTCCGGCCTTTTGGTTGCGGCCCTCTTGATTGCTTTCGCTACTGCCGCCTCGGCTTGCGTCTTCCTGGTGTGGTGCCAGCGACACAGCAATTGCAGGTTGTCTAGCGCGTGATTATCGCCGGGGGTGATGTGGTCAACGTCCGTGCCGGGGTATGTGCAGCGCTGGCCGGTCTCCTCTATGACTCCCTGGCATACACCCCCCGCCCGCCGAATTGCACGCTGCCGCAGCTTTGCCCAGTTGGCCGGTAGTCGCTCGCGTCGATTGCTGGTCTCCCATGCCATAAGCGCGGGTCCTTTCCAAAACAGCGGGGCCGGTGGCTAATGCCGGGCCGACCCCGCGTAGCGTGACGTCAGATCATCCGGCTACTGACAATTCCATCGGGCGAGTAATGGTTCTGCCGACTCTTATCGATCTCAGCCTTGACCCTCTCGGCCGTCTCAATCGCCGTAGCGTTGATTTCTTCCATAGGTGCAGTCAGGAACTCACCCGAAAGGAATGGGTCGGTCTCGCCCACCTGGCGAGAAATGATGTCGATGGCAGACGATAGATCAGCCTGCCCCCAACCCTTTCCAGTAAGCACCAGGTACCCCTGTGCATCCTCCGGGATATCGAGTAGGCCACCCATGGTCAGCGAGTGGAGCACACCAAAGCGACGGCGAGTCTCACCAATGGCACCGGCCACAGCGGAAAACACCTCGGCGGCCCGCTTCCGCTGTGTGTTGAATTCAGCGATGACGGTCTCACGGTACTTGTTCAGGAATCCGCGATCCTTTAGCAGGGCCTCATACTCGGCACGTGCCCGGCGGAGGTCCGTCACAGTCTCGCTAAGGGCCAGCGAGCATCCCTCTAGGGCTGCGTCAGCCTCGAATGCCTTAGCGGCCGTAGCGGGAGCCTTAGTACCCTTGCGCATAGCCTCAGCGTGAGCCTTTGCGGCATTCTGGCGAATATCCTCAGCCTCGGTCTCTAGCTCATTCCAGCGGGCCTCTAGGTCATCGCAGGCCCCGCTCAATTCCAGCACCTTGGCCCAACGCTCGACGGCCACGGCCGGAGCTAGGTCGCAGTGCCACGAGTCAATGCCAAGTAGCTGCGCTTCCTCGGTCCAAATATCCTCGGGCCGCTTTGCGCGCTGGACGACACGCTCTAGTTCGGTGATTCGCTTCTTAGCGGCGTCGGAGTAAGACAGCGCAATGCGCATGTCCTGGTTTGCTAGTTCCATCGGGGTTTCCTCTCGGGTGGTGTGGTTATCAGCGGCGGGAAATGCGGGCGGCTAGTTCCTCGCCCTCGGCACGCTGTAGGAATTGGTCGCGCCGGTTCTCCCAAGCCTGCTGCTCTGTGGATGCTTCGGAAATGTCGTTATCGGGATCGCCGGGGATCGGTAGCCCAAGGGGCCATGGCTCCGGATCGTCAGCGCGGAACTTGAGCAGCCTCAATTCGCGCTCATCCCGCTCACGCGAACTCTCGGTCCATTCGCGGTCTTCCTGAGCCCTGCGCTGTTCCCGCTCGCGCGCTGCCGCCTTTTCCGCGTAGTGGTCGGCATAGTCGGAACTGCTGACCCTGGGTGCCGCGCTACGGGATCGGCGCTCGGCGTACTTTCGGTCGTAACTGGTAGATCCACCCGCGCCGCTTATTTCGGCCCAACTCCATGCGGTCATGGAACGTCCTTCCGGATACACAAAAGGGCCCCCTTACTCGCCGGGTCTCTGTCACAGACCACAGCGGGCAAGGGGGCCCATCGGGGAGGAGTACGCCGACTATGCGCGCGTGACTACAACTCGCCGAAGATTTAAGGGATTGCGGGTGACAGCCGCAGAGTGAGGGGTCGTCTACCACACCTAAACGTTTAGGTGTGCCGACGGGCGGACCGGCTGAGGAGAGCCAACCGGCCACGCGCCGACCGAGAGGAGAACACCGAGGTTCCCGGAGACGAGAGGTAACACCCTCACCCTCAAGAGAGGCAGTACGTAAAGCACAAAGCCGGAAAGGTGCGGGATTTCGAACCCCCGCAAGCATTCGTTACCCAACCGTGACGGCCGGCTCGGAGTTGCAGAATGGCTCAGCGCCCCTCTGAGCGCCTATCTCTGCCTCGCTGGCACTCGGTACCGGCTTACCCCTCAGCGGCTCCCAGAAGCGCGCTCAGCGGCCTTGCGTAGGCGGTATGCCTTTTGCTGGTGAGCGCGGGAGCAATAGCGCTTTGCACGTCCTGCGCCCTCCCAACCGGCGTTCTCCTCGCACCCCTCTAGCTGGCACACAGCCTCTTCCCGTTCCTTGACTTTCTCGTCCTTGGCCAGCAGCGAGCAGTTCGAGCAGCAGAACCGCTGACGCTTGGTGTCCGGGTAAAAGTCGCGTTCGCAGAAGTCGCAAGCGCGCTTGCCAAGGGCCGCACCGTCGGTCAGCGCGGATAGTCGCCTATGTGTCTCTCGGCAAATGTTCGAGCAATACCGCTCCTGTCGGCCGGTCAATGGGCGGGAGCAGATCACACAGTGGCTCTCGTGAGCCTGCCACGGATAGTGGCCCATCTTGGTTCCTCCTCGGAGTTGGGGAGGTGTGACGTTTCTCAGTGCAGGAAACACAGTGGACCCTAAGCTCTATGGGTTTCCTATAGACCTTGATGCCTACTGTGTTTTCTACACTTAGAAGCATCACACCTAAGAAAAGATAGAAAAACAGAGAACTAGCTCAGCCCTCCCGCTGTACCCGATTGGCTCGGTACGTGCGCTTCTTGCAAGCCTCGCCGCAGTACTTGCGCGGGCGGCCGGTAGAGGACTGCGTCAGCGCATTACCGCAGCTCACGCACACGCCATCGGGGGTTTCCGCTGCCTCGGCGCGTAGGGCTAGAGCAATCCTTTGGTGTGTCTCCTCAGCCCCGTTTACTCCCTTTCCGACGGCTCCCCACAGCGCTGACTCAGCATCGCGGAGCAGAGAAATTAGTTCCTTCTTGGTCATGGTGTTTAGTTCCTTTCATGGACAGGGGGTGTGTCCCTAAAGCTGATTACGGGGACAATCGGGCATTCTTAAGCGCGGTTTCGGGGACAAGGGGAGTTCCCTAAAGGGTGTTGCGGGACATAGCCCGTCCCCGAAAGTCCCTAAACTCTGGGATGAAAAACCCCCGTCAGCGAAAGACGGGGGTTTCTTCGGAAGGGAGGGGGGAACGTCTACGCGGCCTTTTCGGCGTAACCGATCAGCAGCGCGAGGCGGGCCGCCTGTAGGTCCGGGGAATTGCCGTGGTTCTTCCGGAACATCCGAACGAGTCGGCCACGCGTCGACGTATCCGGCTCGCTGGCCCAGGCGTCCATACGAGCGCTGAGCGTTTCCAGGTCGAGCGTGTTCGTGATGGGCACCGCGCTACCTCCCTGCTGTCTCTCCATGGCGGTTTCAACCCCCAGAGAGGCAGCCTGTAAAGCGATGCAAGACTCTGTTTCTGACGGTGCGTCAGATACGCCAGCCGGCCGTTTCTGCCCGGGTCCCCGTGAGCCCGTCTGCGGGCATGGGAAAGCCCCGGCGGGGAAGTCCTCGCCGGGGCTCTCAACGGCTCTCAGTCGGCCCTACAGGGGCTTGCTGGCCTCCCTCTGCCTCTCCCTCTCCACAGCGGCTCTCATGCGCGCCGCCCGCTCCTCCTTGACCTGCCTTACGCGGTCGGCCTCGGCCTGCCTCGCTGCCTGCCTGTCGGCCCGCTGACGCTGCCTCTCGGCCTCTCGCTCCTCGCGCTGGCGCTCCCGCTCCTCAATGAGTGCGTCCCGCTCCCTCTCGGCCTTCCTGCGGGCGGCTGCTGCCTTCCGGCTCCCGCTGGCCGATTGCTCCTGCCGCTCCCGCTCAGCGAGTCGGGCCGGGGTGTTCCGGGCCACGGTCGCCATGAGTTCGGCGGCTATCTCCTCGGGGGTCGGGCGGTGTGTCATGCGGGGATCTCCAACTGTGCTGCGTGGCTCTCTGACGGGACGTTACGGGTCGGCGCTGACATTCCCTCATCCGGTCCCTGTGCGGCCCTCTCAGCGGCCTTACGGCGCTGTCGGGTCACCTCTACGAACTCCACCCCGGCGGCGATGGCGTTACCGGCGGCCAGGTCCTTTGCGTCCCGCCACTCGACTACCAACCGGTCATGAATCGGGGTCCGGTCTCCCCGGCACTTGGCCGGTGTGATCGTGACCGACTTGACGGCCGCTGCGAGGAGGGCGCGCCGCCCCTCGATTCCCTCGCTGTTCCAAATCGACGTCAGCGCCTTGGAGTCCATAAGCACAGACAGGTCCGCTTCCTTGCTGAGTTCGGCCAACTCCGCTTTAAGTTCGGCGATTTGCGCGGCCAACTGTTCCCGCAAGCTCTCGAATCGTTCTTCGCTCATCTTCTGGAGAACAAAGAATTCTTTTTCGAGCTTCATTTCTCGGCCAACGGCGCTTTCGAGCATTGCGGACACGTGGCGCTTACGGTCCTCCTTCGCCGGGTCCTGGTAGCTGAGCCAGCGGCGGGCAATGTTCTGAATGGTTTCCGAGTCGGGGGCGAGCCTCAGAATGTGCCCCTGCCAGAGTTCAGCCATTGCGTCGTCTACGCGCTGCCTCTGAGTGGCTGCACCCGGACAAACTGCCTCACCCATGGTGGCCCGGTTACGGCAGTTGTAATTCCTCCCACCGTTCCCCATGGGGCCCTTGCAGTGCGGGCACTTGAACAGGTCAGTCATGATCGTGACCGGCTGACGTATTCCCCGTCGCTTGTCTCCGATCGCAGAACCCGACGCAGCGCGAGACCGGCCAGAGATCAAGGCGTTGATTTTCAGGAACTCGTCATATGTGACGACACCATCGCCGCAGGAAATCGGAACCCCTTTTGCATCCCTCAGCGGATCGATGCTGCGGAAATACTTGTCGATCGGGTTTCCGTACTCATCCGTCGCGCGCTCGCGGTTCGGAATGAGACCGGCCCAGCTAACCGACTTGGCAAGGTGAATGATGGTCTGCGCCCGCCACATTGCCCCCTTCCGCGTCCGCTTCCCCTCGCTGTTCAGCATGTCCGCGATCTTCGCCGGGACCATCGCAGCGAGCAGGCATTCAGCGATCCGGCGCGCTGTCGGGTACTCGCTGGTGAGGTGCCGCAGCTTTCCCGTCCCTTTGGGACATTCGAGGCCGTACGGGGCTAGACCACCCGGCCAGCGCCCCTCAGCCTTGTGGGCGTCGATTCCAATTTTGGTGAACTCGGCAATGTCCTTTGCCTGATCGCGAGCCTGCTCCGAGACCCAGGCAAACATCCCTCGCGCCTTGCGCGAATCCATGTGCTCCGCAACTACGTAGATGCGCGCCCGCCGTTCCTCAAAGGTGTCGAGCAAGAGGCCGACCTGACCCATTCCCCTGCGGGAAAGTCGGCTCGTCTTGAACACATACAGCGTCTTTGAGAGACCGGCCACGATTGCCGCTGTGGAGCTCTCGAATTCCTCGCGCCGGATGTACGCCTTACTCGCTGACTTCTGTTCAAACCAGACGTGGCGGATCTTGGTTTCGTCCCGGTCGGCCTGCGCGCACATCTGACGCACCTGCGCCCGCAGCGCTGCCAACGTGTCCTTCTTCTTGGACCGCCGGACGTACATCTCTGCCAGCGTCTCCGGGTCGCCGGTCGCCGGTTCCCAGAGACCGAGCGCCCTCAGCTCGTCGTCGTTGTTGAACCCGAGGGCACGCAGCGCGGGGAGGTCTTCCCGTTCCATCTGTCATCCGTTCGCCGAAGTCGTACCGCCCTCGGCTTGGGGTGCTTACTCGCTGCCCGCCGTGCGGCCCTACGGGCTACACAGGGGGAGTTTGTAAAGAACCCCAGGTCAGAGCGGTGTTGCTCCGTTGGCTCACGGGTGGGCCTGGATGAACTTCACCTGGTTCGCCTCGGCGTACGACAACGACGACGTGCCGTACCGACTGGTGACCCTCGTGCAGATCGCCGGCGTGCTGGTGCTCGCCGCCGGGGTCACCCGGGCCTTCGAGGACCACGACTGGCTGCTGGTCGTGCTCGGGTACGTGATCATGCGGCTGGCGATGACCGCGCAGTGGCTGCGCGCCGCGCGGACCGCGACGGGGCCCGAGCGGGGCACGGCACTGCGGTACGCGGCTGGTGTGGCGCTCTGCCAGGTCGGCTGGCTGGGGCTGCTGGTCCTCCCGGAGCCGGCCCGGCCGTGGCTGTTCCTGGTGATGGCGATCGCCGAACTGTCCGTCCCGGTGTTCGCGGAGAGAGGCTTCCAGACGTCCTGGCATCCGCATCACATCGCCGAGCGGTACGGCCTGTTCACCATCATCGTGCTCGGCGAGACGATCCTGGCGGCGACGGTCGCCGTCAAGTCCGCGGTGGACGACGAGGACGCGCTGGGCGAGCTGTTGCCGATCGCGTCGGGCGGGCTGCTGATCGTGTTCTCGGCGTGGTGGGTCTACTTCACCGTCCCCATCCACGGCCATCTGCGCTCCACCAGGGAGAGCTTCCTGTGGGGCTACGGCCACTACCTGATCTTCGCCTCGGCGGCCGCGATCGGCGCCGGGCTGGAGGTCGCGGTCGAGCAGGCGGTGGGCAAGGCGCACATCTCCACACTGGCCGCGTCCGCCGCGGTGACCCTGCCGACGGCGCTGTATCTCCTCTCCGTATGGGCTCTGCACGCCCGCCACTACAAGGTGGGCACGGCCCGCCAGGCCGTACTGCCGCTCTCCGCGCTGGCCGTGGTCGTGTGCACGTTCCTGGGCCACTGGGCGGTCCTGACCGCGGGCGTCGTGGCCGCCGTGACGGTCGCGGCCGGGGTCGCGCTCAGCGCCCGCGACCACCGTGCCGAGGAGACCTACAGGGACCTCGGGACGAGCCCGGCCCACGACACCCGTGACGCCCATGGCAGTTGACGCGCTCACCGACGTCGCCGGCCTGCGGGTCGGTCACGCCACCCGGGTCGGCGGGGGCTGGCTCACCGGGACCACGGTCGTGCTGGCCCCGGCGGGCGGCGCGGTCGCGGCCGTGGACGTGCGCGGGGGCGGCCCTGGCACCAAGGAGACGGACGCGCTCGACCCGCGCAACCTCGTGCAGAAGGTCGAGGCGGTGGTCCTGACCGGCGGCAGCGCGTACGGGCTGGACTCGGCGTCGGGTGTGATGGCCTGGCTGGAGGAGCGGGGGCGGGGCGTGCGGGTCGGCCGCGACCCGGCGCACGTGGTGCCCGTGGTGCCGGCGGCCTGTGTCTTCGACCTGGGCCGGGGCGGGGACTTCAGGGCCAGACCCGATGCGGCCCTCGGCCGGGCCGCGGTCGAGGCGGCCGACGCGAGCGGGCCTGGTGCCCCGGTGGCGGAAGGCTGCGTGGGTGCCGGGACGGGGGCGACGGTCGGGCTCCTCAAGGGTGGCATCGGCACCGCGAGCACCGTGCTGGAGTCGGGCATCACGGTGGCCGCGCTGGTGGTGGCCAACGCGGCGGGCTCGGTGACGGATCCGGAGACGGGGGTGCTGTACGGGGAGCTGTTCCAGGGGCGTAGGGCGTATCCGGCGCCGGAGGTCCATGAGAGCGCGCGGCGCCGGATCGCCGAGGCCGCCGCGGAGAGCCCGCCTCCCCCGATGAACACCACGCTGGCCGTGGTCGCCACCGACGCCGACCTGACCCGCGCCCAGGCCCAGAAGCTGGCCGGGACGGCGCACGACGGCATCGCCCGCGCCGTGCGTCCCGTGCATCTGCTCAACGACGGGGACACGGTGTTCACCCTGGCGACGGGCGCCCGGCCGCTGCCGCCACAGGCCGGCCCCCTCGCGCTGAACGAACTCCTCGCGGCGGGGGCGGACCTCGTGACGCGGGCGATCGTGCGGGCGGTGCGGGCCGCCGAGTCGGTGGACGGGCCGGGTGGTGTGTGGCCGTCGTACGGGGAGTTGTACGGAGAAGCATGAGGAGTGAGGGGCGCGAGGGGGGTCATGGGAGTGGTGGGGGTCATGGGAGTGGTGGGGGTCATGGGAGTGGTGGGGGTCAACGGGATCTGAGAAGTCGGTAGTTCCAGCGTTCTTCGGATGCCGCCGGGGGCGATTGTCCCGGTTCTGTCACGTGATGCCGTCAGGCGGGAGTCAGGGGGAACCCTCTCGGCCGCCGCTCGCTCTCTCTCCTCGTACCGGAGCGGAGCACGTAGATCACGCGGATCACGCGGACGCGAAGAAGCTGGAGCAGATCGTGACAAGGCCGAAGATTGCTGTACGGCAGGCACTGGGGACCTGTGCCGTGCTGGTGGTCGGTGCGCTGACCCTCACCGGCTGTGGCGGAGACGCCCAGGCTGACAACAAGAGTGGTGGCAAGGGGACTTCGGCCGAGGACGCGGTGGCGCGGATCACGATCTCGGCGAAGGACGGATCGACGGGCGCGTCCATCAACGCGACCGGGGTGAAGGTCAGCGGCGGCAAGCTGACCGAGGTGAAGATGACCGCCGTCGAGGGGGGCACGGCCGTGGCGGGCGAGATAGCCGCGGACGGGCGGTCCTGGAAGCCGAAGGAGCAGTTGGAGCGCGGTACGAAGTACCGGATCTCCGCGACCGCGAAGAGCACGGCCGGGAAGACGGCGGCGGCGAACTCCATCTTCACGACCGTGTCGACGGCCAACAGCTTCATCGGGACGTACACCCCGGACAACGGCACCACGGTCGGGGTCGGGATGCCGGTGTCGTTCACCTTCGACAAGGCCATCACGGACAAGAAGGCCGTGCAGTCGCACATCAAGGTGACGTCGAGCAGTGGGCAGGAGGTGGTCGGGCACTGGTTCGGGGCGCAGCGTCTGGACTTCCGGCCCGAGGAGTACTGGAAGGCCGGGTCCAAGGTCACGATGAAGCTGGACCTGGACGGCGTGGAGGGCGCGAACGGCCTCTACGGCGTGCAGGACAAGACGGTCACCTTCACGGTCGGGCGCGCGCAGGTCTCCACGGTCGACGTGAACACGCAGACCATGACGGTCGAGCGGGACGGGAAGACGCTCAAGACCGTGCCGATCTCGGCGGGCGCCGCCGCGAACCCGACGTACAACGGCCAGATGGTGATCTCCGAGAAGTTCCGGCAGACGCGGATGAACGGCTCGACGGTGGGCTTCGGCGGTGAGTACGACATCGCGGACGTGCCGAACGCGATGCGGCTGACCACGTCGGGCACCTTCGTTCACGGCAACTACTGGTACAACCGGGGCAACCCGCCGTTCGGGCGTGAGGGCACGAGCCACGGCTGCATCGGCCTCGCGGACGCCCAGGGGGCGAACGGCGACACGCTCGGCAAGTGGTTCTTCGACAACTCCCTCGTCGGCGACGTGGTGATCGTCAAGAACTCCCCCGACAAGACGGTCGCGCCGGACAACGGCCTCAACGGCTGGAACATGCCGTGGAGCGAGTGGACAGCAGGGGACGGCATCTGACCACCCTGTTCTGCGAGTTCGTGGGGCCGCGCGGGAACAGACCGCGCGGCTCCCTCGTTTTACGGGCGTACGTTTTCTCGGTTCCCGGACATGATGTCCGACCGAGGGGCTACGGTATGCACCCACAAGGTGACATGCAGCAACGCCGGGAGAAACCTTGAGCGTTCCGTACGAGACGGCAGCGTACGAACCACCCGAGTCGCCCGAGTCTCCTGAGGAGCACCTCGCGCGGCTCCTCGGCCGTGCCCTGAACTCCTTCGAGCTGCCCGACGAGACGATTCGACGGCTCGACTGCGCCCTCGCGCACGACAGCTCGCTGCACTCCGCGCACTACAGTTCGGGGTTGCACCGGGCGACGTACCGGCACACGTGGCTGCTGGCCGACGGTTCCGCCGTCACCCTGTGGGAGCTGGTGCACAACACGGCGCTCGGCAGCGAGATCCAGCACGAGGTGTACACGGACGACGAGGAGCTGCGGGCCGCCACCGCGCGCCTGCCGCTGCCGCCGGACGCCACCGACTTCGAACTGCCCGCCGTGGTGGAGCTGGCGGCGTTCCCCGAGCCGCGCCACGAGTACGTGCCGGACGACTCGGCGGACCACGCCCGTCGACTGCTGCGGCGCGCGGAGAACCCGGACCCTCCCGGGGACGAACTCGCCACACTGCTGCTGCGCACCGCGTTCGCGCACGAGATCACCCAGGCCTTCGGACGCCCGCACCGTCCCGCGCGCCACGGCCGGCCCGGCTGGAGTTTCTCGCTCTACGAGCACGCGTTCCTGCTCACGGACGGGCAGGAGATCTCCCTGTGGGAGGTCGAGCACACGGCCACACCGGACGGACGCCACATGTGCGAGGTGTACGCGACGGAGGACGCGGCCCGGGACGCGATGGAGCGGCGGGCGGGGACGCTCGGCTAGGCGCTTCGGCTGGGCGTTGCGACTGGGCGTTGCGACTGGGCGTTGCGACTGGACGCCGCGGCCGGACCGGCTGGACGCCCCGGCCGGACCGGCCGGTGACGGGCTCAGGCGAGGCGGTCGTCGCTGAACTGGCGCGCCAGGAACGCGAAGGCGTCCTGCTCCGCCGGGGTCAGCTCCACGTGCTCCACATGGGGGCCCTTGCGGCGCTGGTGCGGCAGGCCCCGCAGGCGCTGCCCGCGTCGGCCGGTCAGGCCGGCGAAGCGGCCGCGGTGGACCTCGTGGTCCCGGCTCAGTACGCGGACCAGCACGGCGACCCAGATGACCGACGCGAGGGCGAGGGCTGCCAGGCCCAGAGGCTGGAGGATCGACACGTGCTCAGGCATGCCGTCCAGTAGACACCACCGGATGGGACTTTGAGCCCGGACCGTGACGTATCTCGCAGGTACGGCGCACACGTCACACGGGAGGCAAAGCCGCCCAAAGGGACGCACGGCACGGACGGGGCGCAAGGGACGGATTGGGTGCATGGGGCGGACTTGGCACATGGGGCGGGTTTGGCACATGGGGTGGACCGGGCGCACGGGGTGGACCGGGCGCCCACGGGGCGAAGGCGCGCGTCAGGCCGCGATCCCCTGCCGAGCGGGGGCCGCGGCCTGCGTACGGTCACGGGTTCAGGCCGCGACCGGCTCCTTCGTCTCCGCCGCGACCGCCGCGGGCGCGGACTCGGGCGCCGTGCCCGCCGGGGCCCCGCGCACGCCCTTCAGGAGGATGACCAAGCCGGCCGTGACCGCGGTACCGATCGCGATGGCCAGCAGGTAGAGGAGCGGCTTCCCGATCAGCGGGGTGACCCAGATGCCGCCGTGCGGGGCGCGCAGGGTCGAGCCGAAGGCCATGGCCAGCGCGCCGGTGACGGCGCCGCCCGCCATGGACGCCGGGATCACGCGCAGCGGGTCGGCCGCCGCGAAGGGGATCGCGCCCTCGGAGATGAACGAGGCGCCGAGCACCCAGGCCGCCTTGCCGTTCTCGCGCTCGGCGGTGGTGAACAGCTTCTTGCGGATCGTGGTGGCGAGCGCCATGCCCAGCGGCGGGACCATACCGGCCGCCATGACGGCCGCCATGATCTTCATCGCGGCGGGGCTGGGGTCCTGCACGGCGATACCGGCGGTGGCGAAGGCGTACGCGACCTTATTGACCGGGCCGCCGAGGTCGAAGCACATCATCAGGCCGAGGAGGACGCCGAGCATGACGGCATTGCTGCCGGAGAGGCCGCTCAGCCAGTCCGTCATGCCCTTCTGGGCCTCGGCGATGGGTTTGCCGATCACCACCAGCATCAGGAAGCCGACGACGAGCGACGAGACCAGCGGGATCACGACCACCGGCATGATCCCGCGCATCACCGGCGGGATCTTGATCCGCTGGATACCGAGGACGACCGCGCCCGCGAGCAGACCGGCGACCAGACCGCCGAGGAAGCCGGCGTTGATGTTGGCGGCGATCATGCCGCCGACGAAGCCGGGGACCAGACCCGGCCGGTCCGCCATGCCGTACGCGATGTATCCGGCGAGGACCGGGATCAGGAATCCGAAGGCGACGGCGCCGATCTGGAACAGCAGGGCCGCCCAGCTGTCGGCCTGGAGCCAGACGAAGTGCTCGGTGACCGGCTTGGCCTTGTTGATCTCCCAGCCACCGATCGCGAAGCCCAGGGCGATCAGCAGACCGCCCGCCGCGACGAACGGGACCATGTAACTCACGCCGGACATCAGCCACTTGCGCAGCTTGGTGCCGTAGCCGTCGCCGGACTCGCCCGCCCGGTCGACGGGGGTGCCGGGCCGGGGGGCGGCCGTGACCTCGCCGCGCTCGGCCTTCTGACGGACCTCGGCGATGAGTGCGCCGGGGCGACTGATGCCCGCCTTCACGCCGACGTCGACGGTGGGCTTCCCGGCGAACCGGTCCTTCTCCCGTACGGGCACGTCGTGGGCGAAGATCACGCCGTCGGCGGCGGCGATGACGGCCGGGTCGAGGCGGGAGAAACCGGCCGAGCCCTGCGTCTCGACGACGATCTCCACGTCACCGGCGTCCCGGCCCGCGTTCTCCAGCGACTCGGCGGCCATATAGGTGTGCGCGATGCCGGTGGGGCAGGAGGTGACGGCGACGATACGGAACGGGCGGGCCTCGGCGATCTCCTGCGGGGCCGCCTCCCGCGGGGCGGCCTCCTCGGCAGTCGGCGCCGGGGTCGTACTGGCCGGGGTCGTACTGACCGCGGCGGCGTCGAGGGAGGCCGTTCCGCCCGACGCCGCCGCGGAGTCTTCGGTGCCCTCGGTCGCGTCGTCGCCCCGGACGAGCGCGGCGGCACGGGCCGCGTCGTCCACCGCGCGCAGGGCGTCCGTGAACTCGGTGTTCATCAGTTGACGGGCGAGGGAGGAGAGGATCGTGAGGTGGGCGTCGTCCGCGCCCGCCGGGGCGGCGATGAGGAAGATCAGGTCGGCGGGGCCGTCGGGCGCGCCGAAATCGACACCGGCCGCGCTGCGGCCGAAGGCGAGGGTCGGCTCGGTGACGTGCTCGCTGCGGCAGTGCGGGATGCCGATGCCGCCGTCGAGGCCGGTCGGCATCTGCGCCTCACGGGCGGCCACGTCGGCGAGGAAACCGTCCAGGTCGGTGACCCGGCCCTTCGCCACCATGCGCTCGGCGAGGGCACGCGCCGCCGCTTCCTTCGTATCGGCGGACAGGTCGAGGTCGACCAGATCCGCGGTGATCATCTCGCTCATCGCGGGCTCCTTCGCACGCGTATCGCCCGGGGGATGTGGTGGGCGGGGGTGGGGAGGGAAGGGTGGGGGGCCCGGGCCTGCAGGGACGGCCGGGGGTGGTGCCGGTGTGTGGTGGTGGGTAACGCAAAACGAAGGTTCGTTCGCGGGACGCCGGGCGGGACGGCGGGGCGGGGCGCAGGCTCGTTCGCACGGCAGCCGCCAAAACGAACGTTCGTTCGCGAGCGCCCGGGGGCGGCGGGGCACGGCGCAGGCCCGTTCACACAAGAGCAAACAAAACGAACGTTCGCCCCCGATCCCCCCATCACGACACCCCCTCCCTCAGCACCCGGTCCGCCGGCACCTCCGCCGTCACCGTCACCGCCGCCGGGTCCAGGTCGCGCGGGGTCGGCATGACGCTGCCCGGGAGCTGGACGGCGGCGGCGCCGTGGGCGACGGCGGAGGCGAGGGCTTCGGGACCATGGCCGCCGGCGATGAGGAAACCGGCGAGGGAGGAGTCGCCGGCGCCGACGTTGCTGCGGACGGCGTCGACGCGGGCCGTGCCGAACCAGGCGCCCGAGGCGTCGACGAGGAGCTGGCCGTCGGCGCCGAGACTGGCCAGCACCGCGTCGGCGCCCATCTCACGGAGTTCCTCCGCGGCCTTCACGGCGTCGCCGATCGTGGCGAGGGGCCGGCCCACGGCTTCGGCGAGCTCCTCGGCGTTGGGCTTGACGACGTCCGGGCGTTCGCGGAGTGCGGCGAGGAGGGCCGGGCCGGAGGTGTCCAGAGCGATGCGGGCGCCGGCCGCGTGGGCCCGGGCGACGAGTTCGGCGTACCAGGACGGGGCGAGGCCTCGCGGGAGGCTGCCGCAGCAGGCGATCCAGGAGGCGTCGGCGGACTGGGCGCGGACGGTCTCCAGGAGCAGCTCGCGCTCGGGGGCGGACAGTTCGGGGCCGGGCGCGTTGATCTTCGTCAGGACGCCGTCGGCCTCCGCGAGGGCGATGTTGGAGCGGGTGGCCCCGGCCACGGGCACTCGGGCGACCTCGATGCCCTGTGCGTCGAGCAGGTCGGCGACCAGCGCGCCCGGTGCTCCGCCGAGGGGCAGTACGGCCACGGTGCGCCGGCCGGCGGCGGCGACCGCCCGGGAGACGTTGACGCCCTTGCCGCCCGGGTCCATGCGCTCGCCGGTGGCCCGGATGACCTCACCGCGGTCGAGGGAGGGGACCTCGTAGGTGCGGTCCAGGGACGGGTTCGGGGTGACGGTGAGGATCATGAGCGGTCTTTCCGGCCCGCGGTCGCGGTGGAACGGCCGGCGGGTGCGGCGCCCGGGACGCGCAGCACCTCGGTGCCCTTGCGTTCGATGGTGAGGGCGTCCTCGGGGTTCAGTCCGCTGTCGGTGATGAGCAGGTCCACGTCGCTCAGGTCGCCGAAGCGGGCGAAGTGCTCCTGGCCGTGCTTGGAGGAGTCGGCGAGCAGCACCACGCGCCGGGCGGCGGCCACCGCCGCGCGCTTGACGGCGGCCTCGGCGAGGTCGGGCGTGGTCAGGCCGTGGTCGACGGAGAAGCCGTTGGCGGCCACGAAAAGGACGTCGGCGCGGATCTCGCCGTAGGCCCGCAGCGCCCAGGCGTCCACGGCGGCGCGGGTGCGGGTGCGGACACGGCCGCCGACCAGATGGAGCTGGATGCCCGGGTGGTCGGCTAGACGGGCCGCGATCGGCAGGCTGTGCGTGACCGCGGTGAGGGCGGCCTCCAGCGGGATGGCGGCGGCGAGGCGCGCGATCGTCGTACCGGCGTCGAGGAGGATCGTGCCGTCGCTCGGCAGTTCGGCGAGTGCGGCCTGCGCGATGCGGTCCTTCTCGTCGGCGGCGGTGCCCTCGCGTTCGGCGAGGTCGGGCTCGAAGTCCAGACGGCCGGCGGGAATCGCGCCGCCGTGCACCCGCTGGACGAGGCCGGCGCGGTCGAGGGCCTTCAGATCCCGGCGGATCGTCTCGGCCGTGACCTGGAACTGCTCGGCCAGCGACACCACGTCCACCCGGCCGCCGTCGCGCGCGAGCCGGAGGATCTCCTGCTGCCGCTCGGGTGCGTACATGTCCGTTCGCCTCCGACTGGTGCCCGATTCTGTGGTTTCGCTCGGAGACTACGCCGGGATGTCCGGAAAGTAAACAGGTTCGGGGCGGTTCGGGGCACCAAGGCAGACATGAATGGGCATGAGCGGGCATGAGCGGGCACGACCGAGACGTACGACGGGAGCGGGGCCCGGCCCCCCGAGGGTGCCCGGCCCCGCTCCCGTCCGCCGTCCGCCTTTCGGCGGCGAGCAGGCCCTCCACCGGTCAGCGCACCGGCTCATCGCCTCGCGCGGACGCCCGGTCACCGCCTTCTACGGGCGCCGACGCTCCCGTCTCCGCCGCGGCCCGTCCCGGCAGGGCGAACATCAGCAGGAAGATCGCGAGCAGGACCGCTGCCACCCAGCCGAGCGCGTACTCGAAGGCGTCGACGAAGGCGGGGCCGATGTCGGTCGGCGCGAGGTGGTCGTCCATGACACCGAAGAAGACGACGGCGACGAGGCCGAGTCCCAGCGCGTTGCCCATCTGCTGGACCGTGCTGATCAGTCCGGACGCGGACCCGGCGTGCTCACGCGGCACTCCGGAGAGGATCGCGTCGGTCAGCGGGGCGACGATGAGACCCATGCCCGCGCCCATCACAACCAGCGGGAACGCCATCTGCCAAGGGGTGATGGCGAGGCCGTACCGTACGGACTCGGCCAGGTACAGCAGCACTCCGGCCGCCATCAGCAGCGCGCCCGCCTGGAGGACCTTGCGGCCGAAGCGCGGGACGAGCTTCTGGACCGAGACGCCGGCCGCCACCGACACGGCCAGGGAGAACGGGACACCGGTGAGGCCGGACCGCAGGACGCTCCAGCCGAGGCCGGTCTGGAGGTAGAGCGTCCAGACGAGGAAGAAGACACCGAGGGCGATACCGAAGACGGTCTGCACGGCGATGCCCGCCGCGAAGCTCTTCACCCTGAACAGCGACAGCTCGATGAGCGGGGACCCGTCGCGCGCGGTCTTGCGGCGCTCGTACGCCACCAGCGCCGCGAACACGGCCAGCGAGCCGGCCATCGAGACGTATCCCCACAGCGGCCAGCCCAGTTCCCGCCCCCGGGTGAGGGGGTAGAGCAGCATCAGCAGGCCGGCCGTGACCAGGGCGACGCCCACGAGGTCCAGCTTCAGGGCGTGCGGGGCCTTGGACTCGGTGATGAAACGACGGCCCAGGATCAGGCCCGCGATGCCGACCGGAAGGTTGATCAGGAAGATCGCCCGCCATTCGAGGCCGAGCGGGTTCCACTCGATGAGCAGGGCGCCGAGCAGCGGGCCGGAGACCGCGCCGAGGCCGACGATCGCGCCGAACAGCCCGAAGACCTTGCCGCGTTCGTGTGCCGGGAAGGTCGCGTGCACGATCGACAGCACCTGCGGCACCATCAGCGCGGCGGTCGCGCCCTGCGCGATCCTCGCCGCCACCAGCATCTCCGGGTTCGCGGCGAGGCCGCACAGCGCGGAGGCGACCGTGAATCCGCCGATGCCGAGGAGGAAGATCCGCCGGCGGCCGTGGATGTCGCCGAGCCTGCCGCCGGTGACGAGGCCCGCGGCGAAGGCGAGGGCGTAGCCGGCGGTGATCCACTGGATCTGGCTGAACGAGGCGTGTTCGCTTCGCTGGATGGAGGGGATGGCGATGTTGACGATGGTGACGTCGACGAGGTCCATGAAGGCGGCCGTCATGACGATGGCGAGGGCGATCCACCGCCGTCGGTCGGCGTCGGGGGGTGCGGGGAGCGCCGTTTCGGTGACTGTGGTCATGTCACTGGCGGTAGATCGGGGCTGGTGTCGCAGTTCCCCGCGCCCCTTCAGGGCGCTCGTTGTCGAGGTCATGCCTTGAAGGTAGAGGTCCAGTAGGTCAGATCATGTCCTACTTCTGCGGCATCCTCGATCCATGACTACGGACACCCCGGCGCGGCTCCTTCAGCTCCTCTCCCTCCTCCAGACGCCCCGCGAGTGGCCCGGCGGTGAACTCGCCGATCGGCTCCGGGTCTCACGGCGGACCGTTCGCCGGGACGTCGACCGGCTGCGCGAGCTGGGCTATCCGGTGCAGGCGACCATGGGGGCCGAGGGCGGGTACCGGCTGGTGGCGGGGAAGGCGATGCCCCCACTCGTGCTGGACGACGAGGAGGCCGTCGCCATCGCGGTGGGGCTGCGGGCCGGGGCCGGGCACGCGGTGGAGGGCGTGGAGGAGGCGTCGGTACGGGCGCTCGCCAAGCTCGAACAGGTGCTGCCGTCGCGGTTGCGCCACCGGGTCTCCACGCTGCAGGCCGCCACCACCCCCCTGACCAGCGGCGACGGGGCGACAGTCGCACCCGAGACGCTGACCGTGATGGCCTCGGCGGTGGCGGGCCAGGAGCGGCTGCGCTTCGCCTACCGTTCCGGTGACGGCACCGACTCGCGGCGCCACTGCGAGCCGTACCGGCTCGTCTCGACCGGGCGCCGCTGGTATCTCGTCGCGTACGACCTCGACCGCGCCGACTGGCGCACCTTCCGGGTCGACCGGGTCGAGGAGCCCTTCGCCACGGGCGCCCGGTTCACGCCGCGCGAGCTGCCGACGGGGAGCGTGGAGGAGTATCTACGGCAGTCGATGTACCGGCGGCAGGAGACGTTCGCGGTCGACGTCACCTTCGCCGCGCCGGCCGAGGTCATCGCGGCCCGGGTGCCCCACTGGCTGGGTACGCCCGAACCCGTCGACGAGCACAGCTGTCGTCTGCGGGCCTCGGTCGGCGACTCCGTGGAGTGGCTGGCCATGCGGCTGGCCGTGGTCGACTGCGCGTTCACCGTGCACGGACCGCCGGAACTGGTGGGGTATGTACGGGAGTTGGGCGCGCGGCTGACCCGGGCGGCCGACGGGGCCGAGGAGTGAGGCCCGCGATGCCGGTTCCGCGAGCGCCCTGACGTGCGGGTTCCGCGAGCGCCCTGACGTGCCGGTTCCGCGAGCGCCCTGACGTGCGGGTTCCGTGAGGCGCTCTGACGTGCGGGTTCGGCCATCGTCACCCCCCTCACCGTCGCCCTTGCCCAGCCCAGCCCGGCCCGGCCCGCCACGGAAAGAAGCCGGGCCTCGGCGCCAGGGGGGGGAGGCGCCGAAGCCCGGCTCTCGGAGAGTCCCGGCGCTGGGGGGAGAGCGTCGGGACTTGGCTTCGGATGGTCTCGGTGCGGTCGGGGGTCCTGCGGTGGAGTCCGGGGGGCGTCGAACTCCGGGTCCCGGGCCTGGCGGCTCCGGGCCGGTGAAGTCGTGGGCCCGGAAGTCTTGTGCCCCGGGAACGGGGAGTTGAAGCGGCGTAGTACGGCCAACTGGCGGCACAGAAACGGCCAAGTCGTGGCCGGCGTACGTCGGTACACCGGGCCAAGCCCCGTGGCGGCCCCAGGGGTTGGGCCGTACGGGGTCTTTGGTCCGTACTCGGCGATGGTCGCCGTACTGCTCCTCGAACGAGTGGGTCGGGGGTCAGGCGACCGCGTCGAAGCCCGTGTCGCGGGCCAGCTTCTTCAGTTCGAGCAGGGCGTGCTTCTCGATCTGGCGGATCCGCTCGCGGGTGAGCCCGTGTTCCTTGCCGACCTCGGTGAGGGTGCGCTCGCGGCCGTCCTCGATGCCGTACCGCATCTTGATGATGGACGCGGTGCGCTGGTCGAGGCGCCCGATGAGGCCGTCCAGCTCCTCGCTGCGCAGCAGCGTGAGCACGGACTGCTCGGGCGAGACCGCGGAGGTGTCCTCCAGGAGGTCGCCGAACTGGGTGTCGCCGTCGTCGTCCACCGACATGTTCAGCGAGACCGGGTCGCGGGCCCAGTCGAGGACGTCGGTGACGCGGTCCGCGTTGGAACCCAGCTCCGCGGCGATCTCGGCGGGCTCGGGGTCGCGTCCGTGCTCGCGGTTGAACTCACGCTGCACACGGCGGATCCGGCCCAGCTCCTCGACCAGGTGGACGGGCAGCCGGATGGTGCGCGACTGGTCCGCGATCGACCGGGTGATGGCCTGACGGATCCACCAGGTGGCGTACGTCGAGAACTTGAAGCCCTTGCGGTAGTCGAACTTCTCCACCGCGCGGACCAGGCCCGCGTTCCCCTCCTGGATGAGGTCGAGCAGGGGCAGGCCGCTGCGCGGATAGCGCCGGGCGACGGCCACGACAAGGCGCAGGTTGGACCGTATGAAGATGTCCTTGGCCCGCTCGCTGTCGGCGACGAGGGCTTCGAGCTCTTCGCGGGTCGCGTCCGCCTTGGCCTCCTCCTCGCCGTCGAGGATCTGCTGGGCGAACACACCCGCCTCGATGACCTGGGACAGCTCGACTTCCTTGGCGGCGTCGAGCAGCGGTGTACGCGCGATCTCGTCGAGGTACATGCCGACCAGGTCGCGGTCGGCGATCTCGCCGCCAGAGGCGCGAACGCTGCGAGCCGCGTCGGTCCGGCCGGAGGCGGACGAACGACGAGCGGCGACGGCACGGGTTGCCATGCGTGCTCCCTTGCGATGGTGGGCTGGCAGGGTCGTATCTGGTCCTACGTGTCTCGATGCGGCCGCTCGGACACTCTCCCGAGTGCCCTGCTTCCGAAGGAAACAACGACTGGAATCAGGACAGAATTCCCCACCGGTCCCACTATTTTTCTGATCTTGCAGTACCCTGTGCCGCCGCAGGAGGAGGCGAGATGTCCGGAGAGTCCGCAGAGGTGCAGGTCAGACCAGGAGTCGAGACCGACCTCGCCGCCCTCACCGACCTCTACAACCACTATGTCCGTGAGACGCCCATCACATTCGATACCGCTGTCTTCGCTCCGGAAGAGCGCCGCCCTTGGCTGCTCTCCCACCCTGAAGACGGCCCGCACCGCCTGATGGTTGCCACCGCGAAGGACTCACAGCGGATTCTGGGGTACGCCACGAGCAGCGCGTTTCGCGGGAAACCGGCGTACGACACCTCGGTGGAGGTGTCGGTGTACCTCGCCCCGGACGCGGGCGGCCGGGGCGTGGGCACGCTGCTGTACACGGCCCTCTTCGAGGCACTCGCCGACGAGGACGTCCACCGCGCCTACGCCGGGATCGCCCAGCCGAACGAGGCGTCGACGCGGCTGCACGAGCGGTTCGGGTTCCGGTACGTCGGCACGTATCGGGAGGTCGGGCGGAAGTTCGGGCGGTACTGGGATGTGGCCTGGTACGAGAAGAGGCTCGACGAGACAGAACATCTGGGGCACATGGGGCCGGAGCACTGAGGCCCGGAGCACTGAGGGCCGGAGCACTGAGGCCCGTGCTGCTACTCGGCGGGCCTGGGCTCAGCGGGTAGGGACTCGGTCACCAAGGGGCGTTCGATGGACAGGGACTCGGTGGACAGGGACTCGGTGGACAGGGATTCCCGCATCGCCTTGGCCGTGGCGGTGGGGTCGTAGCCCTCGGGTACCCCTTCGACCAGGATGATGTCGCCCGTGATGTGCCGTGACCGCAAAGGGGCGATCTCCTGGTACGCGGGCGAGTCCCACCAGCTCCGCGCCTCGGCGATCCCGGGGAAGCCGATCACCACGACGGCTCCCGGCCAACTCCCCTCCTTCACCTCGTGCTGGGCGACGTGCACGAGGAAGCGGCCGCCGTACGGCTCGAAAGTGGCGGGGATGCGCTCGATGTACTCGGCGATCTCCGGGTGCGGGGCGGCGTCCCTGAGGTGGGCTATGGCATACGCGGGCATGAGGTGGGGTCCCTCCGGTCGGTCGGGCTCACACGGGCGGGGCCCGGCGGCCGGACTCACGCGGGCGGGGGCTCGAACGCCGGACTCGCCGCCCCTGACGCCGACGAGACTGCCAGGCGTAGGGGCCGGGGTCGATGACCTCCGGGGTAAGGAGCCCCGGCCCGCGCGGACAGGACAGGTCGCCCGGACCCACTACCCGAACTGCACCGACCGCTTCGCCAGGCCCATCCAGAAGCCGTCGATCACCGACCGCTGGGCGTCCAGTTCGCCGGAGGCCTCGGCCGCGCCCATCGTGACGAAGAGGGGGGCGAAGTGCTCCGTGCGGGGGTGGGCCAGCTGCCCGGCCGGGGACTTGTGGAGGAAGTCGAGGAGGGCGTCCCAGTCGCGGGATTCGAGGGCCCGGTTGCCCCAGTCGTCGAACTCCGTGGACCAGGTGGGGGTGCCGGCCTGGCGGAGGGCGGCGAGGTTGTGGGTGAAGAAACCGGACCCGATGATCAGCACGCCCTCGTCGCGGAGGGGGGCGAGCTTGCGGCCGATGTCCATCAGCTTCCGCGGGTCGAGGGTCGGCATGGAGATCTGCAGGACCGGGATGTCGGCGGCCGGGAACATCTCCACCAGGGGGACGTACGCGCCGTGGTCGAGGCCCCGGTCGGGGATGTCCTGGACGGGGATGCCGGGGGCCTGGAGCAGCTTGCGGACCGAGGCGGCCAGCTCGGGGGCGCCCGGGGCGGCGTACTGAACCTTGTAGTAGTGCTCGGGGAAGCCCCAGAAGTCGTAGACCAGGGGGATGGTCTCGGTCGCGCCGAGGGCGAGGGGGGCCTCCTCCCAGTGGGCGGAGATCATGAGCACGGCCTTGGGGCGGGGCAGGGTCGCGGACCAGGCGGCGAGTTCGCCGGGCCAGATCGGGTCGTCGGCGAGCGGCGGGGCCCCGTGGCTCAGGTACAGGGCGGGCATGCGCTCGGCGGTGGCGGCGGACATAGGGGTGACTCCCTCAACACGCGCGACGCACCACGACACGCGCGCCTCGGCGGGCCCGGTGGTCGCTTCTGTCTCCTTGGATTCGCCTGGCGCACCAGGCGCTTGAGACTCCTTCCAACTCCCCAGTAGTTGAAGTCTCAATATTTCTTGTTTCACCTTACATCTCTATAGTTCAAATTTCAAGAAGGGGCCTCGTACAGTGGGAGCATGAAGACCGCATCCACTGAGGAAGAACCCCGCTGGCTCACCGACGAGGAGCAGCGCACCTGGCTCGCCTACGTGCACGCCACGACCCTGCTCGAAGACCATCTCGACCGCCAGTTGCAGCGCGACGCGGGCATGCCCCACCTGTACTACCACCTGCTCGTCGTGCTGTCCGAGGCACCGCAACGCCGGCTGCGGATGACCGAGCTGGCGATGCAGACGAAGATCACGCGGTCGCGGCTGTCGCACGCCGTGGCCCGGCTGGAGAAGAACGGGTGGGTACGGCGCGAGGACTGCCCGTCGGACAAGCGGGGCCAGTTCACGGTGCTGACGGACGGGGGCCGGGAGATGCTCGCGAAGAGCGCGCCCGGGCATGTGGGCGCGGTGCGCCAGGCTCTGTTCGACCGGCTCTCGGATGAGCAGCAGAAAGCCCTCGGCGAGATCATGGGGATCGTCGCGGAGGGGCTGCAACCGAGCGAGGCGGGGGCGGATCTGCCGTGGCTGCGGTAGCGCTCCGCCGGGGTTCTTCGCGGTGGGGTCGTCGGGGTCGCCGCGTCCGCGGGGGTGCCTAGGACTGCCGGGGGTCCATGCGGGGCCAGGTGGGCGCCGTCGGGCTGGTGGGTCGGAGGTTCGGTGGACCGGTCGATCGTGTGCGGTGTCGGGCGACTGGCTACGAGCGTCGGGCGTCTGGCGTCTGGCGTCTGGCGTCTGGCGTCTGGCGTCTGGCGTCTGGCTACGAGCGTCGGCCGCCTGGGGGCGCAGGTCCCGCCGAGCGCTCTGGGCCCGGTCGGCCGGCCGACCGGCCGTGCTTGTTGCGTGTTGTGCTTCTTGTGCGGAGTTCGCGTGCGTGATGACGGGAGGGGTGGGGCAGGGGACTCGGTCCCCTGCCCCACCCCTCCCCTTCCGTCAGTCCGGATCCGCTGTCAGTGGGCGATCACCGGGACCTTGAGCTCGTCCGTCGCGTCCGCGTCCGATCCCGCCGTCGCCGTCATGTCGGGCTTGCCCGTCGTGACGAAGGTGAAGGCGATGGTGGCGGCGGCCACCAGGATGCCCACGGCGAACCAGATGGCGGTGGTGTAACCGTTGACCATGCCCTGGAGCTGGACCAGCTGGGCGGCCGGCTTCGAGGTGGCCGAACCGATGTGGTCCGCGACGTAGGAGGTGGTCGCGGAGGCGGCGACCGTGTTCAGCAGCGCCGTACCGATGGCGCCGCCGACCTGCTGCGAGGTGTTGACCATGGCGGAGGCCACGCCCGCGTCACGCGGTTCGACCCCGTACGTCGCCAGGGACATCGCCGGCATGAACGCCGTACCCATACCGAGGCCGAGCAGCAGCTGGGCCGGCAGGAGCAGACCGGCGTACGAGGAGTCGACCTCCATCTGCGTCAGCAGAAGCATGCCGAGGCCGGCGACCAGGAAGCCGGGGGCCATCAGCAGGCGCGGCGCGACCCGGGTCATGAGGCGGGTGCCGATCTGGGTCGAGCCGGTGATCATGCCCACGATCATGGGCAGGAAGGCGAAGCCCGTCTTGACCGGCGAGTACCCCTTCACGATCTGCAGGTAGTAGGTCAGGAAGAGGAACAGGCCGAACATCGCGATGATCGCGAGGCCGAGGGAGAGGTAGACACCGCCACGGTTGCGCTCGGTGATCACGCGCAGCGGCAGCAGCGGGGCCTTGACCTTGGACTCGACGACCACGAAGGCCGCGAGGAGCACCGCCGAGGCGACGAACAGGGTGATCGTCATCGAGTCGCCCCAGCCGTGGGACTCTGCCCGCGTGAAGCCGTAGACCAGGGAGACCAGGCCCAGGGTGGACAGCACCACGCCGGGGATGTCGAGCGGGGAGCGGTTGCGGCCGCCCGCCGGCTCAATGATGACGAAGTACGCGCCGACCGCCGCGATGATCGCGAACGGGATGTTGACGAAGAACGTCCAGCGCCAGTCCAGGTACTCGGTGAGGAAGCCGCCGAGGATCAGGCCCACGGCACCGCCGCCGCCGGCGATCGCACCGTAGATGCCGAACGCCTTGGCGCGCTCCTTGGCGTCGGTGAACATCACGGCCAGGAGGGAGAGCGCGGCGGGCGCGAGCAGCGCGCCGAAGGCGCCCTGGAGTGCGCGGGCGCCCAGCATCATCGCCTCACCGGTGGCCGCGCCGCCCAGCGCGGAGGCACCGGCGAAGCCGATCAGACCGGTGACGAAGGTGCGCTTGCGGCCCCACAGGTCGGAGATACGGCCGCCGAAGAGGAGCAGACCGCCGAAGGCCAGCGCGTAGGCGGTGATGACCCACTGACGGTTGCCGTCCGATATCCCCAGATCCTGCTGGGCGGACGGAAGGGCGATGTTCACGATGGTCGCGTCGAGCACGACCATCAGCTGGGCGAGGGCGATGAAGACGAGCGCTTTCCAGCGGGTGGCGTGCGCGTCGTTTCGCTGATCGGCCGCCGATCCGGGTGCTCCGGAGGCGCTGCGGACTGTTTCGGACATGGAGGTACCCACTTCGGGACTTCGTGACGGAAAGATCGGTATCGGGTGCGGAAACGAGGGCGTCGCGAGCGAACGGCGTGTCGTCGTCGACAGCCTCGGGTTCAGCGGTTCAGCGGTTCAGGACGGGCGCGGCCTCCGTAGGTCCTCCACGGTCACCGGGGCACCGGGCAGTTCGGAGGGGGCCGGGGCGCGCAGGCCGTCCAGGAACAGTTGGAGATGGCGGTGGAGGAAGCGGTCGGCGCCTCCGCACTGGGTGCCGGCCGGGGGCCTGCTGAGCTGGCTGACGGCGATCATCAGGTCGCCGACGCCCACGTCGGAGCGGAGCTGCCCGGCGTCCCGGGCGCGCTTCATGATCCCCTCGACCTGATCCTCCAGGCGCTCGCGCGCCGCCTCCAGGTCGGGGTGGTGCGCGTCGAACGTGCTCTGGATCATCGGGCAGAGGGCACTGATCCGCTCGTCGGCCGAGGTGTGCACGAAGCGCGAGAGCGCCTCGAACGCGTCACCGGTCTCGGTGAGCGCGACCTCGGCGGCGAGGGCCGTACGGTCCATGACCGAGCACACGACCTCACGGACCAGCGCTTCGCGGTCCGGGAAGTTGCGGTACAGCGTGGCGTTGCCGACGCCGGCCCGGCGGGCGACCTCGTCGAGCGGCACATCGGGGCCGAACTCCACGAACATCTCCCGGGCGGCACCGACGATCCGCTCCCGATTGCGCAGGGCGTCGGCCCGGGGGCGGGACACCTTGCGACGTACGGCGGTGGCGGTGGCGGTCTCCACGGCGTACTCCTCTGCGACTTCTGCTGACTGATCCGGTGGTGTGGGGGCGCCCGGTGACGATCCGGGGATGGAGTCCCCGTTTCGCTCGGACACATGGCTAAACGGGGAAACGATCCCCGGTTATTTCCCCTCGCCGAGACTTTCCATGTGACCTGGATCACACCTGGACCTCATCTCGGCCACGCCTCGATCGCGGGCGGATCAGCCGCCGCGCGGCCGGGCGCCGATGCCCACGTTCGGCCCTTCCAGCGCGCGCCCGCGCACCCCTCGAACCAGGGTGATCGAAGGAGGACAGCCTCGTCACGGACGGCTGCCGTGGAGCGAAGGGCGCGTGGATGCAGCAGCCGTGCCGCCGAAACGGGATACCCGCGCGCCGGATACGTCCGCGCCGCGTCGTCGCGCTCGCCTCCGTCACCGCCCTCACCCTCGCGGTGAGCACCTCCGCCGGCACGGGGCACCTGGTGGCGAAGGAAACCACGACGGCCGCCGGGGCCACGGCCCTGGTCCGGGGTTCGGCGCTCAACCCCTGCATGATCCGCGGCCCGCTCGGCACCCAGATGTCCGAGGGCATCCCGACCCCGCCCGGCTACGCCCGCTCCACCGGCACGGTCCGCGCCCTCAACCTGATGATCGACTTCTCCGACGCGCCCGGCGAGGGCAGCGCGATGGACCGCTTCGCGGAGTTCGCCCCGCAGACCCAGAAGTGGTTCAGGACCAGCAGTTACGGCCGTATCGACTACCGCCCCGAGGCCCCGCTCACCGAGTGGCTGCGGATGCCGAAGTCCTTCCGCTCGTACGGCATAGAGCGCGGCGCCCCCTTCGACCCCGGCTACCGCCGGCTGGTCCAGGACATGGTGCGGGCCGCCGATCCGCTCGTGGACTTCCGGGCGTACGACCTCATCAACGTCCTCGTCACCCCGAACGCGGGGCCCTCCGCCCTCGACACCGTCCTGTCGGTGACCTTCGCCGGCAACCGGGAGGCTCCGATCGCGGACGGCGTGCCGGTCGCCAACGCGTCGTTCGTCTACAGCCGCCAGGACGACGGCTCGGGCTCGTACGCGGACACCGGGTACCGGGTCCTCCCCCACGAGAACGGTCATGTCTTCGGGCTGCCCGACCTCTACACCCACGAGGGCGGGGGCGCCGTCGGGCACTGGGACATCATGAGCGAGGACTGGGGCGTCGAGAACGATCTGCTGGGCTGGCACAAGTGGAAGCTCGGGTGGCTCGACGAGACACAGGTCGGCTGCGTGGCGACGGCCGGCGCGGTCGAGTACGCGCTGACCCCGCTCGCCACCGCCGGGGGCGCGAAGCTGGTCGTCGTCCCGCTCAGCTCCCGGACGGCGTACGTCGCCGAGTTGCGGACGCGGGCGGGCAACGACGCGGCGGTGTGCCGGCCGGGTGTGCTCGTGTACCGGGTCGATGCGACGGTCGACACCGGGAACGGGCCCATCAAGGTGCACGACTCCCGCCGGGACAGCGGGGGGTGCACGCGCAGCCCCAACGTCCACGCGGAGCTGTCCGACGCGCCGCTCGTCGCCGGCGAGACGTTCAAGGACGCACGGGCGGAGGTGGAGATCGCCGTGGCGGGGGTGGATGCCGAGGGGAGCCATCGGGTGGTGGTTCGGCGGGGGTGACGGGTGGGGGGTGCGGGGGGTGCGGGGATGTGCGGCGTGGGGGGTGGGGGGGTGGGGGGTACGGGCGGTGGGGTCCTGGGTCGGGTGCGGGGGCAGATATGGGTCCGGGGTCGGGTGCGGGTCCTGGGTCAGATATGAGTCCGGATGAAAGACGACGGCCCTCCGGGCCCGAAAAGCACGGGGCGCAGCCCCTGCTTTTCAGGGGCGCGGGGAACTGCGCGAGAAGCCCCACCGGGCCCGCACCCGCCGACGCACCCGTACCCCCGAGCCAAGAGGCGCCCCGCGCGGCGGCGCGAGCGGGCCGCATTACCGTGAACCCATGCTCCCGAACGTCCCGAGCCCGGCCCCGGCCCCCGCCCTCGCGCCGACGTCAGCACCCGCACCCGCACCCGCGCCCGCGCCCGCCGAAGCCGTCGCCCCCCTGATGCGGGGCATCACCGTGCTGCGCCGGCTCACCGACGCGGACGGGACGCTGAGCCCGAGCGCGCTGGAGAAGGCCACCGGACTCGCGCGCTCCACGGTCGACCGGATCACGGCGACGCTGGCCCGCATGGGCTACGTACGGCTGGACGGCCGCGACGCCGTCCTCGCCCCCCGCCTGATGGAGCTGGGCAACGCCTACCTGGCCGCCCTCCGCCTCCCCCGCCTCCTCGACGCCCACGCGGACGCCCTCGCCGACGAGCTGGACGAGTCGGTGTCCCTCGCGGTCCGCGACCGGGACGGCGTCCGCTTCATCCACCAGGCGACCCGCCGCCGCGCGATGTCCCTCAGCTTCCGCATCGGCGACCTCCTGCCCGCCGAACGCACCGCACCCGGCCCGCTGTTCGCCACCGAGTGGGAGCCGGCCGACTGGGCCCGGTGGCGGACCCGCCGCACGGCCGACCCGGAGGGCCGCGGCTTCCCGGCGGTGCCTCCGCGCGCCGGCGCGTACGACGACTTCGAGGACCGTACGGCACGGGCGGGCGCCCAGGGCTGGGCACTGGACGACCAGTTGATCGAACCGGGGCTGGTCGCGGTGTCCGTACCCGTGCGGGACCCCCGTACGGGACGGATCGCGTGTGTGGCGAACGTCGTCAGCCATACGAGCCGGCACACGGCGGAGTCCCTGCGGTCGATACTGCTGCCACGGCTGCGGGTGGCCGTGGCGGCGATGGAACGGGAGTTGCGGGAGCTGAGGGACCCCCCGCCGCCGGCCACCGCCGCGCGCGGCGACACCTCGGCCCCCTCCGGCCTCGCCGCCTGGACCGGCACCTCCAAGCAGGAACTGGGCCGGGAGTTCATCGAGTCCCTCGCCCGGGGGCTGACCGTGATCACGTCGTTCGGCGAGGGGCGCGCCGAACTGACCCTCACGGAGGTCGCCAGGGCCACCGGGCTCGCCCGCGCGACGGCCCGGCGCGCGCTGATCACCCTCGAACACCTCGGGTACGTCGAGTCGTACGACCGTGTCTTCCGGCTCACGCCCCGCGTACTGGGCCTGGGCTTCCCGCCCCTGTCGATGCTCCCCCTCCCCCGCATCGCCGCGCCGCACCTGGCCGAACTCTCCGCGCGGGTCCACGACTCGGCGTCCCTCGCGGTCCTCACCGGGGGCGGGGACGAGGTGCAGTACACGGCTCGGGTCGCCACGAGCCGCATCATGAGCGTCAACATCACCCTCGGCACCCGGCTGCCCGCGTACGCGACCTCGCTCGGCCGCGTCATGCTCGCCGACCTCCTCCCGAAGGCCCCACTCCCGCCCCCGGAACGTCTCGTCCCGCTGACCCCGCACACGCTCACCGACCGGCCGGAACTGCTGACCGTCCTGGAGCGGGTACGGGCCGCCGGATACGCCCTCGTCGACGGGGAGTTGGAGGAGGGCCTGCGGTCCGTCGCGGTGCCGGTGCGGGAGCGGGGCGGGCGGGTCGTCGCCGCGGTGAACGTCGCCATGCACAGCAGTCGGCGTTCGGTCGAGGAGTGTGTGAAGGAGGTTCTGCCCGAACTGCGGGACGCGGTGGGGCGGATCGAGGAGGAGCTGGCGGTGGCGGGGATGTTCCGCCGCGTCCCGGAGGTCTGACCTGAGGGGACCCTTGCCTGGGGGGACCCTTGCCTGGGGGGACCCTTGCCTGGGGGGACCCTTGCCTGGGGGGCACCTCGGCAGCACCTCGGGAGCACTTCGGCGCCGGGCATGCGCAAGGGCTGCCCGCCTACCCGTTGACCCCCGTGTACCTGCTCAGGCTCCAGTTCCACAGCAGCCTCGACAGGACGAACGCGGTGAGACCGATGAGGGGGGAGGCCACCGCCAGCGCCTCCGGTACGCCCATCGCGTCGCCGTGGCCGGTCAGTACGCCGGCGGGGAAGTACGCGATGAAGGCGAGCGGGACGACGAAGGTGAACGCGGCGGACACGGCCCTCGGGAGAATGCTGAGGGGGTAGCTGCCGAAGGTCCCCATCAGCTCCTCCAGCCACTGGCTCCAGTAGGCGGTGGCCGGGAAGTGCAGCGCGGCGGCGGCCAGGGCGGTGAAGAGCGCGGCCTCGACCAGCATGCCGCCGAGCACACCGGCCAGCACGTACGTGATCCGGCCCGCCGTCCAGTCGAGGGAGCTGCGCTGCAGCGCGGCGACGAACAGCCCGGCCGCGACGACCAGGTCGCCGATCGCGTTGACCGGGAAGAAGGCCAGCTGGACCTGCCGGTAGACCGGCATCGGGCGGATCAGGCAGGGGTCGACGACCCCCTCCTGGACGAGGACCTGCATGTACTGGACGCGGCCGAGGAAGAGCACGTACAGCCCATGGGCCAGCATGCGCATGCTGGCGATGAGCAGCACGTCGGAGCTGGACCAGCCGCCGAGTCCGGGGAACCGCGTGAGGAGCACCGAGGCGAAGACGACGATGGAGACCTGCCAGATCGCCCCGACGGCGACGTTCATCAGGAACTCGCCCCGGTACTCCAGCCGGGCCTTGAAGTTGAGCCTGGTGATCCGCCACACGACACGCCAGGCGTGCGCCGGTCCGTGGGGAGGGGTCCGGTGGGGAGCGGTCTCGTGGGAAACCTGGTGTGGGGCGGTCCCGTCGGGAGCGACCCGGTGTGGGGCGGTCCCGTCGGGAGCGGATTCGTGTCCGGTCGTCGTCATGGTCATCCTCCCTGGGCCACGACGCGTCGGCCGGCCCGTTCCCAGAGCCGGCGGGTGAGCAGCGCGAGCAGCACGATCCAGACGGCCTGTACCGCCATCTGCCCGAAGGCGTCGCCGACGCCGATCCGCCCGACATAGATGGACAGCGGTACGCCGAGGGTCGCCTGGAACGGCAGGAACGCGCTGAGCGTGATGAACCAGTCCGGGAAGTACCAGAGCGGGGCGTACACGCCGGAGAGCAGGTTCTGCGCGAAGACGAGGATCATCAGGGCCGCCTCGTTGCGCAGGGTCCAGAAGCACAGCAGGTCGACCAGCATCATCACGTAGTAAAGGACCAGTTGGCCGAGCAGCATGCTCACCGCGAAGACACCGGCGACGGCGGCCGAAGCGGGCGGGGCGACGACCCCGACGACGAGCGACAGCACGTATCCGGCGAGCACCCAGCCGAAGCCGTACAGCTGGTCGCCGAGGGCACGCAGCGCGTAGTAGCGCTGGGGTTTCATCGGCCGCAGGTACCAGTAGACGATCGTCCCGAAGTGCAGGTGCTGGATCACCGTGTCGCGGCCCGCGCGCCGGTCGAGACCGCGGATGCGGTTCGCGAGCACGGCGAGTACGGCGTAGCCGACGGCCTGGGTCTCGTCGAGCCCGGCGCTGGAGTCGGTGTTCGCGTACAGCCCGCGCCAGAGGTAGACGACCAGGCAGACCTGGACGAGGAGCCGGATGGCGGTGGCGGTCATCCGGGGCGGGGCGAGCAGTTCGCCGCGGGGGGTGATCCAGGAGACGCGGCGGGCGCGGGAGAGGGTGGTGGGCTGCATGGCTCAACGGCCCCGGGGGGCGGCGGAGACGGCGGCGGTGGGTGGGCCGGTGTCGTCGACCGGTGTGCCGGACGGGGGCAGGTCGCTGAGGTAGGCGGCGCGCATGACGTCCTCGAGGTCGTTCTCCTCCAGCGCCAGGTCCGCGACCCGGAACCGCCCGATGATCACCTTGAGCGCCTCGTGCACGCTGGGCGCGTCCTCACCGACCGGCCCGAACACGACCCGCGGCCCGTCACGGCGCAGCACCCCGATCCCGGCGAACCCGGGCAGCGGCACCCCGGTGCCCCCCGCCCCCGCACCGCGCCCGTTCCCATCGCTCCCCTCGACCGCTCCGACCGCCCCGACCGCCCCGACCGCCTCGACGTCGGCCGGGTCGGCGAGTGTGGCCCGGACCTGCCAGGTGCCGCCGAAGCGGCGCCGGATCTCCTGGAGCGAGCCGTCGAGGACGATGCGGCCGTGGTTGATCAGCACGACGCGCTCGGCGAGCCGTTCCACCTCGGTCATGTCGTGCGTGGTGAGCAGGACGGTACGGTCGCGCTGCTCGACCTGGTGCCGCAGGAACCGCCGTACCTGCTCCTTCACCACCACGTCCATGCCGATGGTGGGCTCGTCGAGGAAGACGACGGGCGGGTCGTGCAGCAGGGAGGCGGCGAGATCGCACCGGACCCGCTGCCCCAGCGACAGGTGCCGGACGCGGGTGTCCCAGAACTCGGAGAGTTCGAGCAGCCCGTCGAACTCCTCGATCCGGTCCCGGAACTGCCCCTCGGGAACCCCGTAGATGTCCCGGAGAATCTCGAACGAATCCCGGGCGGGCAGGTCCCACCACAACTGCGTCCGCTGCCCGAACACGGCCCCGATGTTGTGGGCGTTGCGCTCCCGGTCCTGATGCGGGACGACCCCGGCGACGAGCGCCTCGCCGGAGGTGGGCGTCAGGATGCCGGTGAGCATCTTGATGGTGGTGGACTTCCCGGCCCCGTTGGGACCGAGCAGGGCGAGCAACTCCCCCTTGCCCACACTGAATTCGACGTCCTGCACGGCGACCTTGGCCACGCGCTGCGGACTGACGAGCGATCTGAGCGCCCCCGCGAGGCCGGGCCGCCGTACGGTCGTCTGAAACACCTTGGACAGCCCGCGCGCCTCGATCACCGCAGACAACGGCCACACATCCGTCCCACTCGTAGGCAGTTCGATACACCGAACGGCGTCCGGAATCGCGGCGGCAATGCTAGGCCCGGTGAGGCGGCGGGCGGTAGCGACTTTTTTGCAGGCGGCCGCCGCCCTCGGAGATCACCGACTTCATTCACCCAGGCAACCCGCCACGCCGAGGCCGGGGAGTGCGAAAGTCTTCCTGCTCCCGCTCCCTCCTGCCTGTCCCTCGCCACGCCCTCCGAGGTGCGGCGAAGGGTTACCGGCGCGTACGCGGGCCAGCGCGCTGGTGGAGAACGGCGCCTGACATCATGCGCGCCATGAACGCCGACTCCCCCACCCCGTCCGGCTCCCCCACAGGGAGTTTTCTGCTCGAACTACGGGACGCGATCAGTTTCCGGGCCTTCGGGCTCGTCTTGGGCGGCCTGCTGATACAACTCGCCTTCACCGTCTCCTATCTGGGCGCCTTCCACTCCCCCACGCCGCACCGGATGCCGGTGGCGGTGGTGGCCCCGGCGGAGGCCGCCGCGCAGATCGTCGCCCAGCTCGACGGGCTGGACGGCGACCCGGTGAACGCGACCGCCGTCGCGAGCGAGTCCGCCGCGCGGAAGCAGATCATGAACCGGACGGTGGACGCCGCCTTCCTGTTCGACGCGACCGGCACGAAGGACACGCTGCTGGTCGCCTCTGCCGGCGGACCCTCGGTGTCTCAGACCGCCACGCAACTCGCCCAGAGGATAGAGACCTCGCAGAAGCGGCAGGTCGCGGTCATCGACATCCAGGCCCCGAACACCGGCGACGGACGCGGCATGGCCTCCTTCTACCTGGTGCTCGGCTGGGTGGTCGGCGGCTATTTGACGGCGACGATCCTGAACATGTCGAGCGGTTCGAAGCCGGCCAACCGGCACCGCATCGTGATCAGACTGGGCGCGCTGGGTCTGTACGCGATCGCGTCCGGGGTCGCCGGAGCGGTGATCGTGGGCCCGGTGTTCGACGCGCTGAGTGGTCACTTCTGGGCGCTGGCGGGGATCGGCACGCTGGTGGTGTTCGCATCGGCCGCGACCTCGCTCGCGCTCCAGACCCTGCTGGGCATGATGGGCACCGGCCTGACCATCCTGCTCTTCGTGGTGCTGGGCAACCCGAGCGCGGGTGGCGTCTACCCGTCGGTCCTGCTGCCGGGCTTCTGGAGCGCGATCGGCCAGGCCCTGCCTCCGGGCGCGGGCACCACGCTGGTCCGCAACACCGTGTACTTCGACGCCCACGCCACGACGGCCGCCTGGTGGGTACTGGGCGCGTACGCGGTGGTCGGCGCGGCGCTGGCCCCGTTCGCGGCGTGGTGGAGGGAGCGACGGGGGACGGTGACGTCCGACAGCTCGGTGGATCCGGACGACATCACCCTCGGCACGGCAGGTGAGCCGAGCAGGTAACCCACTGCCCAGCCGACGGCCGGCAGCCGCCTCGCCGGCGCCGGGCGGGGTAACCCCCTCGCCCGCTCACCCCCACCCGCTACACTGACGGCGGCGTGCCAGTCCGCTGGCACACCGCCGGATCAGTGGATCGATGTGTCCGGGATCAGTGGCATCAGCCTCTATATTCCTGCACGTTTCCGACAGATCCCTGCCTTCGTAGCTCAGGGGATAGAGCACCGCTCTCCTAAAGCGGGTGTCGCAGGTTCGAATCCTGCCGGGGGCACCAGCCAAAAGGCCCCGGACCGATCATGGTCCGGGGCCTTTGACATCTACTTTTGACATCAACGCGGGCGGCCACTCGCAACCGGCCGCCTCTTGAGCAGCCGATCCATGGTGGCTGATGGCCTCGCGCTGGGTGTCCTGCACGACGTGCGTGTACACGTCCATCGTGATGCTGATCTGGCTGAGCACTGTGCATCGTGAAGTTGCTGGTCATGGGTCTGGTGTGCGCCGGGTTCGGGATGCTCGTGGGTGGATGACTTCGGTGAAGATCGTCGGCCACCGGGACACTTCGTGGTTCGTGAGGACGAGCAGGGCCCTGACCAGGGCGGTCGCCCAGGTCAGGTCGGTGCGGACTTCGCCGAGCACGCACCAGTTTTTGAGGTGGGCGAAGCGGTGGTAAGTCTTCGATCAGCGGTCGATGGCGGCCATGTTGTCCGCGTCGTAGCGCTCGCCGGAGGCCTGGGGCAGATCGTTCAGGCGGGCGACGTGGCTGGCGGTGAGCTCGATGTGGTCGGCGGCGGCGTTCTCCTCCAGCCGGGCGACTCGCTTGGTGCCGGGGATGGGCGCGATGTCGTCACCCTGGGCTAGCAGCCAGGCCAAGGAGACCTGCGCGGGCGTGATGTCGATCTCGGCGGCTACGGCCCGGACTTCGTCGACGATTCGCAGGTTGCGTTCCAGGTTGCCGTCGGCGAAGCGGTGGTTGGTGCGGCGCCAGTCGTCGGTGTCAAGATCGTTCAGGGAGCGGATGTTGCCGGTCAGGAAGCCGCGGCCAAGCGGGGAGTACGGCACGAAGCCGATACCCAGTTCGCGCAGGACGGGCAGGATCCCGGCCTCCGGGTCGCGGGTCCACAGGGAGTATTCGGACTGGACCGCGGTGACCGGATGCACGGCGTGAGCGCGGCGGATCGTGGCGGGGCCGGCCTCCGACAGGCCGATGTGGCGGATCTTGCCTTCGGCCACCAGTTCGGCCAGCGCGCCAACGGTCTCTTCGATGGGCGTGCCGGGGTCCACCCGGTGCTGGTAGTAGAGGTCGATGTAGTCGGTGCCCAGGCGCTTCAGTGATCCCTCCACGGCCAGGCGGATGTTGGCCGGGGTGCTGTCCGGAGCCGAGCCACCGATGTGGGAGATCAGTCCGAACTTGGTCGCCAGCACGACCTCGTCTCGGTGCCCCTGCACGGCTCGGCCGACCAGCCCCTCGTTGATGAAGGGGCCGTACCCCTCAGCGGTGTCGATATGGGTGACCCCGAGGTCCAGAGCGCGGTGGATCGTGCGGATCGACTCGTCGTCGAACTGGCCGGCGCCGGTGTAGAACGCCGACATTCCCATGGCTCCGAGACCGATGCGCGAGACCTTGAGGCTGCCGAGCGAAACGGTTTTCATGGCGCGGACTTCCCTTCCCCTTAATTAAGTACCGATCGGTGCAGAACCTTAGCACATCAAGACCGACCGGTACTGAACTGCGTTCGCCACTCGGGCGGGATGAAACTGCTGGTCAGCGCAGATCTGTACCGAGAGGTACGCTTGCGGGATGGGTAACTCCCGTAGGGCCGTCATGGGTCGGCCTCGTGGATTCGACATCGACCAGGCGCTGGAACGCGCGATGCGGGTGTTCTGGGCGCGAGGGTACGAAGGCGCAAGCCTCGCCGAACTGACCGGCGCCATGGGGATCACCAAGACGAGCATGTATGCGGCCTTCGGCAACAAGGAGCAGTTGTTCCGCAAGGCCCTCCAGCGCTACGGCGCGGGGCCGGCCGCCTACGCCACGCGCGCCTTGGAGGAGCCCACCGCGCGGGCTGTGGCCTTGGCGTTCCTCCGCGGAGCGGTCTGCACCACGACCCCTCCCGGCGGCCCCTCCGGGTGCCTGACCGTGCAGGGTGCGCTGGCGTCGAGCGACGAGAGCCGGGCCGTCCACGACCTGCTTGTCGACTGGCGCAACGACGCGGGGGTCCGCCTTGAGGAGCGCTTCCGGCGCGCCGTCGACGAGGGTGATCTTCCGCGCGACGCAGACCCTCGGCGTCTTGCCCGGTTCGTCATGACGATGGGTTTCGGCATCGCGGTGCAAGCCGCCAACGGCCTCGGTCCTGCCGAGCTCGATGAGATCGTCGACACGGCGCTGCTCGGCTGGCCCGCATAGCGGCTGCACCCCTTCGCTCGCCCCGGTGAGACATTCTCCGCGCATGAGCGCCGTGACGATGCGGCAAAACTTCTGTACCGTCCGGGACAGAAGTTTCGGGCAGTGGTTCCTCCCCTGCCGACGATCACCGTGACGAAACCGTCAAGAGCCGTCGCGAAACACCGAGCATGACCTCCGCTCCGGGGGCCGAAGAAGGGGATCATGTCCGACACCGACCTGCGCGAGTTCTACCTGCGCTACATCGGGGCGCTCAACGCCCACGAGATCTACCGCATGGACGAGTTCATCAACGACGAGACCACCCTGAACGGCGAGCCGGGCACTCGGGACCAGGTCATCGCTGTGCTGAACGGCGACATCGACGCGGTCCCGGACTTCCACTGGGAGCCCCGGGAGATCGCGGTCGATGGTGATCGCCTGGCCGCCCGACTGACCAACACGGGCACGCCCGCCAAGGAGTGGCTCGGCGTGGCTCCCACCGGCGCCTCGTTCGAGATCGTCGAGTACGCCACCTACCAGGTTCGTGACGGGCGCTTCGTGCACATGACGGCCCTGCACGACGCCGAGACCCTGAGGCGGCAGCTCGGTGCCTGACCCCCGTACGCCGATCGGCGTCGGCATCGTCGGCCTGAGCGCCACGGGAGGCTGGGCGGCCGGGGATGGTCATGCTGACACACCAGGGGATCCGGCTCATGGAAAGCGGGGAGGAGGAACTCGGCTGACGCAGGGCGAAAGCCCTGCCCGGACCGCGCGGAACCGAATGGGCACGAGAACCGCGAGACACCGGATGCCTGAAATGTGCACCAGGAATAGCATGAAAGCGGGTCGGCACACTCTCACGTGCGACCGGCCCGGAAGGGCGACCCCGGTGTGTATACGCCGGGGTCGTTGGCACACGGCGGACGCGGCCGCCGGGGCCAGGATCCGTTCCGCCGATGTCCGGTAGTGGCGCGACCCACGACGTCGTGGACCCGAAGGGGCGCAGGATCGGCACTCCGGAAGCGGTCAACACGAACACCACTACCGACCAACCGGCCATGGCCACCGCCTGCCCCTTCGATCAAGACCAGACCCTCACCCTGGCCCGCTCACCGGCCGACGTGCCCATGTCCCCCTCGAACCAAGCCCCTTGTGGTGACTGGCGTTGGGGGGCGACGTGCCGGCCATGACGTGATCGGCGGGGAGCCAGTCAACGGGCCGGGCGCCGGGTGGAACGCCAGATGGAACGGGCCGCCAGGTGGAGCAGGTCGACGATGAGAAGCAGTACGCCGATGGACATCAGGTAGGGCACGCCGTCGACGGCCGCGCCGATGGCCACCAGAGCGATTCCGGCGATGAGCAGGATCAGGAAGAGAACCATGACGGGATGCCTCCTGGAAGGAACCGTGCGAGATCTGCGTGTTCTCTCGACTACGGCAGGACAGGGGGCCGGGCCTGTGCTCGATGTCGCGTCGGCCCCCCAGCACCCTGGTGACGGCCTGGTGCGCCGGGGCCGTCATCAGGGTGCCGGCGGCCTCCGCCGACGGCGTGCCCCACCGACCTCAGGGTTCTCAGGGCGATGCCGACGACAACCAAGGCCGGTGTCTTCGCGCACGCCGTCAGCGACGCGAGTGCGCCAGGCAGCGTGCTGTTCGTTTGCTCCTCCGCGTGCCAAAACGCTCGGGTTCCAGGAATCCTGGACGCCTCGCGGCCGGTACCCCCATGAGGCTTGGCCCAGGGGTTCTCAGGCGGTGCGTTTGGCGCGGTGGCGGGCTTCGCGGAGTCGGACCTTCGAGGGGAGGCGGTCCAGACCGGCCGAGTCCCGTGCGTGTGCGAGTGTTTCGCGGCTCAGTTGCCCAAGAGCCCGTGCTGGATCGGCGTGAGGCTCCAGCAGCAGCCGTACGCGTGCGGTGGGAGCGGTACGGCGGCCCGTCAACCGGACATCAGCCCGTGAGACCCCGTCCAGGGCTTGTGCCTCGTCCTCGATGACCCTCTCCAGCGTGCGGCCGTTGAGCCGGGCCGGCGCGCCGTCTTCGCTGTCGACGAGGACCCGGTCCAGGCGGTGTCTGCGTTGCGCGAGGAGCCACCACAGCAGCAAGGCCAGCAGCACGGCGAGGACCGCGATGACGGTCGGCCACCACCAGCCTTCGTCCCGCCACCGGGTGCGTCCCTCGGTGCCCAGCACCACGTCGTCCGGCCCACGGAAGGGCCACCAGTCCGGCACGTCGAAATCCCAGTGGCGCTGCAGGTCCAGTGCGCCCAGCAGCACGCCGCCGCCCAGGGCGAACAGTCCGAGGCCGAGCAGTGCGAGCAGCACCCGGTTCGCCGTCTTGAGCATCGGATCACCTCAGCCCTTCTTGGGGCGCCGGACGCGCACGGCCAGTGTGGGTTGCCGGGCCAGGCCCAAGGACGTCACGGCTTCGCCCAGCTCGGCGTCCAGGTCCGAGCGGACCTCCTCAAGATCGCGGAAATGTGCCCGTGCCCGGGCTTTGACCTTCCGGCGGCCGACAGCGACCCGTGCCTCCTGGACACCGGACACCTGCATGGCCCGGTCGCGCAGTACCAGGGCGGCCGCGCGGCGGTCGAGCCCGGCTCGGACGTCCTCTGTCCCGGGGATACCTGTGGGCCGCCGCATGGGCAGCAGCCTGCGCAGTCCCGGCGTCACCGCCAGCAGGAAAAGCCACAGGCCGAGGGCCATCGCCACCGCGGCCCCGACGATCATCCAGACGTCGTCCAGGGGCCGTGTGGCCAGTTCCTCGGCGAGCCGCCGCCGCCAGCGCATCGCATTCCGGCCTGCCCGCACCGCGACCACGTCGTACAGGAGAAATCCGACGGCCGCGGCGGACAGCAGGGCTGCCAAGGCCGCGGGAATCCGCCGCGACGACCAGAAACGGTGCGCCGAGGGGCCTGATCCGTCGCTCACCTTCGTATTCGTAGCGCCCTCGGTTGCCCCCGGGGTGCCGTCGGCGGACGGAGCCGCCTGTCCCGGACCGGAGGAGAGGTCGCTGTCACCGGTCGGCTGCCGCGAGGTGTTCGCGCTCATCGCACCCTCTCCCGGTCCGTGTGCCGCGTATGCGCCGAGTGCAGTTGCTCGACCGATACCGCGAGGTCGGACACCTCCATGCCGGCCCATGCCCTGATCCGCTCGGTGACCTCCCGGCGCACCGCGGCGCACTGCGCCCCGATGTCGGACGGATAGCCGATCTCGACGGTGATGTGCAGCCGTGCCTCGCCGAGCACCGCCTGCCGTCCGGCGGCGGAGTCGGCGTCCCGTCCCGCGTCGGTCCGTTCCGGCGCCCGCCGTACGGATGTGCTCACGTGTGGCGTCCGGCGGCCGGGAGGTACGTGGCCGGCCGACTCGGTGAACCGGCTCAGCGCCTCGCGCGCCACCCGGGCAGCGATCTTCGCGACGACCCGCTCGGTGACGATGGTCGCCCCGCGCTCCCCGCGGGGGACGCCCGGGCGCTCATCGGCTTCCCCGCTCACCGCCGCCAGTCTCCCCGAGCCTGTCGCCGGTCGTCTCGGATCCGATCCTGCCGGTCCCGGCGGCGGACGAAGTCGCCCGGTTCGAGATCACCTTCAGTGAGCCGCCCGATGACGAGACCGACGAGGCCCAGCACCAGCACCAGCAGGAAAGCCCAGAAGTCACCGAAATACGCGGCGAAACCCAGCGCCATTCCGGCCATCAAGCCCACCACGGCCCTGCTCATTTCGCGCTCCTTCATTCAAGCGGGCTGCCGCCCCGGCTACCGGATCCGCTGCCGCTCCTCCCCTTCGTCCTCCTCGTCGGGCAGCTTCACGTCGCTGACCATGAGGTTGACTTCCACGACTTCCCGACCCGCCATCCGCTCCACCGCGGAGATCACGTTCTCCCGCACCGCGGCGGCCACGTCCGTGATCGAGACGCCGTAGTCGACGACGATCTCCAGATCGATGGCCGCCTGCAGTTCTCCGACCTCGACACTGACCCCGCGGGTGGCGGACTTGCCACTGCCGGCGCCGGGCATCCGCTCTCGCATGGATCCCATCGAGCGGGCGAATCCGCTGCCCAGGGCGTAGACGCCCATCACGTCCCGTGCCGCCATTCCGGCGATCTTCTCCACCACCACATCGGCGATGGTCGTCCGGCCGCGAGACCCGGGCGCGGCGTCGAGCTTGACGCCGATGTTCTCAGTCATCGGGATATTCCTCCCTCGCGAGGCCACAGAGCACCCATTACTCAGATTATAGTCTTTTTAGTACCTTTTACCCGGATATGTAGCGTGGCGGGGTGGTTCGACGAGTGACCTGAGGCCCCTGCCCCGCGCTCTCGCGGACACTCCGGGCAGAGCGCCGCGGGAAGAGAACCGCGGCCATGGAGAAGGAGGGTGAGAGGCCAGTGACCGAGGCGTGGACGCAGGCAGTACGAAACCAGCTCGACCTGGGCCGCCTCCTCCCGCTCGGCGGGCCCCACGACGGGACGTGGATCACCGAGCAAGCGGCCGTCCAGGCTCTCGGGCGCACTACCGCCGAGGTTTCCGGTGTCCGACTGGAGTCCCTGCGCATCGGGGCGGCGCCGCTCCAACCCGTGTCCGAGCCGGCCGTCCGTCCGCCGGCCAGCGCGCTACCGCCTGGCCCGCTCACCATCGAGGCCGCCTTCACCGCGTCCCTCGTGCGGCCGCTGCCGGAGACCGCCGACGAACTGAGGAGCACACTGCTGGGCGCGGCCGCTGAACAGCTCGGGCTGGCCACGGTGACGGCTGACATGCGCGTAACGGATCTCCGTGAGGTCCCGGAGACAGGCGTGACGTCTCGGACCGCGGCGACGGCCATGAGGCCCACGCCGGAAGCTGCGGCCGCGCGGAGGTCGCCCCCGGTGACCGGCACAGGGTCCATGCGGGGACTCGCCGGGGAGCTGGCGGACGTAGCAGCGGGTGTGCCGGGCGTCGCCCGCCTCACCGCCGTGCTGGGCAGCCGCCCGGTCAGGGTGGAGGACCATGATGATCCACCCGGCCGTCACGTCGAGGTTCACCTCGCGGTCGGCCCGGGACACCATCCATTGCACGTGGCCCGCGCCGTCAGGGAGGCCGTAGCCGAGGCAGCCACCGCCGACACCCCGGGCCCGGCCACCGTCGCCGTCCTCATCACGGAAACCGCGGCCGGCGACGGACCTCGCCGGTCACCGTGACGAGTGCCCCCCAGTGATCAGCCGCCCCCCTTCCCCGGCCTTCCCGGTTCTTCCCTGAAAGCGCGCGGCCGTCGCTCCGCCGGCCCTGTCCCGCCACGGTGTGAGACCTGCCTGGCAGGGAACCCGCGTGCGGAGAGGGATGTCGTCCCTCTCCGCGCGCGATGTGTATCCGCACCGGCGAAAGCGCATCCCTGCCTGTGGCCCGGTCTCTGCAACTCCCGAGGCGGCGCCTGATCGATCTGCCTCCTTCGGAGAGAGTTTCAGCAACATGACCACCAACACCACGGTCCGCCCCCCGCCCTCGGAGACGTCCGGCAGTGACTTCGCCCGATTGTCGAGAAAGATCGCTGATGCCGGCCTGCTCAGACGCCGCCCCGGCTACTACGCCCTGCGGATCACAGTGGTGACCGCGCTCTACGTCAGCGGGTGGGCCGCCGTCGCGCTGATCGGCGACAGTTGGTGGACGCTGACGGTCGCCGGCTTCCTGGCCGTCGTCTTCGGCCAGGTCGCCCTGATCGCCCATGACGCGGCCCACCGCCAGGTGTTCCGCCGACGCCGGGCCAGCGAAGCATCCGGCCGGATCGCCGGCACCGGCGTCGGGATGGGCTACGGATGGTGGCAGGACAAGCACACCCGCCACCACGCCAACCCCAACCACGAGGAACTCGACCCCGACCTCGACCCCGACCTGCTGGTCTGGTCCCAGGACCAGGCTCGGGCAGCCAGGGGGCTCCCCCGCCTCATCGGCCGCTGGCAGGCGTTCCTCTTCTTCCCGCTCCTCACCCTGGAGGGCTTCAACCTGCACGTGTCGAGTGTGAAGGCGCTGGCCAACCGCTCGCTCAAGCACCGAACGCTCGACGGCACCCTGCTGTTCGCGCACTTCGCGGTCTACCTGACCGTCCTGCTCTGGCTGCTGCCGCCCGGCATGGCGATCGTCTTCATCGCCGTCCACCAGGGCCTGTTCGGCGTCTACCTCGGCTCCCTCTTCGCACCCAACCACAAGGGCATGCCGATCCTGACGGGCGATGACCACCCGGACTTCCTCCGCCGCCAGGTGCTCACCTCACGCAACGTGCGCGGCGGCCGGTTCACCGACATCGCACTGGGCGGGCTGAACCACCAGATCGAGCACCACCTGTTCCCCAGCATGCCGAGCCCCAACCTGCGCAAGGCCCGAACCATCGTCCGCCGCTACTGCGAGGAACTGGGCGTGGACTACGTCGAGACCGGGCTGATCACCTCCTACCGGCAGGCTCTCACCAGCCTCCATCGGGCCGGAGCACCGCTCAGGCACCCCCTCGCCCCGGCCTAGAGACCGGGAATCTTCGTGAACACGTGGAGTGGAGGGGAATCCCCGGGCCAGACACCGCATGTGGGCGTTTCCGCAGCTCACAGCCCTACTCAGGAAAACTCCTGAAGCGGGTGTCGCAGGTTCGAATCCTGCCGGGGGGCACCAGCGCAAAGGCCCCAGATCAATCATGGTCCGGGGCCTTGACTTCGGTTTCTGGCATCAACGGGGGCGGTCAGGAGTCAGGCCGCCCATGGCGCTCACGGCAAGAATCAGTCGGAGATGTCAGCACACCAGCACGTCTCACGATCAGGGACCGCCAGGCCGGGCGGCACGTCGGCATCAAGACGCCAACCATGCGCCAAGAATTGGTCTCGCAGGAGAGCGTCGGCTGCGGTCAGGGCAGCCCTTGCCGTCGTGGCTCTCCGTCGCACGCTCGTCGGTGCCATCGGTGACCGTGTGTCGGGACTCGCCGGGGTGGGCCACTGAACCAGCGGTGCCGCCGGCCCGTTCCGATGCCCGGGGGCAAGCCACCGTGCGCTTCCTTGCTTGTCGTGGGGGCGCTGGTCGGCTGCCGGGCGATGGAAGGGGGCGTGGGTGAGATCAGCGTGCTGGACGGGTGGCAGACAGTAGGCTGCATCCAGCGGGATCGGGCCCGCAGCACAGTGTCCGGGAGGTGCTTCATGTCGGCCGAGATGGTGGCCCCGGCGTGGATGCATGAACAGATCACGGTGGAGGACTACGAGTCCTGGTCCGAGGAGCAGTGCTCCGGCATCGAGATCGTGGACGGGATGGTCGTCGTGAGTCCGAGCGCGTCCAAGCGCCACAATCGGCTGGCCCGGATTCTGGCGAACTCCTTGGATGCCGCTGCGGGCCAGGAGTGGAACGCCGACACGGACTTCGACGTCCGGCTTCAGGACGTCCCCCTCACCAATCGCCGCCCGGACGTCGTCGTGTACCGCGCGGACACCATCGATGTCACCCCCACCCGCCCTGAGCACGTGCTGCTGGTTGCGGAGGTGGTGTCGCCAGGCTCGGAGACCACCGACCGGATCGTGAAGGTCGACCAGTACGCCAAGGCAGGCATCGCCTTCTACTGGCGCATCGAGCAGGCCGCGACAGGCGTTCCTCTCGTCTACACCTACGTTCTCGACCCCGCGACGCGGACCTACCGGGACGGTGACGTCTTCACCGGCGTCCTGAAGGCAGTGGCCCCCTTCCCTGTGGAGATCGACCTCGGCCGGCTCTGAGACCACGCGCCGCGATATGCGAGCGACGCATGACATGCAGCGGCTTATGCCCGCAAGGGCACACGATGACGGTCGGCTCATGGAAGGGCTAGCTGTGCGTAAACAATCTCTCGCGGTCGTCACTTTGGTGACCCTGGCTTGTACTGCATGTTCGGGGGAGCCCACGGACCCATACGCGGCGGATACCGAGCCGTTCAAGGCCATTCCGAAGACGATCGAGTTCCGCAAGTGGCTCGACGAACAGGGTGAGCCGTGGAAGGGGATAACGAAAGTATCCAGTTCCGCACCCGACGCGGCGACCATTCGTGTCAATGAGCCTTACGACAACGAGGAGGGAGCCGAACGCTTGATCCGCCTGTGGGGTGAGTACTCCGGCACCAACCCGTCGGACCTGAACGTCGGCATATTCGACAACGACACCGGCCTCATCTACGCCAACAGCGTCGCCGACTGATGCACTGAGGCTGCACCGACCGACAGACCACGCCCGGTGGATGTGGCAGTCCGTACCCGAACCCAAACGGCAGGCGTTGCAGCAGTTGCGGATGTGAGTCGATCAAGGTGTTTTGGTGCGGCTTTTTTGAATAAGGCCTGAACGCGCCCTTTTTGCAGGGTGTATGGGGCACTCACACTCAGGGAATGGCGGTGGTTCTCAACGGTGTCAGTCGGCCGGAGTGTCTGTTGTGTTCCTCCAACGGGCCCGATGTTCGTGAGCGTGGACGGATCATTCCCCTGTCGGCCGAACTCTGTGACAGGTGCTGGCACGAGGTCGCCAACGAGCTTGCCCTGTGCGAGGGGGCCACAGCCGCGCCGGAGGCCGAGGTGGATCCGGACGATGTGGGATGGGTGGAGCCGCCTACCTGTCGGCGTTGCGATGCGCTCGTACGCCGGTACCCGACCAACTACGACCGCTGGGTGGAGCTGGCCACGTTCGAGCTGCCGGCGAAGAAGGTCCCTCCGCATTACCGTTGGCGTCTGATGCGGCCGAGGGCCGCGAACACCCCAATCGTGGTGGCTACAGTGGCCGTCAGGATCGGCGCCGTCGACCCCACGCCCGGGGAGCCCGTCATTCCCTCCCACGAGTTTGTCTGTCTGCGGCGTGACGCCTGACGCCTGACACTGATTCCAGTGGCGAGAGTGGAGAAAGAGGCACCGGTGAGTGACGCCGAACCGTCCGCGCCCCGGCGCGCCGAAGCCAAGCGTGTGCAGGATCGGCGGCGGCGGGAGCGTATGCGGGCCAATGGGGGCGTCGAGCGTTACACCGTCGAGGAGATCGGGGCGCGGGACGGGTGGGTCTGTGGTCTGTGTCTGGATCCGGTGGACCGGGTCCGGGAGCACCCTGATCCTCGGTCCCCGAGTATCGACCACGTCCGCACCATCTCGTCCGGCGGCACCGACACACGGGACAACGTGCGCCTCACACACTGGGGTTGCAACCATGCGCGCAACGACGGCACTCCGCTGAGGTCCGTCCAGGAGGCCGAGGCCCAGCGCGCGGTGCTCAGTCGGCTGCCCGGCCTCCGGGACCTCGCGGAGAGCCTGAACGCGGAGGACATGGTGCGGCGGTCCCAGGCATCCCACTCGCCCGAGCGGTACCGGGCCAAGCTGGCCCGCCGGGTGGAGCGCTACGAGCGCGAAGGGCGCTGAGAGTACTGAGGGCGCTGACGGCGTCCGGAGGCCCGGCCGTGCCCGCACAGCAACAGCAACAGCAACAGCAACAGCAACAGCACGTTACCGCGCCATCACGGGGCGCCCTTCTCACCTCCTTCCACAGCACGCCGACGTGAAGAAGTGAGGGCCAGGCACACTGGAAGGCAGAGCGTGCGGTGCGTGCGGGGCGTGTGGTGCGTCTCAACGGCACCCCCGGGAAGGATCACATGTTCGTCATCTTCGGCACCAAGGGATACCTGTACCAGCTCGCGATACTGACGCTGGTGTGCGGGCAGTGCGGGAACCCCGCCGCGCACACGCTCAGGAAGCGGGTCACGAAGTTCACGCTGTTCTTCGTGCCGCTGTTCCCGATCTCGACGAAGTACCAGACGCAGTGCACGTTCTGCGGCGCGGAGCAGAAGGTGACCGCCGAGCAGGCGGAGCAGCTCCAGGCGCAGAGTTCGGGCGGCGGTCCCGGCGGCTCGGGCGGCCCGTCCCACGGTCAGCCCCAGCAGCAGCGGTACCAGTCCTAGGAGGCGGCTGTCCGTCTTCCGGGGGCACCGGGGCCTTGTTTGCGAGGGTCCGGCGGGCCGTTGACCTCCCCAAAGAACCGGGGAGGAAAGAACTACCTGCTGCGCCGCCGGCTGAGCGGTGGCCGGCTGAGCAGTGGCCGGCTGAGCGGTGGACGGCTGAGCGGTGGACGGCTGAGCGGTGGACGATGGCCGACCTGAGCGGAGCCGTCGGCAGGTCGCGTCACGGCGCAGACATCGTCACCGCGCAGCCATCGTCGCGGCGCGCCGCCCCGCCCGCTCGGACCGGCCAGCCGACCACAGCACCGACGTCACCAGCACCGAAGCCGCCGCCATCATCGTCATCGCCGTCGCCGGTGAGGTCAGTTGGGCCAGGCCGCCCGCCAGGGCCGCGCTCAGTCCCTGGAGCGTGAGCATGCCGGACGAGTGCAGGCCCAGGGCGTGGCCGGTGAGTTCGGGCGGGGTGAGGGTCAGCAGGTGTTGTTGCTGGATCAGGCTCGCGCCGAAGCCGACGGAGGCGAGGGTCGCGCAGGCCGCCGCGGCGGGGGTCGGGGGGTGGAGGGCGAAGAGGAGGTAGGGGGTGGCCAGGAGCAGCAGGAGCGGGGTGGCCAGGCGGTCGCGGGTCCGGGGTGGGAGGAGGCGGCCCACCGTCACGTCGCCCGCCAGCATGCCGAGCGCCGCGCAGGCGAAGAGGAGGCCCGCCCGGTCGGGGGCGTAGGCGACGAAGAGGGACTCGCAGCCGACGACCAGGCCGTTGGGGATCCACAGGCCCAGATAGAGGCGGCGGCGTGGGGCGGACGACCAGAGCAGGGCGTTCGTGCGCCAGGTCTCGGCGACGGACGGGCGGCCGGAGGCGCGTGGGGCGCGGCGGGTCAGGCCGAGGGCGGTGCACAGGGCCGCCGCCGCGTACAGGGCCGCCGCGACCAGCAGGGTGACCGCCGGGGACAGCAGGGCCACGAGGGCGCCGCCGGTCGCGTAACCGGCGATCTGGGTGATGCCGTGCAGCATGTTGAACACCGAGCGGCCGAGGAGATAGCCGTCCTTCGGGAGGATCTCGTTCAGCAGACCCCAGCGGACTCCGCCGCCGAGGGAGGCGAACAGGCCCTGGGCCGCGATCACCGCGAAGACCGTCCACAGGGGCAGGCCGGGCAGCGCCAGCGACGCCGTGCTCACCGCGAGGAAGGCGGCGAGGCCCGCCGTCGTCGCGCGCGGTGGCAGGCGGTCCGCCGCCGAGAGCAGGGTCGTCGCGCCGACCACCTGGGCGAGGGACGGGCCGAACATGCTGAGGGCGGACAGGAGCGGGGAGCCGGTCGCCGCGTAGACGGAGGTGGCCAGGGCGAGACCGCCGATCGTGGAGGCGGCGACCTGGAGTGCGGAGGAGACGAAGAGAGGGGTGAACTCCGCGGTGCGGAAGATGTGTTGATAGCTGCGCATGGGACACGACCCTCGTCGACCCCATCCGTCCGCCGTAATGTTCCGCGCACACGCGAAAGCTCTTGCCGGGGCTCCGCCGAAGTCGTCGGGCGGACTCGCGTCGTACTTTCGGAGGTGACCGCGTGGGCTGGTGGCAGGTCAACGCCGACACCCTCGCCGGGAGCCGGTTCGTCGTCTCGCCGCTCGCGGAGACGTTCGCGAGTCTGAAGTTGCTCCACGCGGGGGCCGGCACGCACCCCGGGGAACGGGCCTGGTTGCAGGCTCATCTGCCGTCGTACCGCAGCGAGTTGGACCGTGACCCCGTCACCGCCCTGCTGATCCGCTCGGGGCTCGGCAGGGAGTGGATCGCCGACTTCCTGACGCCCACACCCCGCGAGAACGAGTCCTTCGCGGAGGAGATCGCCCGCGTCCGGGGCGCCGACCCCGCCGCCGCACGCGCCCACCTCGCCCTCTCCCTGCGCGGCCCCCTGCCCTCCGCCCTGCACCGGGACGACCTGCCCGACCGTGCGGCCGGCCTGCTGACGTACGTGTGGGAGGAGACCGTACGGCCGTACTGGGAGCGGCGCCGGCGGGTGCTGGAGGCCGATGTGCTCGCGCGGACCGCGCTGCTGGGGCAGGGCGGCTGGACGGCGGTGCTGGACGCGCTGCGGCCGGGAATGAGGTGGCTCGGCGAGAACCGGCTGCAGGTCAATCTGCACGAGTACCCGCCGCGTGAGATCTCCGGGGCGCGGCTGGTCTTCGTACCGGTCACGCCGCAGCGGACGGGGTGGGTGGCGTGGGAGGAGCGGGAGCGGTACGCCGTCGTGTACCCGTGCTCGGGGGTCCTCGCCGACGGCGGAGGCGGAAGTGGGGACGGAAGTGGGGACGGTGAGGGTGGTGGTGGGGACGGTGGGGGTGGTGGGGGTGGGGCCGTCGTGCCCGCCGCGCTCGGGGCGCTTCTCGGCGGCGCCCGCGCCCGGGTCCTCGTCCTCCTCGACTCCCCCATGAGCACGACCCAGCTGTGCGCGGTGACCGGGCAGACCCTCGGCTCCGTCGGCCGTCATCTGCGGGTGCTGCTGGACGCCGGGCTGATCCGGCGCGGGCGGGCGGGACGGTCGGTGCTGTACGCGCGTACGGCGCAGGGAGAGGTGCTGATGCGCGCGCCACACCCTCGCGGGGGCGAACATCCTTCCGGAGATAGCATCCGTTCATGACTACAGACAACGCCACCCCCTCCGTCCTCGACGTGCAGATCGACGCTCTGAAGGGCGGCTCCGCGGACCTCGCGCAGTACGCCGGACAGGCCGTCCTCGTCGTGAACGTCGCCTCGAAGTGCGGTCTCACCCCCCAGTACACGGGCCTGGAGGCGCTGCAGGCGCGTTATGCCGCGCAGGGCTTCACCGTGCTCGGTGTGCCGTGCAACCAGTTCCTCGGGCAGGAGCCGGGGTCGGCGGAGGAGATCGCGGAGTTCTGCTCGGCGACGTACGGCGTGACGTTCCCGCTGACCGAGAAGGTCGAGGTCAACGGTGAGAACCGGCACGAGCTGTACGAGCGGCTCGTGGACCACGCGGACGCCGAGGGTCACACCGGCGACATCCGCTGGAACTTCGAGAAGTTCCTGATCGGCCGCGACGGCTCGGTCGTCGCCCGCTTCTCGCCGCAGACCGAGCCCGAGTCCGCGGAGCTGGTCGCCGCCGTGGAGAAGGCCATCGGCTGACCGCCGGAGGCCCCTTCGTTGACCTTGTCCCTGGGGCAAGGGGCAGCGTCCCTCTCGCCGGGCGGAAGGCGCCCGGCGACGGAGGAGCGACCAGTGCGCATGAACGATGACGACGTGGACGACCTGCTCACCATCGGTGCCTTCGCCGCCCGCGCGCGGCTGTCGGCGAAGGCGCTGCGGCTGTACGACCGGCTGGGGCTGCTTCCGCCGGCGTACGTCGACGAGGTGAACGGCTACCGGTACTACCGGGCCGACCAGGTCGAACGTGCCCGTCTGGTGGCGCTGCTGCGTCAGCTCGACATGCCTCTGGCGCGGATCGCCGAGATCGTGGAGGCCGTCGAGCCGGACGGCGCGCGGGCCGCCGAGCGGCTCGCCGCGTACTGGGCCGGGGCCGAGGAGCGGTTCGCGGCACAGCGGACCCTGGTCGCCTACCTCCGTGGACGGCTGTCGGGAAGGGAAACCGGTATGTACGGGAAGTTCACGGTCGAAACGGTCGACACCGCTCCCCAGGTGCTGCTGACCCAGTCGCGCCACACGCTCGCGGACGAGTTGCCGGCGTGGATCGGGGCGTCGCTGGGGCGGCTGGAGGAGGGCGCGGCGGCGTGCGGCGGAAGCACGGGCGCGCCGTTCGTCGTCTACCACTCCGAGGTGTCGATGGAGAGCGACGGGCCCGCCGAGGCGTGCGTTCCGGTGGCGGACGAGAGCGCCGCGCGGGCGTGGGCGGCCGAGTACGGGCGGTCCCGGGAGACGAAGGTGCGGGTGGAGCCGGCGGGACGGCTCGTGTACACCCGGATCAGCAAGGCCCAGGTGGCGCATCCGCAGATCCTGGCGGCGTTCGAGGCGGTCGAGCGGTGGATCGCCGGTCAGGGGCTGGAGATCAGCGGTCCGTGCCGCGAGGTCTACTTCGCCGACTGGGAGGCGGCGGGTCCGGAGGACCCGGTGTGCGACGTGGCGTTCCCGGTCGCATCCTGAGTCTGCCGGCCGGTCGCATCCTGACTCCGGCGGTGCCGGTCGCGTCCTGACTCCGGCGATGCGGCCGGTGCCGCCGGTGCCGGTGCCGCCGTGGCCGGGATACCGATGCGGTCTGATACCGATGCGGTCGTAGGGGTTTCCCTACGGCCGTACCGGATCGCATACGTCCTGTCGGCCAACTGTCGGCGAGTGGTTAGCGTCTACCTCAACACACGGAGAACGTCAGGGACGACGTCTGTGAAGACCGCACCCGCCCGCACGAGCCGAAACGGAACGGAAGAGCCGCAGTGGCCTTTGCCGAGCTGACCCCACGACGACCCGTCTCGCGCGCCGACAAACCGTCGCGCGAGCCGTGGCGGGAACGCCACCGGGTGCCCCTCACGGCCGCCCTGTGCGCCCTGCCGCTGTATTTCGTGTGGTGGGCGGTCTTCGCGACCGGCGGCGGCGACCTCGCGGCCCAGGTGGCGTGGGCGGAGTTCGCCAAGATGTACCCGGACTCCGCGGTCAACCTGTTCTGGTACGGGGGGCTGCACGCGGCGAACTACAGCGTGCTCTCGCCGTACCTGATGGCGGCGTGCGGGGTGGTCCCCGTGACGCTGGTGTCGGGGCTCTCGGCCTCCTGGCTGGCCGGTGCGGTCGTCACTCGTACGGGTGTACGCGCGCCGGTGCCGGTCGCGCTGGCGGCGACGTTCTCGCTGTGGTGCCAGGTGGTGTCGGGGCGCTCCACGTTCATGCTGGGCACGGCCTTCGCGATGGGGGCCCTGCTGGCGGTGCTGAGCGGGCGCGGCGGGCGGCAGCTCGCGGCGGCGGCGGTGTGCGCGACGCTGTCCACGCTGGGGAGTCCCGTCTCCGGGCTGTTCCTCCTCGTGGTCGGCGCCGCGTATCTGCTGTGCCGTGAGTGGGGCCGGGCGGGGGCGCTGATCCTGCCGCCGGTGACCGTCGTGGCCGTGACCACGCTGTTGTTCCCCTTCGAGGGCGAGCAGCCCATGGCCTTCAGCCGGATATGGCCGCCGGTCGTGCTGTGCGCGGTGGTCGTGCTGGTCGCGCCGAGCGCCTGGCGGGTGCTGCGCCTGAGCGCCGCGATCTACGCGCTCGGCGTGGTCCTGTGCTACCTGATCCCCACGCCCATCGGCACGAACGTCGAGCGGCTCCTGGAGCTGGCGGGACCGGCGGCCGCCCTGGCGATCTGCCTGTACCGGGGCGAGGCGCGCGCGGACGGCTCCCGGCTCCCCCTGCCCTGGTTCACGCCGCAGCGGCGGACGGTGGCCGGGGCGGTGGCCCTGGTGCTGTCCGTGACCTGGCTGACCGGCAAGACGACCGCCGACATCGTCACCAACACGAAGGTGCCGGAGTGGGCGGTGAAGACCGACGGGGTGGTGAAGGAGCTGAAGCGGCTCGGCGCCTGGAAGACCCGCGTCGAGGTGGTACCGGCCCGCGACCACCGTGAGGCCGCCATCCTCGCCCCGTACATCAACATGGCCCGCGGCTGGAACCGGCAGGCCGACGTGGAGCGCGGCCGGCTGTTCTACGAGGGTCACGGCGGGACCGAGGTGCCCGAGGGGGCGTTCACGCCGGCCGCGTACAAGGCGTGGCTCTCGCAGTGGGCCGTCGGGTTCGTGGTCCTCGTCAACGGCGAGCCGGACGGGCCCGCCGAGCTGGAACACGCGCTGGTGACCAGTGGGCCGGACTATCTGCAGCCCGTCTGGCAGGACGCCAACTGGAAGATCTACCGGGTGAAGAACGCGACGCCGCTGGTCGACAGGCCGGCCACCGTCGTCAGCGCGGACGGTGCCAACCTCGTCGTCCACATGCCGAGGGCCGGCGAGGTCACCGTCCGCGTCGCCTACTCCCCCTGGCTCTGGGCCGACAACGGCTGCCTCACCGCCGACCGCGAGTCCGACGGCGACCTCACCGAGTTCACCCGCCTCACGGTCCACGAACCCGGCAATGTCCGCATCAGCTCCCAGTACGGCGGACCGTCCCGCAAGACGGCCCTCGAGTGCGAGAAGGAAGCGGACGAGAAGGGGGTTGGCGGGGAGGAGTGAGGGGGCGCTCGGCACGCTCGGCGGGGGTGCGCTTGCGGGGAGGGCGCGCGGGGCGGTCAGGGCGTGGGGTGATCAAGGCGCGGGCTGCTCAAGGCGTGGGGTGATCAAGGCGTGGGGTGCAGCGCTCGGCGGGCCGCGGCGAGGTGTGCCTGGCGGGTGGCTTTCAGGGCCTCGAAGCTGGTCGGGTCCGCGGTGATCGTGGTCCGCTGGATGCGGGTCTCGGCGGCGCGCCAGACGGCGACCACATCGGTCTCCTCCTTGCAGCGGACGTCGGCGCGGGCCGTCTCGATCTCGCGGGCGGAGGGGGCCGACGAGGCGGACCAGCGCGGGTCGTTCACGACGGCCGGCGGATCGGCGTACCGGAAGCCGTCCTTCGCCATGCAGGCGCTCCACTTCCGGAACACCGCACGCACCCGGGGGTCGCGCCGCGACTCCGCGAAGGCCCGCATGGCGTGGCGGTTGAGGATGTCGTAGTCGGACTCGGGCACACCCCGCAGCAGCCGGTCGTGCGCCTGCCGCCAGCAGCCCCCGGTGCCGTCGTCGCCGTACGCGGCACGCCGTTCCCCGGCGGAGAGGGACTCGGCGCGTCGCTCCCGCGCGGAGGTGAAGCGCACCTCCGCGACCGGGTCCGGCGGCGCGTGGAACCCGAACCGCCGAGCCACGGCGTCCTCGATGACCCCGTACCGGCGCCGGTTCGGCGGATCCGTCTCGGCGGCCTTCACCGGCGGACGGGGCGTCCAGTCCATCCCCTTCGCCTTGAGGCAGTCCCGCATCAGCACGTCCTCGGCCGCCGCGACGAGGTAGTCGTCCGCCTTGGACATCTTGTACGCGTCGAAGGGCAGCAACAGGTCCCGGGCCTGCGCGCTCGGCGCGGGGGCGGCCTCGGCGGCGGTACTCGTCCGGGCCACCGGCCGGCGGGTGGTGGTCGTGTCGGCCGCACAGCCCGCCGTGACGACCACGAGGCCGAGGACGGCGACACCTCGCAGCGGGCGGCGGGCGAGGCGTCCGACGGACACGGGGAAGGACATGGAACGGGCTCCTCTGCGTGTACGTGACTGCGTGTGCGGGACTGCGTGTGCGGGACTGGCGCGTACGGGTCTGGCCTGTGCGGGACCGGCCTGTACGGGATGGGCCTACGGGTCTGGCGTGCTGATACGTGCGAGGGGGCGCCGCGGGCGGGCGCGGGGCCCCCCCCATGCGCGAGCGCGTAGGGGAACCCCGGGCC
>NZ_JBSFCF010000035.1:0-106035 GCF_053593335.1 Streptomyces sp. NPDC002324
TTGTTGGTGAGGACGGTGCCCTGGGCCTCCATGACGGCGAGGGGGGCGAAGTTCTCGGAGGCGATCATCTCCAGGGTGGACTGCTGGCGGTGCAGCTCGGCGTCGACGGCGGCGGCGACCTCGGGGTCCAGCTCGTGCAGGGGTGTGTTCAGAAGCGACATGCGTACGACCTCGTCTTCTCAGCCAGCGGTGTGGGCGACGTACTCGTCGGCGGAGAGCAGGTCGTCCGGCTCCTCCGCGACACGTACCTTGAACAGCCAGCCGCCTTCGAACGGGGCGGTGTTCACCAGCGACGGGTCGTTGACGACGTCCTCGTTGATCTCGGTGATCTCACCGGAGACCGGCGAGTACAGATCGCTCACCGACTTGGTGGACTCCAGTTCGCCGCAGGTCTCGCCCGCGGCCACCGTGGAGCCCACGTCGGGGAGCTGGGCGTAGACGACATCGCCGAGCGCGTTCGCCGCGAACTCCGTGATGCCGACCGTCGAGACGCCGTCCTCGGCGACCGACAGCCACTCGTGCTCCTTGCTGTAACGCAGCTGCTGGGGGTTGCTCATGGCCTGGATTCTCCTGTACGCGGGGGAGTGGTGATGAAGGGGGGACGGCTGAAACCGCTGTTGAACAGCGCGGATGTGCCGAGGGTCACGCTCGGGGTCCGTACGACGCCGCTTCTACGAAGGTGTCACTTCTGCCGCTTGTAGAACGGCAGCGCCACGACCTCGTACGGCTCGTGACTGCCCCGGATGTCCACGCCCACACCGGCGGTGCCCGGCGCGGAGTGCGTGGCGTCGACGTACGCCATGGCGATCGGCCTGCCCAGCGTCGGGGAGGGCGCTCCGGAGGTGACCTCGCCGATCACCTGACCGTCGGCGACGACCTGGTACCCGGCGCGCGGCACCCGGCGGCCCTCGGCGACCAGGCCCACGAGGACGCGCGGCGGGGCCGAGGCGGCACGCTCGGCGGCGGCCGCCAGAGCCGTGCGCCCGACGAAGTCGCCGTCCTTCTCGAACTTCACGACCCGCCCGAGCCCGGCGTCGAACGGCGTCAGCCCGGTGGACAGCTCGTGCCCGTACAGCGGCATCCCCGCCTCCAGGCGGAGCGTGTCCCGGCAGGACAGCCCGCAGGGCACCAGGCCGACGCCCTCGCCCGCCTTGGTCAGCGCCTGCCACAGCTCGACGGCGTGCTCCGGCGCGACGAACAGCTCGAAGCCGTCCTCGCCGGTGTACCCGGTGCGCGCGATCAGCGCGGGGATCCCGGCGACCGTGCCCGGCAGGCCCGCGTAGTACTTCAGACCGTCGAGGTCGGCGTCGGTGAGGGCCGCCAGGATGCCGGGCGACTCGGGCCCCTGGACGGCGAGCAGCGCGTACGCGTCCCGGTCGTCCCGCACCTCGGCGTCGAACCCGGCGGCCCGCTCGACGAGCGCGTCCAGCACCACCTGGGCGTTCGAGGCGTTCGCGACGACGAGGTACTCCGTGTCCGCGAGCCGGTAGACGATCAGGTCGTCGAGGATGCCGCCGTCCTCACGGCAGATCATGGTGTAGCGGGCGCGGCCGGGCTTCACACCGCCGATGTGGCCGACCAGCGCGTGGTCGAGCAGCGCGGCGGCCCCGGGACCGGAGACGGTGATCTCGCCCATGTGGGAGAGGTCGAAGAGACCGGCCTTCGCGCGGACGGCGAGGTGCTCGTCGCGCTCGGAGCCGTAGCGCAGGGGCATGTCCCAGCCTGCGAAGTCGGTCATCGTCGCACCGAGGGCACGATGCAGGGCATCGAGCGCGGTACGGCGCGATCCAGCGGTGGGGCTACTGCTCATCGGTTCTGCTCCCAGGGCATGACAGGCGAGGGCGATCCTCCCCTTCTGTCATCGGAACCTGAGAGGTTCACCGCGACCGCGCGTACCGGTGGTCGTGGTTTGCACCTTGGGTGGAGCCGTCCCCTACGGAAGAGAGGTGCGGCCCGCTTTTCAGATGTGCCTCGCCCGCGCGGTATCTGGGCCTGAGAGATTCAAGGGAGGGACTTGCTCCTTCGGCGCCCCAGCGAGACTGCTGGGAGCTCTCCCGCGCGGATTCAAGCGGCCGGTATGCAGTTGGCGCGCACATCATTGCACGCATCGACGCGGCGCGGCAGGGGGACCTTTCACAGGTGGGGGACGACGAGAGGAAGCGGACACAGCGGTTCGTAGCACTCTTGTGGCAGGACGAGGACTGAACCAGGAGGGATCGGGCATTACCTTTTCTTTACAGTCTGTGGGGATGGGTCTCCATACCCCTGGGGAGGACGATCACGGTGAACAGGACCACGGCGTACGCGACGACCTCGGGCATCGCCATGCCCAAGCAGCCCGTCGCACCGGCCGGTGAGGCGTGCGGCCCGTTCCCGAGGGCGGTCGTCCGCGACCTCAGGGAACGTGCCGGGCGCAGCCCGCACGGACTGTCCTTCGGCCCGCAGGACCTGGTGGTGGTGACCGGACTGCCCGGCAGCGGCAAGTCGACGCTGATGCGGCGGAGCGTCCCGGGCGTCCGGATCGACTCCCAGGACACCCGCGACCGGTTCGACGCGCGCTTCGCCCGCCATCTGCCGTACGCGGCGTACCGGCCCTTCGTGCGCCTCGCCCACTACGCCGGGCTGCGGCGCGCCCTGCGTTCGGGGGAGGGCGTCGTCGTGCACGACTGCGGGGCGCAGGCATGGGTACGAAGTTGGCTCGCCCGGGAGGCCAGGAGGCGGGGCGGCACCCTGCATCTGCTGCTGCTCGACGTGACACCCGGCGAGGCGCGGGACGGGCAGCGGGAGCGGGGGCGAGGGGTGTCGCGGTACGCCTTCGCGCGGCACCGGAGTGCCATGACCAGGCTGCTGCGTGCGGTCGAGGAGGGACGGCTGCCGCAGGGGTGCGGCGCGGCGGTGCTCCTCGACCGGGCGGCGGCGGACGTCCTGAAGCGGATCGACTTCGTGGGGTAGCGGGGCGCCCCGGAAGGGCGCGCCCCCGGCCCGGAAGCAATTAAGGTGCAGGGACAACAGCATCACGGAGCAAAGCGGTAGGCAGCAGATGGACTTCCCGGCGGACTTTCCGGCACAGGCACATCCCCACGGGCACGGCGGGTGGCCCGGCAACGAGCTGGAGGAGGTGCTGTCCGCGTCGCTCGGGGTGCCTCAGGCCGGGGCGCGGATCGTGGAGGTGCTGGCCCGCAGCTTCGTATGGGTGCCGCTGCCGGAGGGCGGCGGCCCGCAGAGCGGTCAGCTCGACCTGCCCACGATGGAGTTCGACGGCCAGGCGTACGTGCCGGTCTTCACCTCCGAGGAGCAGTTCCGCCAGGTCGTCGGCCACCACATGTCGTTCACGATCGCCCCGGCCGTCGAGTTCGCGCGCGGTCTGCCCCCGCAGATCGGCCTCGCCCTGAACCCGGACGGCGTCGTGGGCATGCCCTTGCCGCCGCCCGCCGTGGCCGAGCTGTGCCGGGCCGGACGGACCCCGCTGGACGGCGCGGCGAACGGCGCCCGCGTCCGGCTCTTCGAACCGGACTGGCAGGACGACCCCGTGGACTTCCTCGCGGCCGCCTCCGCCGAGTTCGCCGCGACCGGGGTGGTCCTCTCCGCCCGACGCTGCCTCGCCACCATCGAGACCGCCGCCCCCGTCATGTTCATCGGTGTCGAACTGGCCTCGTGGGAGGCCGACCGCGGCCTCCCCCTGGCCGCCCTCGGCAGGGCCCTGGCCAAGACCCCGGTTCCCTGGCCGGTCAACATGGTCTTCCTGGACGTCGCCCAGGACCCGGTGGGGGACTGGCTCCGCGAGAAGGTACGGCCGTTCTACCAACAGGGCTACTGATCAGCGCTTCCCGAAGGAGCGCGGGGAACGGCGCGACCAGCGACAACGCGCCCGCTCCGCGTGACGCACGACAACCCCCGAGCCCTGACCGGCTCAACCCGCACACCACCTAAGCTGTTTCCCACCACCAGGGTCCACCACCCACCACGGTCCACATCGAAGGGCGGCCAACGTGAGCGCGAGCGGCAGCCGCATCGCCACCGGGCAGGTCGAGCACATGCTGCGGCAGGTGACGCCCGGGCGTTACGACGCCTACGAGGCGCTGCTGCGTGCCCTCGCCACCCCGTCCTCCGGCCAGATCTGGATGCTGCTCTGGCACGGCCAGGGCGGCTCCCCGGACGCCCAGTACGGGAACATGGAGGTCGAAGGGTTCAACTACGCCCCGTGCGTGACCTCCGCCCAGGAGCTCTCCGCCAGTGGCTGGAACCGCAGTTACGAGGTGGTGGACGGCCTCGACGTGGCCCGCACCCTCTACCCCGACCACTACGGCCTCTGGCTGAACCCGCACGCCCCGGGCGGCGGCGTCGGCATCCCCTGGCTCGACCTGCGCCGGATCGCCACGGGCCTGGAGCGGCAGCCCGCCGGCCCGCTCCGGCTGTCCGAGCCGGCCATCGAGATCCCCCAGTTCTACGGCCTGCTGACGCAGAACGCGCACCGCACGCCCGCCGTGCGCTCGCTGCGCCGCGCCTGGGTGCAGCCCGCGCTCGGCGCGCCGTACCTGGCCATCGGCCTCGACGTGTACGACACCTCGCCGCCGGCCGTCGACTCGGTGCGCGCGATGATGCAGCAGTCCATCGGCGCCGTCCCGGACGGCCTGCCCGTGTCCACCGTCGCGATGTCCGACGAGTACGACCCGGTCGCCATGTGGCTGCGCGCCGGCGCCCGTCCGTTCTACGACCGCGAGGCCCACGCGGCCCCGGCACAGGCCCCGGCGGCGGGCGGCTACGGCTATCCGAGCCGGTACTGAACCGCCGCGCCCACGGCTCTCCACCGCACCCACCGCTCAACAGAGCGTCACGTCCGGATAGCGGAACCCCGCTGGCCACATCACGGTTGCGCATACATTCGCCGCCGGGTCTGGTGCCTGATCGCGCGGCCGTTGAAGACTCCCCCAGAGCGATGGGGGGATCCGGCGAACGCGCTGTTCACGCTGCGAAGTTCGATGCCGTACCTCTCCCTCGTACCCAGCAGTAGTCACAGAGCAGACGAAAGAGCAGTGGTGACGGACCGCACCGCAGACCCGGGCGGCCGCCAGGCACAGTCGGCAACCACCGGCACGGGCAAGCACGAGGGACGATGACCGCACCCATTGAGACGACCGGATCGCAGGCCGAGGCACAGCCCGAAGCCGTGCTGGAAGGCGTCGAGGCCAAGAAGATCGAGGGCCGTTCGCTCGGCCAGATCGCCTGGACCCGCTTCAAGCGCGACAAGGTGGCGGTCGCCGGTGGTCTCATCGTCGTCCTGCTGATCCTGATCGCGGCCCTCTCCCGGCCGCTGCAGTCGCTGCTGGGGCTCGACCCCAACGCGTTCAACCAGGACCTGATCGATCCCAACACCTCGCTCCCCCAGGGCGATTTCGGCGGGATGAGCTGGGACCACCCGCTCGGTGTCGAGCCCAAGTTCGGCCGCGACATCCTCGCCCGCATCCTGGAGGGCTCCTGGGTCTCCCTGGTCGTGGCCTTCGGCGCGACGATCCTGTCGAACGCCATCGGCGTGGTGCTGGGACTGGTCGCCGGCTACTACGGCGGCCGGGTCGACACGGTCGTGAGCCGGCTGATGGACACCTTCCTGGCGTTCCCCCTGCTGCTCTTCGCGATCGCCATCTCCGCGACACTGCAGGGCGGCGCCTTCGGCCTCGAAGGACTGCCGCTGCACATCTCGGTGCTGATCTTCGTCATCGGCTTCTTCAACTGGCCGTACATGGGGCGCATCGTGCGCGGTCAGACCCTGGCGCTGCGGGAGCGGGAGTTCATCGACGCCTCGCGCGGGATGGGCGCCGGCGGCCCGTACGTCCTGTTCAAGGAGCTGCTGCCCAACCTCGTCGCGCCGATCATCGTCTACTCGACCCTGCTCATCCCGACGAACATCATCTTCGAGGCGTCGCTCAGCTTCCTCGGTGTCGGGATCCAGCCGCCGCAGGCCTCCTGGGGCGGCATGCTCAACCAGGCTGTCGACTTCTTCGAGGTCGACCCGCAGTACATGATCGTTCCCGGCCTCGCGATCTTCATCACGGTGCTGGCCTTCAACCTCCTCGGTGACGGCCTCCGGGACGCCCTCGACCCCCGCAGCCGCTGACGTCTGCGACCGCGGCCCGGTTGTGGCCCGTAGTCCCACGCAACTGTCCAACTACGAAGGAGAACCCGACCATCATGCGAAGGTCAGCAATGGCCGCTGTCGCGGTTGTGAGCAGCGCCGGCCTGCTTCTGTCCGCGTGCAGCAAGGCGGACGACGGCACGGATGACGCCCCCAAGGGCGCCGGTGCCAACGCGGCGACCAAGGGTGTCGTCAACGAGTCCACGGCGAAGGGCGGCACGGTCACCTACGCCAGCTCCGACGCCCCCGAGTCCCTCGACCCGGGCAACATGTACTACGCGTACGGCTTCAACTTCAGCCGCCTCTACGCGCGTCCGCTGATGACGTTCAAGCCCGGCGCGGGCGAGGCGGGCAACGAGCTCGTCCCGGACCTGGCCGAGAGCGCGGGCACGCCGAGCGACGGCGGCAAGACCTGGACGTACAAGATCCGCCAGGGCGTCAAGTTCGAGGACGGCACCGTCGTCACCTCGAAGGACGTCAAGTACGCGGTCGAGCGCTCGAACTTCGCGCGTGACGTGCTCTCCTCGGGCCCCAACTACTTCCAGCAGCTGCTGGCCGGCGGGGACAAGTACAAGGGCCCGTACAAGGACAAGGACGAGGCGGGCATCGCGTCCATCGAGACGCCGGACGACAACACCGTCGTCTTCAAACTCAACAAGCCCTTCGCCGACTTCGACTATCTGGCGAGCATGCCGCAGACGGCCGCGGTGCCGCGGGCCAAGGACACCGGCGTCGACTACACGAAGAAGGTCGTGTCGACCGGCTCGTACAAGTTCGAGAAGTACGAGGAGGGCAAGCAGATCGTCCTCGTCCGCAACCCGGAGTGGGACGCCAAGACGGACCCGCTGCGCAAGCAGTACCCGGAAAAGATCGTGGTGAACCTGAAGGTCAACAAGGCCACCATCGACAAGGACGTCATGTCCGGCGACACCATGATCGACATCCAGGGCACCGGTGTCGACGCCCAGACCCAGGCCCAAATCCTCAAGGACAAGGACCAGCTGGCCAACACGGACAACGCGCTCGGCGGCCGTCTCGTCTACACGGCGATCAACACCAAGGTGGCGCCGTTCGACAACGTCGAGTGCCGCAAGGCCGTCGAGTACGCGATCGACAAGACCGCCGTGCAGACCGCCATGGGCGGCCCGATCCGCGGTGACATCGCCACCACCGTCCTGCCCACCGACGTCTCGGGCTACGAGAAGGCCGACACGTACGCAACCCCGGACAACAAGGGTGACGTCACCAAGGCCAAGGAGCACCTGAAGGCCTGCGGCAAGGAGGGCGGCTTCAAGACCTCCATCTCGGCCCGCACCGACCGTCAGGGCGAGGTCGACGCGGCCACCGCGATCGTCGAGGCGCTGAAGAAGATCGGCATCGAGGCCGACATCAAGCAGTACCCGTCGGGCAAGTACTTCTCCGACTACGCGGGCGTGCCGAAGTTCAACAAGAAGAACGACATCGGCCTCATCATGATGCAGTGGGGCGCCGACTGGCCCACCGGCTACGGCTTCCTGCAGCAGATCGTGCACGGCAAGGCCATCGGCCAGGCCGGCAACACCAACCTGTCCGAGCTGGACGACCCCGCGATCAACAAGCTGCTCGACGACGCGATCGGCAACACCGACGAGGCCGCCCGCACCGCCGCGTACACCGAGGTCGACAAGAAGGTCATGGAGCAGGCCGCCATCGTGCCGCTGACCTACTTCAAGGTCCTGCTGTACCGCTCGCCGTACGCCACCAACCTGGTGTCGTCCTCGGCCTTCAGCGGTCAGTACGACTACCTCAACATCGGTGTCAAGGAAAAGAAGTAGCCCCGGAAGGCAGGTGAAGGCATTGGCGCCCGCGGGTGAGCACACCCGCGGGCGCCGGCGCCGGTCCTCGTGATCTCGTACATCATCCGCCGGACGATCGCGGCGGTGATCCTGCTGCTCGTCGTCACCGCGGTCACCTTCGGCATCTTCTTCATCCTGCCGAAGCTCGCCGGACAGACCGCCGACCAGCTGGCACAGCAGTACATCGGCAAGAACCCCTCGCCCTCGGACATCGAGGCGGTCAAGCGGAACCTCGGCCTGGACCAGCCGGTCTACGAGCAGTACTGGAACTTCATCAAGGGCATTGTCTCCGGTGCCACGTACGACCTGGGGCCCTCCACCGTCCGCTGTGACGCCCCCTGCTTCGGCTACTCCTTCAAGGACCACCTGGAGGTCTGGCCGCAGCTCACCGGCCGGCTGCCGGTGACCATCTCGCTCGCCTCCGGCGCCGCCGTGCTGTGGCTGCTGGGCGGTATCACGGCAGGTGTCATCTCGGCCCTGAAGCCCGGCTCGTTCTTCGACCGGGCCGCCATGGGCGTGGCGCTCGCGGGCGTCTCCCTGCCCATGTTCTTCACCGGCCAGCTCGCCCTGCTGCTGTTCAGCTATCAGCTGGAGATCTTCGGCCGGACGTACGTCCCCTTCACCGAGAACCCCTCGCAGTGGGCCAACACCCTCTTCCTGCCGTGGTGCTCGCTCGCGCTCCTCTATTCGGCCATCTACGCCCGGCTCACCCGCTCGGGCATGCTGGAGACGATGAACGAGGACTACATCCGCACCGCGCGCGCCAAGGGCCTGCGCGAAGGCAAGGTGGTCGTCAAGCACGGCCTGCGCGCCGCGCTGACCCCGCTGGTGACGGTCTTCGGCATGGACGTCGGTCTGCTCCTCGGCGGCGCTCTCATCACCGAGACCGTGTTCTCCCTGCACGGCATCGGCGAGTACGCGGTCCAGTCGATCAGCGCCAACGACCTGCCCCCGATCCTCGGGGTGACCCTGCTCGCGGCGTTCTTCGTCGTCTTCATGAACCTTGTGGTGGACCTGCTGTACGCCACGATCGACCCGCGGGTGAGGCTCTCGTGACCGAACTGTCCAAGACCGGGGCCGCCGTGGGCGAGCCCGCACGTGCCGGGGACGCCCCCACGGCGTTCCTCGAAGTGCGCGACCTCAAGGTGCACTTCCCCACCGACGACGGCCTGGTCAAGTCCGTCGACGGCCTCTCCTTCCAGCTGGAGAAGGGCAAGACCCTCGGCATCGTGGGCGAGTCCGGCTCCGGCAAGTCGGTGACCTCGCTGGCGATCATGGGCCTGCACCGGCTCGGCGCGCGCGGCAAGAACGTGCAGATGTCCGGCGAGATCTGGCTCGACGGCAAGGAACTCGTCGGGGCGAGCCCCGACGAGGTGCGCCGGCTGCGCGGCCGCGACATGGCGATGATCTTCCAGGACCCGCTGTCCGCGATGCACCCGTACTACAGGGTCGGCAGCCAGATCGTCGAGGCGTACCGGGTCCACCACGACGTCAGCAAGAAGGTCGCCCGCAGGCGCGCCATCGAACTCCTCGACCGCGTCGGCATCCCGGAGCCCCACAAGCGGGTCGACGGCTACCCGCACGAGTTCTCCGGCGGTATGCGCCAGCGCGCCATGATCGCCATGGCCCTGGTCAACAACCCCGAACTGCTGATCGCCGACGAGCCCACGACCGCCCTGGACGTCACCGTCCAGGCGCAGATCCTGGACCTCATCCGCGACCTGCAGAAGGAGTTCGGCTCCGCGGTCATCATCATCACGCACGACCTCGGCGTGGTCGCCGAGATCGCCGACGACATCCTCGTGATGTACGGCGGCCGCTGCGTGGAGCGCGGCCCGGTCGACGACATCTTCTACGGACCGCAGCACCCCTACACCTGGGGCCTGCTCGGCTCGATGCCGCGCATCGACCGCGCCCAGACCGACCGGCTCATCCCGGTCAAGGGCCAGCCGCCGAGCCTCATCAACGTCCCCTCGGGCTGCGCCTTCAACCCGCGCTGCCCGTACGCGGACCTCCCCAAGGACAACATCACCCGCACCGAGCGCCCCGAGTTGCGCGAGGTCGGCGGCCGGCACTTCACCGCCTGCCACCTGTCGCAGGAGGACCGTACGCGGATCTGGACCGAAGAGATTGCGCCGAAGCTGTGAGCGAGACTGAGACCCGGGCCGCCGTGCCGGCCCCGCGCACCGACGCCGACGAGAAACCGCTGCTCAGGGTCGAGGGCCTGGTCAAGCACTTCCCCATCAAGAAGGGCCTGCTCCAGCGGCAGGTCGGGGCGGTCAAGGCCGTCGACGGCATCGACTTCGAGGTTCGCCGGGGCGAGACCCTCGGCGTCGTCGGGGAGTCCGGCTGCGGCAAGTCGACCATGGGCCGGCTCATCACCCGTCTGCTGGAACCGTCCGGCGGCAAGGTCGAGTTCGACGGCACGGACATCACGCACCTCAAGACGGCCGGGATGCGCCCGCTGCGCCGCGACGTGCAGATGATCTTCCAGGACCCGTACGGCTCGCTGAACCCCCGCCACACCATCGGCACCATCGTCTCGGCGCCGTTCAAGCTCCAGGGCGTCGAGCCCGAGGGCGGGGTGAAGAAGGAGGTCCAGCGCCTCCTGGAACTGGTGGGCCTGAGCCCCGAGCACTACAACCGCTACCCGCACGAGTTCTCCGGCGGCCAGCGCCAGCGCATCGGCATCGCCCGCGCGCTCGCCCTCAAGCCCCGGATGGTCGTCGCGGACGAGCCGGTCTCCGCGCTCGACGTGTCCATCCAGGCGCAGGTCGTCAACCTGATGGACGACCTCCAGGACGAGCTGGGCCTGACGTACGTGATCATCGCGCACGACCTCTCCGTCGTCCGCCACGTCTCCGACCGCATCGCCGTGATGTACCTCGGCAAGATCGTGGAGCTGGCCGACCGGGACTCCCTGTACGCGGCGCCGATGCACCCGTACACCAAGGCGCTGCTCTCGGCCGTGCCCATCCCGGACCCGGCGCGCCGCAGTGCCAAGAGCGAGCGCATCCTGCTCAAGGGCGACGTGCCCTCGCCGATCGCGCCGCCGAGCGGCTGCCGCTTCCACACCCGGTGCTGGAAGGCCACGCAGGTCTGCACGACCACCGAACCGCCGCTGGCCGAGCTGAAGCCGGGGCAGCGGGTCGCCTGCCACCACCCCGAGAACTTCGAGGACCAGCAGCCCCAGGACGTCGTCCTGCTGACGGCCGCGAAGGAGGCGGGCGAGCTGGTACCGGACGCGGTGAAGAAGACGGGGGCGCCCGCGGACCCGGAGGTTCCCGCGGTGTCGGAGGCGCCCGCGGTGTCGGAGGCGTCCGCGGTGTCGGAGGCGTCCGGCGAGCCAGAGCCGCCGGTCGCGACGGAGCCGCCTGCGAAGACCAAGGCCGCCAAGGAACCGGAAGCCGCCAAGGCACCGGAAGCCGCCGGGGAAACCGACGACAAGTAAGCGAAATCGAGCCCCCGCCTTGCAATGTAAGGCGGGGGCTCGTCGTTGCGTCACAATATAGGGGTGTCTCCCTATCCGCTCGACCTGATCGGCATCTTCGTCTTCGCGATCTCCGGCGCCCTGCTGGCCGTCCGCAAGAACTTCGACGTGTTCGGCATCGCCGTCCTCGCCGAGGTGACCGCCCTCGGCGGCGGGCTGTTCCGGGACCTGGTCATCGGCGCCGTACCGCCGGCCGCCTTCACCGATCTCGGCTACTTCTTCACCCCGCTGCTCGCCGCGATCCTCGTCTTCTTCCTCCACCCGCACGTGGAGCGCATCCAGTCCGGGGTCAACGTCTTCGACGCGGCCGGCCTCGGCCTGTTCTGCGTCGCGGGCACGACGAAGGCGCACGCGTACGGACTCGGTCTGACCGCCTCCGTCGTCCTCGGCCTCGCCACCGCGGTCGGCGGCGGTGTGCTGCGGGACGTCCTCGCCAACGAGGTGCCCTCACTGCTGCGCTGGGACCGGGACCTGTACGCCGTCCCCGCGATGGTCGGCGCCGGGATGGTCGTCCTGTGCATCGGCCTGGACGCACTGAACCCCTTCACCTCGGCCCTGGCCGCGATCACGGCCTTCGTGCTGCGACTGCTGGCGATGCGGTACCACTGGCGGGCCCCGCGGGCGTGGAACCGGCGGTCGGCGGCCGTCGAGGAGGCCTGAGGGCCTGAGGGCCTGAGGGTCTGCGGCATAAAGCTACCGCTTAGTAATCACCTGTTGTACGGTTCATCCATGCCCGAAGCAGCTTCCGTACAGGCCACCATCGGCGACAGCGAGTTCGACCGGGACACCGCGGTCACCCGGCGGTCGCCCGGCGTCTACGACGTCGACCTCTCCGCCGGCTGGACGATCATCGGCGCCGTCAACGGCGGCTATCTCCTCGCCGTCCTCGGTCGCGCCCTCGCCGAGGTGCTGCCGCACGGCGACCCGTTCACGATCTCCGCGCACTACCTGACCGCCTCCCAGCCGGGCCCGGCGGTCGTCCGCACGGACGTCGTACGCACCGGCCGGACCCTGTCGACCGGCCAGGCCTCCCTCTTCCAGTACGACCACGAGGGCCGCGAGGTCGAGCGGATCCGCGTCCTCGCCTCCTACGGCGACCTGGACGCCCTCCCGGACGACGTCCGTACGACGGCGAAGCCGCCGGCGATCCCGCCGATCGAGCAGTGCTTCGGCCCGCAGGACGCGCCCGGCCCCGTCCCCGGCGGCTCCGCGATCGCCGACCGGCTGTTCCTGAAGCTGGACCCCGCGACCCTCGGCTGGGCACTCGGCGCGCCCTCCGGCAAGGGGGAGATGCGGTCGTGGTTCGGGCTCGCCGACGGCCGTGACCCCGACCCGTTCTCCCTGCTCCTCGCGGTGGACGCGCTGCCGCCGACCGCCTTCGAGATGGGCCTTGAGGGCTGGGTCCCGACGGTCGAGCTGACCGTCCACGTCCGGTGCCGCCCGGCGCCGGGCCCGCTCCGCGTCGCCATCTCCACCCGCAACCTCGCCGGCGGCTTCCTGGAGGAGGACGCCGAGGTCTGGGACAGCGCGGACCGGCTGGTCGCGCAGTCCCGGCAACTGGCGCGCGCCAGGCTGACGGACTGAGGCACCCGGCGACGCCCGCCGAACCGGCCGGCACCGCCGTCCCTGTCACGAACCCGTACCGGCGTCCGCTCGTGAGGGAGCGGTGAAAGGCCGGGCCGGGCGGGTGCGTTGGGGGCGGCTTTGCCGTTCGCACAGGGTTGGCACAGCGCGAACCCAAGAGAGCCCCATGCTGCGTTGATTCGATGCGGCCCACGAACTCCTCATCGTTCTTGGAGCTGCCTCTCATGAAGCGTGCACGTCTCGTCCCCGCCGTCGTCCTGCTGGCGGCCGCACCCCTCTTCCTGGTGGCGTGCGGCTCCGGCGCCTCGTCGTCGTCCACCTCGAACAACGGCACCTCCGGCCAGCAGAGCTGCCAGGCCCCGTCGGGTGCTCCCTCGGGCGCCCCCTCCGGTCAGCCCACCGCGAACGGCCAGGCCCCGTCCGGCGCTCCCTCGGGTGCTCCCTCGGACCGGCCTTCCGGTGCGCCGAGCGGCGGCCCGGGCGGCGGCGAGAACGGTGGCCCCGGCGGTGGCGGCGGCTGCGGCGGCCCCGGCGGCGCTGGTCGGCCGGGCCAGGGCGGGCAAGCTCCGAGCGGGGCCCCGAGCCAGGAGGCGACGGCCTCGGCGTCCGAGGACGGCTGACGGCGGCGAGGCGGACGGAAAGGGCGCGCCCGTTCGGCGCGCCCTTCGTGCGTCGCGGCGTTCAGTCCAGCCAATGGCGACAGCCGATGCTGATCAGCCGCATACGGCGGCTCGCCAGCCGGGTCACCCGGGTGCGCTCCTCCTCCGGCTGGTCCCGGGCGGCCAGGAACAGCGAGGCGGTCACCAGCATCTGATCGACGTACAGGCCCGCGAGCATCAGCCGGTCGTCGTCGGTCCACCCGCCGGTCTCCGGCCGCTTGGCCAGCTCGGTCCGTACCTCTTCGGCGAACCGCGCCAGTTGCCCCTGGATGGCGTCCCGCACCGGCTGGACCCCGCTGTGCCGTTCGCGCGCGATGAATCTGACGTGTGCGGGGTACGCGTCCACATGGCGGGCGATCAGATCGACGGCGCTCTGGATGAGTTCGTCGCTGTCGCCCACCGCCGACATCAGGTCCCCGAGCACCGGGTGCAGACTGCCGAGCACCTCCTCGACCAGCGCGACACCGAGGTCCGCGGTCGAGCGGAAGTGCCGGTAGAACGCGGTGGGCGCGACACCCACGGCCCGGGTGACCTCGCGCAGTCCGAGGCTGCTGAGGCTCTGCTCCTCCAGCAGACCGAGCGCGGCGTCCATGAGCGCCTGCCGGGTCCTCTGCTTCTGGACCTGCCGGATGCCGAGCGTGTGACTCATGCCATGCAGTCAACAACTGTTCTCCGTAAATGCAAAGCCGGGCGACGCGCTAGACTTGGCAGTCAGTGAACAATTGTAACCACAACCGTTCACCAAGCTGTCACCGAAACGTCCGGACCGACGAACCGAAACGAGAGGCGGGTCCGCCATGTTGTTCCTGGTCGCCGCACTACTGCTGCTGGGTGTCGTCCTCGGCACCGTCGCCCATGTACCGATGGCCGTCTCGTCCGCCCTGGCCGCCGGCATCGCCCTGTGGCTGGCGGTGTTCGCGTACCGCGAGCGCCACGCCCGCCGCGGCCGCACCACCGACTGACCGTTCGCCACCACTCGACCGGCGCCACCGGACGACCACGCACCACCCGCGACCGTCCCCGAGAGCCCGTAGGGAGCAGACCGACCATGCAACTCACCGCCGCACGCCCGCAGACCGGATCGACCACCACCCGCACCCGTACCCGAGGCCGGGACGCCGACGGCATGGCCGTCGCCTCCTTCGTGCTGGGCCTGTTGGGCCTGCTGGTCCTCAACCTCTTCCTCGGCCCCATCGCCATCGTCCTGGCGGCCGTCGCCCTGAAGCGCGGCACGACCCGACGGGGCCGCGCCTTCCTGGGCCTGGGGCTGGGTGTCGCCGACCTCGTGGTCCTGGCCGCGCTGATGCAGAGCACGGACACGGTGTCCTGGAGCTTCTGAGGCGCGGCCGAGTGCCTTGTCGGCCATGATCCGAGAGCACCCCGAGGGCACCCGCACGGAGCCCCGTAGAATCGGCTCACCATGGCTTACCTCGACCACGCGGCGACCACCCCGATGCTCCCCGAGGCGGCAGAGGCCCTGACCGCCCAGCTGAGCGTCACCGGCAACGCCTCCTCGCTGCACGCCTCCGGCCGCCGAGCGCGGCGCACCGTCGAGGAGGCCCGCGAGACCCTCGCCGAAGCCCTCGGAGCCCGCCCGAGCGAGGTGGTCCTCACCTCCGGCGGCACCGAGGCCGACAACCTCGCCGTGAAGGGCCTGTACTGGTCCCGCCGCGCCGCCGACCCGGCCCGCACCCGTGTCCTGGCCAGCCCCGTCGAGCACCACGCGGTCCTCGACGCCGTCCACTGGCTCGGCGAACACGAGGGCGCCACCGTCGAGTACCTCCCGGTCGACGCGTACGGCAGGGTCCACCCGGACGCCCTGCGCGAGGCCATCGCCCGCGACCCCGACGACGTCGCCCTCGCGACCGTCATGTGGGCCAACAACGAGATCGGGACCATCCTGCCGGTCCGTGAACTCGCCGACGTGGCACAGGAGTTCGGTGTCCCGTTGCACGCCGACGCGGTCCAGGCCTTCGGTCAGATTCCGGTCGACTTCGACGCCTCCGGCCTCGCCGCCATGACCGTCTCCGGCCACAAGATCGGCGGCCCGTACGGCATCGGCGCGCTCCTGCTGGGCCGCGAGTACAGCCCCGTACCCGTCCTGCACGGCGGCGGCCAGGAGCGCCATGTGCGCTCCGGCACGCTCGACGTCCCGGCCGTCGCCTCCTTCGCGGTCGCCGGCCGGCTCGCCGCCGAGCAGCACGAGTGGTTCGCCCGCGAGATCGGCGCCCTGCGCGACGCCCTGGTCGACGCGGTCCGTACGGCGGTGCCGGACGCGATCCTGGGCGGCGACCCGGCCCCGGGGGGCCGCCTCCCGGCCAACGCCCACTTCACCTTCCCCGGCTGCGAGGGCGACTCCCTGCTCCTGCTGCTCGACGCCCAGGGCATCGAGTGCTCCACGGGCTCCGCCTGCACCGCGGGCGTCGCCCAGCCGAGCCATGTCCTCCTCGCCACCGGCACCGACCCCGATCTGGCCCGCGGCACCCTCCGCTTCTCCCTCGGCCACACCTCCACGGAGGCTGACGTGGAGGCGGTCGCCAAGGCCATCGGACCGGTGGTGGAACGCGCCCGCACCGCGGGCCTGAGCTGAGCGGACGTACCCGCCCCGTGCCCAGCTCTCCCCGTGCCTAGCTCTACATGACCATGAGGCCGGCCATCATGCCCTCGTCCTCGTGCTGGAGGAGATGGCAGTGGAGCATGTACATGTACGTGTCGTCCGCGAAGTCGGTGAACTCCATGGCGATCTTGATGGACCCGCCGCCGACGACCTCGTAGGTGTCGAACCAGCCGAGATCGACACCGGTCGGCTCCTCGCCGTTGATCTCGATCAGCTGGAACGGTACGTCGTGCAGATGGAACGAGTGCTCCAGCATCGTGTTGTTGGTGATCGTCCAGATCTCCTTGGAGCCCAGCGTCGTCATGATCGTCGCCATGGAGTCCATGGTGGTGCCGACCGCCCCGTTGATCGCCATCTCCAGGCCGTCCTGGTCGAGGGTGATCTCGCGCGCGGTGAAGGCGGAGGTGTCGTACCGCTCGATCGTGTTGAGCGAGGACGGCAGGTCGTCGGGGCTGTCCGAGGCGTCCGGGGTGACGGTGAGGAAGTCGTACGTACCGCTGCCGCCACGGACCCATCCCGTCGTGATGACGGCCTGCAGGGTCACCGCGTCGCTCAGGTCCATGACGAACTCGGCGCGCCCGCCCGCCACCAGCCTGATCGACTTCACCTCGGTGGCCTCGGTGAGGTAGCCCTGCTCGGTGGCGACCTGGGTGAGTGTGCCGCCGTCGCCGCGCTGGACGGTGATGATGTCGGACGGCGAGGCGTTGAGCACCCGGAACCGGGTGCGGGTCTTCGTCGCGGTGAACGTCAGCGTGGTGTCGTCGACGTTCGTGCCGTTGCACAGCACCGGAAAGCTGAGGGTGTTGCGCAGGTAGCCGTTCAGGTCGTACTTGATGTCTCCCGCCGCGTCGGTGGCCAGGCACTGCAGGACGAGCGGGATGTCGTCGACGCCGTACTCGCTCGGCAACGCGGCCGACGCGTCCGTCTCGTCCTCCACGATGATCAGACCGGCCAGGCCGTGCACGACCTGCTCGGCCGTGGTGCCGAGCGCGTGCGGGTGGTACCAGAGCGTCTTGGCCTCGTCGAGGATCTCGAAGGTGGGGGACCAGGTCTCCCCGGCGGCGAACGCGTTCTGCGGGCCGCCGTCCATGTCGGGCGGGATGTGCGCGCCGTGGAAGTGGACGCTGGTGTCGGCGTCGAGGTCGTTGGTGATGTTCAGCAGGACCGTGGAGCCGGTGGTCCACTTCATGGTGGGGCCGAGGTAGGACCCGTTGTAGCCGGCGGTGTCGCTCGTGACACCGCTGAGGATTTCATGGGTGCCGCTCTGGGCGGTGAACGCGAACGTGGTGGTGCCGTCGGAGGTGGTGCCCTCCAGGAGGTCCGGGATGTTCAGCGAGGCGGTGCCGGTCGCGGCGCCCGCCTTGTTGCCCTTCGCGTCGGTCAGCAGCGAGAAGGTCGTACCGGCCACCGCGACCGCCGCCAGCCCGGCTCCCGCCATCCCGCCGAGGAACTTGCGGCGGTGCAGCCCCTTGCCGTTGCGGCCGCCCTTGCGCTCAGTGTTGTTCGTCATGAGCCGGGATGCTCGACGTGAGGCCTGTGTGAGCACTGGGGTGAACGTAGGAGCGGACCGAGTGCGCTGTGAGCCCGCCGTGCGCGACGGACTGTCTCAACTACGGTGAGGCAGTGGGGAGTTGAGGCAGATGCAGGTCGGGTCCGTGGCGCGGGACGTATCGGGCGGCCGTCGGACGGGGTGGGAATACCGGCGCATGATCATGTGATGCCCGTCACATGTCCGTCGCGTCGGTGACGGTCTGTGCTGCCGCTGTCCCGGCCCTCTCGCGCCCCTGTGCCCCCGCTGTCGGGTGCGGCCCGGTGCCGGGGTCAGGCGGACGTCGACGACTGTGTGGCCGCCGCCGCGCGGACCAGCTTCATGTAGCGGTCCCAGTCCCAGCCCTCGCCGGGGTCGGTGTGGTCCGTCCCCGGCACCTCGACATGGCCGAGGATGTGCTCACGGTCGATCGGGATGTCGTACCGCGCGCAGACACGGGCCGTGAGCCGCGCCGAGGCCTCGTACATCTCGGCGGTGAAGTCCTCGGGCTTCTCCACGAAGCCCTCGTGCTCGATGCCGACACTGCGCTCGTTGTAGTCGCGGTTGCCCGCGTGGTAGGCCACGTCCAGCTCGCGGATCATCTGGGTGACATGGCCGTCCTTGCGGACGATGTAGTGCGCGGCGGCGCCGTGCTCCGGGTCCTGGAAGACCTTCACGGCGCTGGCGAAACTGCCCTGGGTGACATGGATGATCACCATGTCTATGCCGAAGTCGTCCGGCCGGTCCGCCAGCCGCCAGTTCGCGTCCGAGGCCGCGACCCACTTCGCTCCCGCGTAGTCGACCTCGCCCTCCTTGCGCGGCTTCGTGACCCCGGGCACGCGCCACCAGGCGCGCTTCAGCTCGTCCTTGGCCACGACGGCCGTACCGACGGCGGCCACGGCCGTGCCGATGAGCAGCGCCCGGCGTCCGACGCGCCGGCCCGTGTCCCCGCCGCCGGAGGCGCTCGCGTCGCCGCCCCCGGAACCGCTCTTCGAAGCCCTTCTCGTTCCCACGAGATCGTCAACGGATACTCGCGGGCTCCGGTTCCCGGCGACCCGTACCCTTGAAGGGTTATGACTGAGATCTCGCAGCGCTCCCGCCCCCTCCGTGTCCTCGCCGCCATGTCCGGCGGGGTCGACTCCGCCGTGGCCGCCGCCCGCGCGGCGGAAGCCGGGCACGACGTCACGGGCGTCCATCTGGCGCTGTCCGCCAACCCGCAGTCGTTCCGGACCGGGGCGCGCGGCTGCTGCACGATCGAGGACTCCCGGGACGCCCGCCGCGCCGCCGACGTCATCGGCATCCCCTTCTACGTGTGGGACCTCGCCGAGCGCTTCCGCGAGGACGTGGTCGAGGACTTCGTCGCCGAGTACGAGGCAGGACGCACCCCGAACCCCTGTCTGCGCTGCAACGAGAAGATCAAGTTCGCGGCCCTGCTCGACAAGGCCCTCGCCCTGGGCTTCGACGCCGTCTGCACCGGCCACTACGCCCAGGTGCTCGTGCGCGAGGACGGCACCCGGGAGCTGCACCGCGCCTCCGACATGGCCAAGGACCAGTCGTACGTCCTCGGCGTGCTCGACGACAGGCAGCTCGCCCACGCGATGTTCCCGCTCGGCGACACCGTGACGACGAAGGACGAGATCCGCGCCGAGGCCGAGCGCAGGGGCCTCGCCGTCGCCAAGAAGCCCGACTCCCACGACATCTGCTTCATCGCCGACGGCGACACCCAGGGCTTCCTCGCGAACCGGCTGGGCCGCTCCGAGGGCGACATCGTCGACGAGTCCGGCACGGTCCTCGGCACCCACGAGGGCGCGTACGGCTACACCATCGGCCAGCGCAAGGGGCTCCGCATCGGCACCCCCGCCCCCGACGGCAAGCCGCGCTACGTCCTCGACATCTCCCCGGTGAACAACACGGTCACGGTCGGCCCGGCCGCCGCCCTCGACGTCGACGCCCTGACCGCGATCCGCCCCCGCTGGTGCGGCGCGGCCCCCACGGGCCCCGGCACCTACACGGCCCAGCTGCGCGCCCACGGCGGCGAGACCGAGGTCCGCGCGGAGCTGATCGACGGCACCCTGGAGGTCTCCTTCACGGAGCCCGTCCGCGGTGTCGCCCCCGGACAGGCGATCGTCCTGTACGACGGCACGCGCGTCGTGGGGTCGGCGACGATCGCCTCCACCACGCGCGCGCGGGCGGGTGCCGTGTAGCGCCACGGCCACGATCGTCCCTCCCCGGGTAGCCGTCCTCGTGCGCACGGCGCAGGCTGCTTGGTGAGCTTCGAGCTCTTCCAGGAGGCCCCGGACGGGCCGCAGGGGGACGTAGGAGGTCGCCATGACAGCCACAGATCCGGCAGAACAGGCGGGAAACCCGTCCCGGGGGCCGTCCCCGGAACCGTCGCGCGCCGCGGATCCGCCACGGGACGCGGGCCGGGATCCGTCACGGGACGGGCCTCGGGATCCGTCCCGCGACGCGGCCATGGATCCGCCCCGTGACGCGGCCATGGATCCGTCACGCGACCCGTCTCGTGGTCGGTCCCCTGACCCGTCTCGCGACCGGTCCCGTGATCCGTTCCGGGACCCGACGAGGAACCGCCGGAGTCTCAGCCACCGGATGCGGTACGCCCTGCGCCACCCCCGGCGCGTGCCCGCGCACGCCCACCGGGTGGCGCGGGACACCTGGCTGCGGCTGAAGCACCGCGACCACATCGCCTACTACCGGGCCGTCATGGCCGCCGACACGGCACGCAGTCCCGAGGCCGCCGTCGGGCACAACCCGTCCGTCGAGAAGTGGGAACGCATCGGCCGGATGCAGTTCGACTACCTCCTGCGGCACGGCCTGGAGCCCCGGCACCGGATGCTGGAGATCGGCTGCGGGAACCTGCGGGCCGGGCGGCTGTTCATCGACCACCTGGACACCGGGAACTACTACGGGATCGACATCTCGCCCGCCATCCTCATGGAGGCCCAGCGCACCCTCGCGCGAGAGGGTCTGCAGTCCAAACTGCCCCACCTGGCGCTCGTCGCCGACCTCACGTTCGCCTTCCTGCCCGCCGGTCACTTCGACGTCGTCCACGCGCACAGCGTGTTCTCCCACTCGCCGCCGCACGTCATAGAGCAGTGCCTCGCGCACGTCGGCCGCGTCCTCGCCCCCGGCGGCCACTTCGACTTCACCTTCGGCCGCACCGAGGGCGACGAACACCACGTGCTCCACGAGGACTTCTACTACCGCACCGACACCCTCGTCGAACTCGCCCGGCGGTACGGCCTGTCCGCCCGGCTCATGGACGACTGGGAGGACCTGCCCCATCGCCAGTCGAAGATCCGCGCGACCCTGGCGGAGGAAGCCGGCGGGCGTGGGGGACCGGATGTCGGTACCGCCCCCTAACGTGGACGCATGAACATCTGTGTCTTCCTCTCCGCCGCCGACCTCGCCGACCGTTACACGGGCCCGGCGAAGGAGTTTGCCAAGCTGATCGGCAAGGGCGGGCACACCCTGGTGTGGGGCGGCTCGGACGTCGGGCTGATGAAGGTGGTCGCCGACGGCGTGCGGGAGGCGGGCGGCAGACTGCTGGGCGTCTCGGTCGAGTTCCTGGCGGCCAAGGCGCGGCCGGACACCGACGAGATGGTGGTCGCACGGGACCTCGCCGAGAGGAAACGGCTGCTCCTGGAGAAGGCCGACGCGGTCGTCATCATGGTCGGCGGGACCGGCACGCTCGACGAGGCGACCGAGATCCTGGAGCTGAAGAAGCACGGTCACACCGAGATGCCGGTCGTCCTCCTCAACACCGCGGGCTTCTACGACGGCCTGAAGGAGCAGTTCCGGCGCATGGAGGACGAGGGCTTCCTGCCCCGCCCGCTCACCGACCTGGTCTTCTTCGCGGAGGAGCCGGTGGGGGCGCTGGCATATCTGGAGGAGAGCCGGGGCGTCGCCTGAGGGGCGTTCTTCGTTCCGCTCCGGTGATGCGAGCATGACCGCATGGCTACTCATGTGATCACCGGGGCGGGTTCCGGCATCGGCGCGGCCGTCGCCCGACGGCTGCACGAGCGCGGGGACGACCTCGTGCTGCACGCGCGCGACGCGGGACGGGCGAAGGAACTGGCCGCGGAGTTCCCGGGGGCGAGGACGCTGGTCGGCGATCTGGCGGACCCGGACAAGATCTCCTGGGCCTTCTCCCACCAGAGCCTGCCGGACCGCGTGGACTCGCTGCTGCACATCGCGGGTGTGGTCGACCTCGGCCCGGTCGGCGAGCTGACCCCCAAGACATGGCGCCACCAGCTCAACGTCAACCTCATCGCCCCCGCCGAACTGACCCGCCACTTCCTGCCCCAACTCCGGGCCGCCCGTGGGCACGTGCTGTTCGTCAACTCCGGCGCGGGCCTCAACGCCCACGCCGACTGGTCCGCGTACGCCGCCTCCAAGCACGGGCTCAAGGCGTTGGCGGACTCCCTGCGGTGGGAGGAGCACGGCAACGGGGTCCGGGTGACGACGGTGTACCCCGGCCGCACCGCCAGCCCCATGCAGGCGAAGGTGCACCAGCAGGAGGGCAAGGAGTACGACCCCGCTCGCTGGATCGCCCCCGAGTCGGTCGCCACGACGATTCTCATGGCGCTGGACCTGCCCCGCGACGCGGAGGTGAACGACCTGACGGTCCGACCGGGCGCGTGAGGGCTCTGCCGGACGGGGTGCGTTGCCGGGTGCGGGTGCGGGTGCGGGGGCGGGGGCGGGTGAGTGGGGGCTGGTCGCGCAGTTCCCCGCGCCCCTGAAAAGCAGGGGCTGTGCCCCGTGCTTCTCAGGCCCGACACCGGCCGCCTTTCAGAGCCGCGGGGTCCTGGGCTTTCAGGGGCGCGGGGAACTGCGCGAGAGGCCCCACCCACCCGCACCCGACAACGCACCCCCGGCGGAGCCGTACGCTTCGGGGCGTGAGCGACGACTTCAGTTTCGGCCCCGCCACCGGCGTGGGGTCCATGCCGGGCGGCGACGCCCGAGAAGCCGCCAAGACCGTCACCGGCACCTTCGAGTGGCCGGAGACAGGCATGGCGCACCTTCCCGAACTCCCCGCCAGAGGCCCCGGCGCCGACATGATCGGCAGAACCGCGGGGATGCTGGTCGAGCTGTACGCGCGCGTGGAGCCCAGCGGCTGGCGCCTCGGCGACCGACCGGGCCGGGACACCAAGCGGGCCCGGTCGTGGCTGGGCGAGGACCTCGACGCGCTGGAGGAGTTCACCCAGGGATACGAGGGCCCACTGAAGGTCCAGGCCGTCGGACCCTGGACCCTCGCCGCCGCGCTGGAGCTGAGGAACGGCGAGGCAGTCCTCTCCGACCCCGGCGCCTGCCGTGACCTCGCCGGCTCGCTCGCCGAGGGCCTGCGCCAGCACCTCGCCGAGGTCCGCCGGCGGGCGCCGAGAGCCCAACTCGTCCTCCAGCTCGACGAACCCTCCCTCATCGCCGTCCTGCGCGGACAGGTCAAGAGCGCCAGCGGCTACCGCACGCACCGCGCCGTCGACCGCCAACTCGTCGAGGCCACGCTGCGGAACGTCATCGACGCCGCACAGGGCGCGGTGACCGTGCACTCGTGCGCCCCCGACGTGCCGTTCGCGCTGCTGCGCCGGGCCGGTGCCACCGGGATCTCCTTCGACTTCACTCTGCTCACCGAGCGTGACGACGACGCGATCGGGGAAGCGGTCGAGGGGGGCACCAAGCTGCTGGCCGGTGTCGTGCCGACCACGGAGGGGGCATTGTCGGACCCTGCCGGTAGCGTCATGGGTGTCAGGACGTTGTGGCGCAGGCTGGGACTGCATCCGGGGCTTCTCGCGGAGGCGGTCACGGTCACTCCGGCGTGCGGGCTCGCGGGGGTCTCCCCGGCATACGCGCGCACGGCACTCGCGCACTGCGTCAAGGCGGCGAGATCCCTCGCGGACAACCCAGAGTAACGGGAGGACAACACGGTGGCCGGCGACCAGGACGCACAGCCCACATCGGTACCCGCCGAGGCGACGGTGCCCCCCGAGGCACGCGAGAAGCACGCGCGGCTCGCCGAGGAGATCGAGGCGCACCGCGCCCGGTACTACGGGCAGGACGCTCCCGTCATCAGCGACGCGGAGTTCGACGAACTCCTGCGCACCCTGGAGGCCTTGGAGGACGAGTTCAGCGAACTGCGCACCCCGGACTCACCGACGCAGAAGGTCGCCGCCGAGTACAAGACCGATCTCGCCGAGGTCGAGCACCGCGAGCGCATGCTCTCCCTCGACAACGTCTTCGACGACGAGGGCCTCGCCGCCTGGGCCGAGCGCGTGGCCAAGGACGTCGGCACCACCGACTACCACCTGCTGTGCGAGCTGAAGATCGACGGCCTCGCGGTGAACCTGACGTACGAGGACGGCAGACTGACCCGGGCCGCCACCCGCGGCACCGGCGAGGTCGGCGAGGACATCACACCCAACGTCATGACGATCGCCGAGATCCCGCACCGGCTGAAGGGCGACCGCGTCCCCCGGCTCGTCGAGATCCGCGGCGAGGTCTACTTCCCGATGGAAGCCTTCCAGGGCCTCAACGAACGCCGGGTCGCGGCCGGCGAGAAGCCGTACGCCAACCCCCGCAACTCCGCCTCGGGTTCACTGCGTCAGAAGGACCCCAAGGTCACGGCCACCCTCCCCTTGCACATGGTGGTCCACGGCATCGGCGCCCTGGAGGGCTTCGACGGCGGCTTCACCCGCCTCTCCCAGGCCTACGACCTCCTCAAGTCCTGGGGCCTGCCCACCGCCGAGCACAACCGGGTGGTCGACGACCTCGACGGCGTACGGGAGTTCATCGCCCACTACGGCGAGCACCGCCACTCCGTGGCGCACGAGATCGACGGCGCGGTGGTCAAGCTCGACGAGATCCGGCTGCAGGGACGTCTCGGGTCCACGGCGCGCGCACCCCGCTGGGCCATCGCGTACAAGTACGCGCCGGAGGAGGTCAACACCAGGCTCATCGACATCAAGGTGGGTGTCGGCCGCACCGGTCGGGTCACTCCGTACGCCCAGGTCGAGCCGGTGACCGTGGCCGGCTCGGAGGTCGAGTTCGCCACCCTGCACAACCAGGAGGTCGTCAAGGCCAAGAACGTCCTCATCGGGGACACGGTCGTCATCCGCAAGGCCGGTGACGTCATCCCCGAGATCCTCGGCCCGGTCGTGGACCTGCGCGACGAGAACGAGACGCGCCCGTTCGTGATGCCGACCGAGTGCCCGGAGTGCGGGACCCCGCTGCGTGCGATGAAGGAGGGGGACATCGATCTGCGGTGCCCCAACGCCCGCAGCTGTCCGGCCCAGTTGCGGGAGCGCGTCGCGTATCTGGCGGGCCGGGAGTGCCTGGACATCGAGCACTTCGGCGGGGTCGCCGCCGCCGCGCTCACCCGGCCCCTGGAGCCGGCCGACCCGCCCCTGGTCGACGAGGGCGACCTCTTCGACCTCACCGTGGAGAAGCTGCTCCCCATCAAGGCGTACGTCCTGGACGCGGACAGCGGTCTGCCCAAGCACGATCCCGAGACGGGCGAGCCGAAGGTCGTCACGGTCTTCGCCAACAAGGAGGGCGGGCCGAAGAAGAACACCCTCGCCCTGCTCCAGAAGATCGAGGAGGCCAAGAGCCGTCCGCTCGCCCGCTTCCTCAACGGGCTCTCCATCCGCCACGTCGGACCGGTCGCCGCCCAGGCCCTCGCCCGCGAGTTCCGCTCGATCGACCGGATCGAGCAGGCCACACAGGAGGAACTCACGGCGGTCGACGGCGTGGGCGCCATCGTCGCGAAGGCCCTGGAGGAGTGGTTCGCCGAAGAATGGCACCGGGAGATCATCCGTAAGTGGAAGGCGGCCGGTGTCCCGCTGGAGGACAAGGGCGCCGGTGAGGACGAGGGACCCAGGCCCCTCGAAGGGCTGACGGTCGTGGTGACCGGCACACTCGAACACCACACACGGGACGGGGCGAAGGAGGCGCTGCAGAGCCGGGGCGCCAAGGTGACCGGCTCGGTGTCCAAGAAGACCTCCTTCGTCGTGGTGGGCGAGAATCCGGGCTCCAAGCACGACAAGGCGATGCAGCTCAAAGTGCCCGTCCTGGACGAGGACGGCTTCGCCGTCCTGCTCGAACAGGGACCGGACGCGGCGGCGGAAGTCGCGCTCCCGATCGAGGAGTAGGGGTTGAAGGCCACCCGTTCGGCGCATACCAGATGCATACGGGTGGCCGGTCGCATTCGGGCAACCGCCGTCGACCGCTGCCCGTGGAAGCCTTGCGCGGCCTACTGTTGAGGTGTGCGCCTGCCGTGCCCGGACGCGTGGTGGGTTGCCGGACGCGGTGCCGTCGAGGTCGTGAGAAGAGCGACGGGCCGCGTGGCGTGGGCACCGCCGGCTGTGAGAGGGACGGGAATGGAACCGACCGAGAGCGTCGCCCCGGAATCGCGGCTGCGCCTGCGCCGGGTGTCCGGGGCCTGGCGACGGGGACGCTCTCTGCTCATGGGAGGACGCCCGTTCGAGCGAAGCCGGGAGGACGCCCCCGGGCAGGCGACGACGGCGGAGTCCAGGACCGGTACGGCATGGCCGCCGGGCCGTGCGGGCGCGAGCGCACCCCGCCCCCTCGTACCCGGCCCGGCCCAGCTCGGCTCCGGCACCGCGGCCGCCATGGGCGGGGCACCCGTCGTCACCGGCGCGCTCGGCGAGGGCCGCGGACACGAACTGCCCGGTCACGACGCCGATCGGCATTTGTCCTGGCCCGCGCTGCCCGCCGTGATCGTGGGCCTCGCCGGTGCCATCCTCGGCGCCGGCTTCTACCGGGCGTTCGTCGGACCGCACGCGCTCTTCCCGGCCGGTACGGTCGGCTGGTCCCTCGCCCTCCTGACCGGCATCATCGTCGGCCATCTCGTCGCCATGGGCCGCGCGCGCTGGTGGGGCGGCACCGGCTCCGGCGCCGCCCTCACCCTCGCCGTCCTGCTGCTGTACGGCTGGGTGGCCGCCGGGATGGTCAGCCTCACCGTCGTCGTGCTCGTCGGCGTCGCCCGCCGGGGCCGCTGGCGTCAGGGCGTCCTGCACGGCGCGGTCGACATCCTCGGCATCGGCGCCGCCGCGCTCGTCCTGCGGGTCTTCGGACGCGTCCCCTCGGTGGAGCGGCCCTGGGACCCGGACAGCTGGAATCTCTACTCGGCTCCGCAGGTGGCCCTGGTCGCGGTCGCCTATCTTGCGGTCAGCCGGGTGCTGCTGTGGCATCTGGCCGCACCGCGCGGCGGACTGCCCACCGTCGCCCGTACGGCCCTGGTCAGACAGGGGCTCGTCGCCGTCGCGCTGCTCGGTATCGCGCCGCTCGTCTGCGTCGTCGCCCTGGCTCAGCCCCTGTTGCTGCCGCTCTTCGCCATCCCCCTCATCGCGCTCGACTCCACCCTGTGGATAGCCCGCGCCCGTGCGGAGGAACAACTGCGCGACCCGCTCACCGGCCTGCCGAACCGGCAGTGGCTGCTGGAGCGGACCTGGACCGCGCTGGACGACGCCGAACGCATCGGGGCGCGGTCGGCGCTGCTGCTGATCGACCTCGACCGCTTCAGGTCCGTCAACGACACGCTCGGCCATCTCGCGGGCGACCGGTTGCTGTTGCAGATAGCGGATCGGCTGCGGGTCGCCCTGCCGCGCGGAGCGGAGGCCGCGCGGCTGGGCGGTGACGAGTTCGCCGTACTGCTGCCCGTCGCCGACTCCACGACGTCCGCGTCGCGGGTCGCCCGCAACCTCGTCGCCGCGCTCGGCTCACCGCTCGACCTGGACGGGCTCACCCTCGTCCTGGAGGCCAGTGCCGGGCTCGCCGTCTTCCCCGACCACGCGCTCGACGCGGAGGGACTGCTGCGGCGGGCGGACGTGGCGATGTACCAGGCGAAGCGCGACCGTACGGGCGTGGAGGTCTACGAGTCCAAGCGGGACTCCAACACCCCCGACCGGCTCGGTCTGCTGGGTGACCTGCGGCGCGCGCTCGACGCGCACGAGGTCGAGCTGCACTACCAGCCGAAGGTCCGCTTCGACGGGCAGGTCGCCGGCCTGGAGGCCCTGGTGCGGTGGGTGCACCCCGAACGGGGGAAGGTGCCGCCGGACGAGTTCATAGCGATCGCCGAGTCCTCCGGACTGATGCCGCACCTGACGGAGTACGTCCTGGAGACCGCGCTCGGGCAGGTGGCGCGGTGGCGTGCTCAGGGGCTGCACGTACCGGTGGCGGTGAACGTGTCCCCACGCGACGTCCACACCCCCGGCTTCGCCGGCGCGGTGGCCGCGCGGCTCGCCCGCCACGGGGTTCCCGCCGGGGCGTTGCAGCTGGAGATAACGGAACATGTGCTGCTCGAAGACCCGCAGCGCGCCGCGGACACCCTCGCCGGGCTGACCGGGCACGGGGTGAAGATGTCGCTCGACGACTTCGGGACGGGGTACTCGTCGCTGGTGCATCTGAGGCGGCTGCCGGTCAGCGAGCTGAAGATCGACCGGTCGTTCGTGGCCCGGCTGGCGATCGACAGCGAGGACGCGGCGATCGTGCGCTGCACGGTCGATCTCGCGCATTCGCTGGGGCTGCTCGTCGTCGCGGAGGGCGTCGAGGACGACGAGACGTGGGAGCGGCTGCGGGATCTCGGGTGCGACGCGGTCCAGGGGTGGCTGGTCGCCGCCGCGATGCCGGCGGAGGAGGCGACCGCGTGGTTGCGGGCCCGGGGTTCCCGGGGCTGGCAGCGGCGCCCGCCGGCGGCGCTGCCGGCGGCTACGGCGGAGGAGTGACGAGGGGGGCGGGTGGGGGGCGCCTCATAGCTCGGGGGTTCGGGTGCGTCGGCGGGTGCGGCTCCGGTGGGGGTTTCTCGCGCAGTTCCCCGCGCCCCTGAAAAGCAGGGGCTGCGCCCCATGCTTTTCATCGCAGCCCCGCCGCCGTGCGTCCCGCAGCTCCGTCGCCGGTGCGTTCCTCGGCCCCGCCGCCGTGCGTCCCGTGGCTCCGTCGCCGTGCGTCCCGTGGCTCCGTCGCCGTGCGTCCCGTAGCTCCGCTGCCGTGCGTCCCGTAGCCCCGCCGCGCGTGCGTCCCGTGGCTTCCGCCGCCCGTCCATCCCACGGCCCCGTCGCCGTGCGTTCCGTAGCCCCGCCGCCACGCATCCCTCGGCCCCGCCGCCGTGCGTTCCGTAGCCCCGCCGCCCGTGCGTCCCGTGGCTCCGTTGCCGGTGCATCCCTCGGCCCCGTCGCCGTGCATCCCTCGGCCCCGCCGCCACGCATCCCACGGCCCCGCCGCCACGCATCCCACGGCCCCGGCGCCGCGCATCGCGCAGCCCCCTCCGCCAAGCATCGCGCAAGCCCGTCGCTTTCCAGGCCCGCGGCCCCCGTCGCATTTCGGGTCCGCAGGGCCTGGGCTTTCAGGGGCGCGGGGAACTGCGCGAGAAGCCCCGCGCACCCGCGCTCGCCCGATTACAGTGCCCCCGAGCCACTGGGCGCCCGGCCCAGCGGCGCAGTCAAGCCGTCGCGCCCCATAGGATTGGCGCCAAACCACACACACTCACCCCAGAGGATCGCTGCATGCCTGGCATTACGCGCGAGGAGGTCGCCCACCTCGCCCGGCTGGCGCGTCTGGAGCTGAAGCCCGAAGAGCTCGAACACTTCGCGGGTCAGCTGGACGACATCATCGGCGCGGTCGCCCGCGTCAGCGAGGTCGCCGACCAAGATGTACCACCGACCTCGCACCCGCTGCCGCTGACGAACGTCATGCGCGCGGACGAGGTCCGTCCGTCGCTCACCCCCGAGCAGGCGCTTTCCGCCGCCCCGGCCCAGGAGCAGCAGCGTTTCAAGGTGCCGCAGATCCTGGGGGAGGACTGATCACGTCATGACCGACAGCATCATCAAGCTCACCGCGGCCCAGATCGCCGCGAAGATCGCCTCCGGCGAACTCACCGCCGTGCAGGTCACCGAGGCCCACCTGGCCCGGATCGAGGCCGTCGACGAGAAGGTGCACGCCTTCCTGCACGTCGACCGTGAGGGCGCCCTCGCCCAGGCCCGCGCCGTCGACGAGAAGAAGGCCAGGGGCGAGAAGCTCGGCCCGCTCGCCGGCGTCCCGCTCGCGCTCAAGGACATCTTCACCACGGTCGGCATTCCGACGACCGTGGGCTCGAAGATCCTCGAAGGGTGGATCCCGCCCTACGACGCGACCCTCACCAAGCGGTTGAAGGACGCCGACGTCGTCATCCTCGGCAAGACCAACATGGACGAGTTCGCCATGGGGTCCTCGACGGAGAACAGCGCGTACGGGCCGACCGGCAACCCCTGGGACCTCACCCGCATCCCCGGCGGCTCCGGCGGCGGTTCCTCCGCCTCCCTCGCCTCCTACCAGGCGCCCCTCGCCATCGGCACCGACACCGGCGGCTCCATCCGCCAGCCGGCCGCCGTCACCGGCACGGTGGGCGTGAAGCCGACGTACGGCGCGGTCTCCCGCTACGGCATGGTCGCCTTCTCCTCCTCCCTCGACCAGGGCGGGCCCTGCGCCCGCACGGTCCTGGACGCGGCACTCCTGCACGAGGTCATCGCCGGTCACGACCCGCTCGACTCCACCTCCATCGACGCCCCGGTCCCCCCGGTCGTCGAGGCCGCCCGCAACGGCAGCGTCGCCGGGATGCGCGTGGGTGTCGTCAAGCAGTTCCGCGGCGAGGGCTACCAGGCCGGCGTCGTCCAGCGCTTCGACGAGTCCGTCGAGCTGCTGAGGGAGCTGGGCGCCGAGATCGTCGAGCTGGACTGCCCGTCGTTCGACCTGGCGCTGGCCGCGTACTACCTGATCGCGCCGAGCGAGTGTTCGAGCAACCTCGCCCGCTTCGACGGTCTGCGCTACGGCCTGCGGACCGGCGACGACGGCACGAACTCCGCCGAGACGGTCACCTCCCTCACCCGTGAGGCGGGCTTCGGCCCCGAGGTGAAGCGCCGCATCATGCTCGGCACGTACGCGCTCAGCTCCGGCTACTACGACGCGTACTACGGCAGCGCCCAGAAGGTCCGTACGCTCATCACGCGGGACTTCGAGAAGTCGTTCGAGCAGGTCGACGTCATCGTCTCGCCGACCACGCCCACCACCGCCTTCCCGATCGGCGAGCGCGCCGACGACCCGATGGCGATGTACCTGGCGGACCTCTGCACCATCCCGACCAACCTCGCGGGCAACTCCGCGATGTCCCTGCCCTGCGGCCTCGCGCCGGAGGACGGTCTCCCGGTCGGACTGCAGATCATCGCCCCGGCGCTGAAGGACGACCGTCTTTACAAGGTCGGCGCCGCCGTCGAGGCCGCCTTCGTGGAAAAGTGGGGGCACCCGCTTCTCGAGGAGGCTCCGTCGCTGTGAGCAAGACACTGTCCAAGGCCAAGGACTTCCAGAAGTCCAAGTCCGGTACGTACGTGTCCATCGCCACCACCGCCTTCGGCGCGTGGGGCATCGCCAAGCGGATCAAGAAGGCCCGCGTCGAGCAGGACACGCTCCGGCTGATCGACGCGTCCGTGGCCGCCGTCGGCATCGTCACCGGTCTCGCCATCCTGTACCGCGAACTGAAGCGGCTGGGCGACGACGACGTCCTGCTGGGCTGAGACATCGTGCCGGGACCGTTCCATCAGGGTCCGGTCCCGGCCCCGTCCGCACCGCCCCGAGGGGGCGGGCGGTCCGCCCCCTCGGGGCAGGCACCACGATCAACGACAACGAGGTACACCAGGGAGGTGGCGCAAGATGATCACGCACATGGAGATCGAGGGGTTCCGGTCCTTCCGTGACGCGGCGTTCGACCTCTCGCCGTTCACCATCCTCGTCGGCCCCAACGGCTCCGGCAAGACCAATCTCCTGGAAGCGGTCGACCTGGCGTCCCAGATGTGCAAGGACGCCATGCTGGGCAGCTGGGGTATCGACAAGGAGTCGCTCTTCTTCTTCACCGATCTGCGCCCAGGGGACGAGCGCCGGGGCAGGGTACTCGACCTTTTCCACCGGGACGGCGAGGGCTCCACCACCGGCCGGATCCGGCTGGTCATCTGCTTCCTGCAGTCCCACCGCGAGGCACTGAGCCATCTGCGCCTGGAACTCCGCGCGGAGCTCGGCGACAAACACTCTCCGAGCGTCGCCGGCCGGGTCACCCTGCTATCAGAGCCACCCGTGGGCTGGGACCTGACTCCTGGCCAGCGCGCGCACATCGCCGAGACCGCCCGGCAGGGAATCCATGCCTTCCGCTCCCTCCCCGGCGGGCGTTGGACCTGGCTCGTCCCTGAACCTGCGCTGATGCGCATCCCTCCGGACCTGACGGACGAGCGCCGGCTGGCGCGCGACGGCCACAACCTCGCGGCCGTCCTCGGCCGCCTGCTGACCGACCCCGACCGGGACCGGCACCGGGAGTTGCTGCTGCGCGCCGACGCCGCGGCCGTGCTCCCTGGCCTCGTCGACCTGCGGCCCACACCCGACCCGCATAGTGGCGTGTGGGACTTGGACCTGATCTATCGCGACGCGCCACCCGTGCCCGTCCGGCTGGCTTCGTACGGGACCCTGCACGTACTGGCCCTGCTGACCGCGGCCCACGCGGGGCTGACGGTGCCGCCCCGGAGCCGCTCGAAGTCCTCCGGCCACGGGCCCAACCGCTGTTCCACGCTGATGATCGAGGACGTCGAGAACGGACTGCACCCGGCTCTGGTCCGGGAACTGGTCCGACGGCTGCGGCGCTGCACTGGCGAGGGACAGACCCAGCAGCTGATTGTCACCACCCACTCCCCGGTGGTGCTGTCCGCCGTCTACGACGACCACCCCGCGGACGTGTTCTTCGTGGACACCGTCAGCCGCGTGGGCGGGGGCGGCACGCCCTCCCGGCACAGCAGGGTGCGGTCGCTGGCCGAGTCCGGCCCGCGCGGGACGTTCGTGCCAGCTCGGGAGGCCCGCCGGTACCTGGAGAGCGCGGTGGCGAGCGGAGCGTGACCCGTTACCTGACCCTGGGGCTGCTCGCCGAGGGCCCCGAGGACGAGATCTTCCTCTCCACGCTGGCGATACGCCAGCTGACCCAGCTGGCCGCGCGGGCACCCATGCCGTTCGACGTCGCGGACACGGTCCAGCGCGGGGAGGCCAGCACCGCGCGCACGGCGCACCCGCGGCTCTGCGAGGAGGCACAGGATCTGGCCACCACCTGTGACCTGCTGCTGGTGCACAACGACCACCGTGAGCGGGGCAAGATCGACAAGCTGAGGCAGGACGCCGCACCGCCCTTTGACTGCCGTATGGTCGGCATCGTGCCCGTGCGGGAGACAGAGGCGTGGCTGCTCGCCGACTGCGGCCTGCTGCGTTCGCTGCCCGGGGCGGTGATCTCCGCCTTGCCGTGGGCCGGCGAGCCCTCGGGCACACAGGTCGAGCGGGTGTCCGACCCCAAGGCGCTGCTGGCCGCCGTCCTGCCCGGGTACGACACACGCACGCTCGCGGAACTGCTCGGCCAACGCGTCGACCTCGACCGTCTCCACACCCTTCCCGCGTACCAGCGATGGTGCGCGGAGCTGACCACCGCACTGAAGGAGTTGCACTTCCTGTGACCACGACCGACCTCGTGTCGTACGAGGACGCCCTGGCGTCTTACGACCCCGTCATGGGCCTCGAGGTCCATGTCGAACTCGGCACCAAGACGAAGATGTTCTGCGGCTGTTCGACCGAACTCGGCCAGGACGCCAACACGCAGACCTGCCCCACCTGCCTCGGCCTGCCCGGCGCGCTCCCGGTCGTCAACGCGATCGGCGTCGAGTCCGCGATCAGGATCGGTCTCGCGCTGAACTGCGAGATCGCCGAGTGGTGCCGCTTCGCCCGGAAGAACTACTTCTATCCGGACATGCCGAAGAACTTCCAGACCTCCCAGTACGACGAGCCGATCGCCTTCAACGGCTACCTCGACGTACAGCTGGAGGACGGCGAGACCTTCCGCGTGGAGATCGAGCGCGCCCACATGGAGGAGGACACCGGCAAGTCGACGCACGTCGGTGGTGCGACCGGCCGTATCCACGGCGCCTCGCACTCGCTGCTCGACTACAACCGCGCGGGCATCCCGCTCATCGAGATCGTCACCAAGCCGATCGAGGGCGCCGGCGAGCGCGCTCCCGAGGTCGCCAAGGCGTACGTGCGTGAGCTGCGCGAGGTCATCAAGGCGCTCGGCGTCTCGGAGGCCCGTATGGAGATGGGCCAGATGCGCTGCGACGTGAACCTGTCGCTGCGCCCGCACGGCCGGAGGAAGTTCGGCACGCGCTCCGAGACGAAGAACGTGAACTCGCTGCGCAGCGTCGAGCGCGCCGCCCGCTTCGAGATCCAGCGGCACGCCGCCGTCCTGAACGGCGGCGGGACGATCATCCAGGAGACCCGGCACTTCCACGAGGACACGGGGTCCACGACCTCGGGCCGTGTGAAGGAGGAGGCCGAGGACTACCGGTACTTCCCCGAGCCGGACCTCGTTCCGGTGGCCCCCTCGCGCGAGTGGGTCGAGGAGATCCGGGCCGCGCTGCCCGAGCTGCCGCTGGTGCGCCGCAATCGGCTCCTCGCGGAGTGGGGCATCTCGGGCACCGAGATGCAGGCGATCCTCAACGCCGGCGCGCTGGACCTCATCGTCGCCACCATCGACGCCGGGGCGGACGCCGCCTCGGCCCGCAAGTGGTGGATGGGCGAGCTGGCCCGCAGCGCCAACGAGTCCGGCACGGCGCTGGACGAGCTGGCCATCACGCCGGAGCAGGTCGCCCGCGTCACCGAGCTGGTCACGAAGGGTGATCTGAACGACAAGCTCGCCCGCCAGGTCATCGAGGGCGTCCTCGCGGGCGAGGGCACCCCCGACGAGGTCGTCGACAAGCGCGGTCTGAAGGTCGTCTCCGACGAGGGCGCCCTGACGACGGCAGTCGAGGAGGCCATCGCCGGCAACCCGGGCATCGCCGACAAGATCCGCGGCGGCAAGGTCGCCGCGGCCGGAGCCCTGGTCGGCGCGGTCATGAAGGCCACCCGCGGCCAGGCCGACGCGGCCCGCGTCAAGGAGCTGATCCTGGAGAAGCTGGGCGTCACCGAAGGCTGAGCCGAGGGGTGAACGGACCCCCGGTTCCCCGCGTGATCCTGAGGGCGGCACATCACGGCGATGGGCCGCCCTCAGGCGTGCGCGTGGCGGTGACGCGGGGTGACAGAGTGCCGTGATCTGTCCTGTGAGGTGGCTCCCATCCTCTGTGAGGAGACCCTCACACGGGCCAAACGATCACATTGTGGTGCAACAGTTGCCAGGAATTGCTCAGTCTCCCCCCTCAGGAGCACGATCCGTGGCCGCTCTTGCACGCTGGTGTGTCCGGCACCGCCTTGTCGCCGTCCTGCTGTGGCTGCTCGCCTTCGCGGGCACGGCCGCCGGAGCAGCCGTGGCGGGAGCCGCGTACTCCAACGACTACAAGACCCCCGGAACCGAGTCCAGCCGCGCCACCGACCTCCTGAACGAGGGATTCCCGGGTGTCAGCGGTGACAGCGCCACCGTCGTCTGGCACACGAGCGACGGGACCGCGAGCGTACGGGCCGCCGCTGTCGAGCAGACCATGACGAAGACCCTCGACAAGATCGCCGGCCTGCCCGGCGTCGCGGCCGTCACCGACCCGTACGACGGCGCCGACGGCGGCCGGATCAGCGGGGACGGCCGTACGGCGTACGCCACCGTCACCTTCGACCGGCCGGCCGAGGACGTGGACAAGGCGCAGGCCGAGGCCGTCGTCGACACCGCGAAGGGCGCCGAGGGGGCCGGGCTCCAGGTGGAACTGGGCGGCACCTCGATCGGCCTCACCGAAGCCTCCGGCGGACATCTCGCCGAGATCGTCGGCGTACTCGTCGCAGCCGTCGTCCTCTTCCTGGCGTTCGGCTCGCTCGCCGCCAGCCTGCTGCCGATCGCGACCGCCGTGGTCAGTGTGGGCACCGCCTACGCGGGGATCACACTGCTCGGGCACGCCATGACGGTGGCCGACTTCGCGCCCATGCTGGGGACCCTGATCGGCCTCGGCGTCGGCATCGACTACGCGCTGTTCATCGTGACCCGGCACCGCCGGGGGCTGAAACGGGGCCTGTCCGTCGAGGAGGCCGCGCGGAACGCGGTCGCGACCACCGGGCGGGCCGTCGTCTTCGCGGGCGCCACCGTCTGCATAGCCCTGCTGGGCATGCTGATCCTTCGGCTCGGCTTCCTCAACGGCGTCGCGATAGCCGCCTCCCTCACCGTGGTCCTCACCGTCGCCGCCTCCGTGACGCTGCTGCCGGCCCTGCTGTCGCTCATCGGCATGCGCGCGCTCAGCCGCCGCGAGCGCCGCCGCCTCGCCGAGCACGGCCCCGAACCCGAGCTGCCCACCGGCTTCGCCGCCCGCTGGTCCGCCTTCGTGGAGCGGCACCCCAAGAAGCTCGGCGCGATCGCCCTCGTCGTCATGACCCTGCTCGCCCTGCCCACGCTCGGACTGCGCCTCGGCACCTCCGACCAGGGCAACGACCCGGCGGCGACGACCACCCGCCAGGCCTACGACCTCCTCGCCGAGGGCTTCGGCCCGGGCGTGAACGGCCCGCTCACCCTCGTCACCAAGGTCGACGGCGCGGCCGACAAGCTCGCGCTCGACAACCTCGACACCACGCTCCGGGCCACCGAGGGTGTCTCCGCGGTGACCCCGGTGACGTACAACACCGGCGGTGACACCGCGTACCTCACCGTCGTACCGACGTCCTCCCCGCAGTCGGCGAAGACCAGCGACCTCGTCGAACGGCTGCGCGACGAGGTGTTGCCGAGGGCCGAGACCGGCACCACGCTCGATCTGCACGTCGGCGGGGTGACCGCCGGGTACGACGACTTCGCGGACGTCATCGTCGGCAAACTGCCCCTGTTCGTGGGCGTCGTCATCGGCCTCGGCTGTCTGCTGCTCCTGCTCGCCTTCCGGTCCGTCGGGATACCGCTCAAGGCCGCCGCGATGAACGTCGCCGCCGTCGCCGCCGCCTTCGGCGTGGTCGTCGCGATCTTCCAGTGGGGCTGGGGGAGCGAGCTGCTGGGCCTCGGCCGCGCCGGGCCGATCGAGCCCTTCCTCCCGGTGATCATGGTCTCGGTCCTCTTCGGGCTCTCCATGGACTACCAGGTGTTCCTCGTCAGCCGGATGTACGAGGAGTGGCTGGAGACCGGCGACAACCGGCGCGCGGTCCGGGTCGGCCTCGCCGAGACCAGCCGGGTGATCAACTCCGCGGCGGTCATCATGATCTCCGTCTTCCTCGCCTTCGTCCTCAGCGGCGACCGCGTGATCGCGATGTTCGGCATCGCGCTGGCCGCCGCCGTCGCCCTGGACGCCTTCGTCCTGCGCACGCTCCTCGTCCCCGCCCTCATGCACCTGCTCGGCGGGGCCAACTGGTGGCTGCCCCGCTGGCTCGACCGGCGCATGCCCCGCATCAGCATCGAGCCGCCCGAATCCCGCGCCGCCCATGAGAGGCTGGCCGCCGCGACGGACGCCGAAGCGGCGGACGTACTGGCGGGGGACGCCGACGCGACGGACGTGAGGGCGAAGGAGCGGCAGCCGGATGTACGCGATATCCCTGGGTGACGACGGGGCCGAACTGCGGCCCCTGGAACCCTGGCACGCCGAGGAGTTCCTCACGCACCTGGAGCGGGGGCGGGACTTCATCAACACCTACGTCCCCTTCGGCCAGAGCGCCACGGACACCGACGGCGCGCGTGCCGTCCTCCAGCGGTACGCCGACATGCGCGCCGCCGACACCGGCTCCCTGCACGGCATCTGGCTCGACGGCACACTCGTCGGCGGGGTCCTCTTCCTCAACTTCGACGCGGCGAACGCCAACTGTGAGGTCGGCTGCTGGCTGGAGCCCGCAGGCACCGGACGGGGACTCGTCACCCGCGCGATGCGGATCCTCATCGACTGGGCCGTCGACGTCCGCGCGATCCACCGCGTCGAGTGGATCGCGTCCTCCGGCAACACACCGAGCCTGAACGTGGCACGGCGGCTCGGCATGGTCAGGGACGGTGTGCAGCGGGAGCGGTATCCCCATCGAGGCGTCCGGCACGACGTGGAGATATGGTCCGTCCTGGCGCCCGAATGGCGCGGGGCACGTGATCGCGGCGTTCACAGCGATCATTAAGAGACCTCTCAGACAACATTCGTACGGTGCGAGGTATGGGAACCACAACAGCTGACGAGACCGGTGCCGACACGGGCGCCGAGGCCAGGAACGACGAGGAGTCGGTGAAGGCCGACGTCATCAAGGACGACGCGGCGAAGCAGGCGGACCACACGGCCGCGACGGACAACGGCGACACGGTCGGGGCCGACGGTTCCGACGAGGCCGCGGAGTTCGAGGACGAGTTCCCGCCGGCCGTCGCCAGGACGCAGGGTGTGGGACAGGGTGCCGCCGGCATCGTGTCCGTGGTGCTGGGCCTGGTGTCGCTGACCGGCGGCTGGGTCGGCACGGTCGCCTCCGCGCGCGAGGGGATCGCGGGCCAGCTGGAGATGCAGGCCGCGACGAACGCCGACGTCGCCACGCAGCTCCAGGCGGTCTACGGCGACGCCTGGCAGGCCTCCGCGCTGTGGGGCGGTGTCTTCGCGCTGTTCGGGCTGCTCGTCGGCGTGGTCGTGCTGGTGCGGCCCGCGTTCGGTGACCCCGACCAGGTACAGGCACCGTGGATCAAGTCGGTGGCCTGGGCCGGTGTCTCGGTCGGCGTCATCGGGCTGGTGCTCGCCGCCCTGAAGTACTCCGACCTGCTGCTGGCGCTGCCGAGCACCTGACGCCCGCCACGCCAGGACGGCTTCTGAGGGGCCTTAGGTCCGTCGTAGGGATCCCTACGACGGACCTAAGGCCCCTCGCGCGTTCAAGATGCGGAACTCTCCCGATGTGGCCACCCTGCCTGGGAGACGAAGGTTGAGGCATCGCAGCAAGCGAGCGCACACCGACTCTTCACCAGGGGTACGAGATGTTCGAGTACGAACTCCAGCAGATCCGGTCCGCGGAGATGATCCGCGAGGCGGAGCACTACCGCCAGGTACGCGAGGCCCGCCGTGCCCGCCGCGAGGCCGCACACGACTCCAGGACGGCGGCGAGGTCCGCCTCCGGGGAGGGGGACACGGACGCCGAACGGCCGGTACTCGGAGAACGGATACGCCGGCTCCGCTTCCCGCGCGCCGCGTGAGCGGGCAGCAGCGCCGCGAGGGCGGGCACGCCGACGGGGGCGCTGCCACCGGGCGCGGGAGCCCGGAAGCCGGACGGGCGGCGGACGACCGCCGTCCGGCTCTCGGGACCCTGCGGATAATCGGTGCCGGAGGGTCCGAGGGTCGTGCGATGCTCGGCGATGTGGAGACCAGGTCCGTCAGTCCCGTGTTCGTCGGTCGCGCCGACGAACTGGAGGTGTTGCGCGAGGCATTGACCCGCGCCGGGGAAGGCGCCGCGCGCGGCGGTGAGCGGGGGAGACGGGGGCGAGGGGGGCGGGCCGCAAGCCCTGCTGCTCGGCGGTGAGGCCGGGGTGGGCAAGACCCGCCTGGTCGAGGAGTTCGCCGCCGAGGCCGCGCGCGGGGGCGCGGTCGTCGCGCCCGGCGGCTGCGTCGAGATCGGCGCCGACGGTCTGCCCTTCGCGCCCTTCTCCACCGCGCTGCGCGCCCTGCGCCGCCGGCTGCCCGACGAACTCGCCGCCGCGGCCGCCGGACAGGAGCAGGAACTGGCCCGGCTGCTGCCCGAGTTGGGCGAGACCTCGCGCACACGGCACGACGAGGAAGGCACCGCCCGCCTCTTCGAACTCACCGCCCGCCTCCTGGAACGACTCGCCGCCGACCGCACGATCGTGCTCGTCCTGGAGGACCTGCACTGGGCCGACGCCTCCACCCGGCACCTCCTCTCCTACCTCCTGCGCACCCTGCGCACCGGCCGCCTCGTCGTCCTCGCCACCTATCGCTCGGACGACATCCACCGACGCCACCCGCTGCGCCCGCTCCTCGCCGAACTCGACCGCCTCCGCACGGTTCGCCGCATCGAACTGCCCCGCTTCAACCGCGCCGAGGTCGGCCACCAGCTCGCCGGCATCCTCGCCGCCGAACCCGACCCGGACCGCGCCGACGAGATCTTCGAACGCTCCGACGGCAACGCCTTCTTCGTCGAGGAACTCGCCGTGGCCGCCCATGACGGCGGCTGCCCCGGCCTCACCGACACCCTGCGCGACCTGCTCCTCGTCCGCGTCGAACGCCTCCCCGAGGACGCGCAGCGGATCGTCCGCATCGTGGCCGAGGGCGGCTCCACCGTGGAGTACGCCCTGCTCGCGGCCGTCGCCCGGCTCCCCGAGGACGAACTCATCGAAGCCCTGCGGGCCGCCGTCGGCGCCAACATCCTGCTCGCCGCCCCCGGCGACGACGGCTACCGCTTCCGGCACTCCCTGGTCCGCGAGGCCGTCAGCGACGACCTGCTGCCCGGCGAACGCTCCCGCCTCAACCGCCACTACGCCGAGGCCCTGGAAGCCGACCCCGCGCTCGTCCCCGCCGACGGCCGCGCCACCCGCCTGGCCAGCTACTGGTACCACGCCCACGACGCCGCCAAGGCCCTGCCCGCCGTACTCGACGCCGCGGCCGAGGCCCGCTCCCGACACGCCCACGCCGAGCAACTGCGCCTGCTGGAACGGGCGATGGAGCTGTGGGATGCCGCCCCCGACACCGTACGGGCCACACTGCGCCCCGTCGACCACACCGAGGTCTACCCGCCCTGCGGCTGCGCCCCGGGCACCCACCCCCTGCGCTACCTCGACCTGATGGCCGAGGCCGCCGTCGCCGGACGGCTGTGCGGAGAGCGCGAGCGTGCCCTGAGGATCACCCGACGGGCACTCGACCGGCTGGCGGACACGGACAACCCCCTGCGCGCCGCCTGGTTCTGGGTGCAGCGCTCCATGCTGACCGAGGGCCTGGCCAGGGGCGACGGCTGGAAGGAACTGGCCACCGCCCAGGAACTGGTCCGCGGCCAGCCCCCGTCCGAGGTGCACGCCGAGGTCCTCTCCCGGGTCGCCTGCTGGTCCATGCTCCACGCCCCGGGACCCGAGGCGCTCTCCGACGCCCAGCGCGCTGTCGAGTACGCCCGCATGGTCGGCGCCGAAGACATCGAACTCAACGCCCGCCTCACCCTCGGCGGCCTGATGGCCGACGCCGGTCACGTCGAGACCGGCATCGACGAGATGAAGGCCGTCCTCCAGCGCTCGCTCGAACGCGGCCCCGCCGCCGTCGTGGGCCGCGCCCATGTGAACCTCCCGTCCTGTCTGGAAGGCGTCGGCCGCTCACAGGAGGCCGCGCACCTGCTGCGCTCCGGACTCGACGTCACCCGGCGCATGGGCCTGCGGGACTCCGAGGCATGGATCTGGGGCAACCTCTCCGAATCGCTGTTCTCCCTCGGCCAGTGGGACGAGGCCACGGAAGCCGCCGTGCAGGCCGGATGCGCCGGGAACAGCACCAAGAGCCGCGGCGGCAGTTCCCTCTCCCTCGCCGCCCTCGCCCTCGCCCGCGGCGACACCGCCGACGCACGGCGCCAACTGGCCGCCGCCCACACCTACTTCGGCACCCACAACCCCATGCCCCAGAACAACCTGCCGCTCTCCTGCCTCACCCTCGGCATCGCCGTCGCCGAGGGCCGCCTCCCGGACGCCCGCGCCGAACTGGCCCGCGTCCTCGACACCGGCTTCCCCGTCGGCACCCAGCGCTACGCCTGGCCCCTGCTGCTCACCGCCGCCACCGCCGAGGCCGATGCCCGTGCCCTGCCGGCCGCCGGACCCGGCCGCGCCGAGGCACTCGACCGGATCCTCACCGTGGTCAGGAAGCTCACCACCGGCGCACCGATCTGGCACGCCCACGACCACTGGGTCCGCGCCGAACTGCAGCGCGCCGAGGGCCTGACGGACCCCGACACCTGGTCCGACGTCGTCACCGCCTTCGAGCCCCTGGAGCGGCCCTACGACCTAGCCCGCGTCCGGCACCGGCTCGCCGAGGCGCTGCTGGCCCACGGCACGGACGACGAGGCCCGGCTCCGCGCGACGGAGCTGCTGCGGCTGGCCGCCGCCGTCGCCGACCACCTCGGCGCCCGCCCGCTCGCCGACGAGGTCGCCCTCCTCGCCCGCCGCGCCCGCCTCACCCTGAGCCGCGCCCCCGAACCGGCTCTCGCCCCCGCCGACCCCGTCGCCGCGCTCGGCCTCACCGGCCGTGAACACGACGTCCTGTGCCTGGTGGCCGTCGGCCGCACCAACCGCCAGATCGCCGAGGAACTCTTCATCTCCCCGAAGACGGCCAGCGTCCACGTCTCCAACATCCTCGCCAAGCTGGGCGTCTCGGGCCGTGGCGAGGCGGCGGCGGTGGCCCATCGAGTGGGGTTGTCCCCGGCGGGGTCCGGGGAACGGCTGGCAGCGGGATGATGGAAGAGAGGACCGCCGAGGCTCCGCTGTTCGACAGGGACCGACCGCCCGCCGCCTCGCGGCCCCCGGGGGAGGGAGCACCGTGTTCAACGCCTTCGAGGAACTCTTCGCACCTGGCCGCAAGCACACGCGTGACGAGCAGAACCGGCTGGCACTGACCCGCGAGGACGTCGGGGACAACGACCCCGGACGCGGACCGATAGACCTCGCGTCCGGGAAGGTCGTCGTACGGCAGCCCGAGCCGGTCGAGGAGGAGGCCGGGGCGGACCGGGAGGCAGAGGCGTAGGCGGCGGGTCACTTCACCTCCAGCTCCAGGATCTTGTCGTCGCCGTCCTCCGGGGAGCCCCGGCCGTCCGTCTCGCTGGTCACCAGCCACAGCCTGTCGCCGCCGGCGGAGACGACCGTGCGGAGGCGGCCGTGGTCGCCCTCCAGGAACGCCTGGGGGGCGGCGGCCGTCTTCGTGCCGTCGAGGGGGACGCGCCACAGCCGCTGGCCCTTCAGCCCCGCCATCCAGACCGAGCCCTCCGCTATGGCGATACCGCTCGGGGAGGCCTCGTCCGTACGCCACACGGCCACCGGGTCGACGTAACCGGACTTGCCGCCCTCGCCCTCCACCTCCGGCCAGCCGTAGTTCCCGCCGGGCTTGATCTGGTTCAGCTCGTCCCAGGTGTTCTGACCGAACTCCGAGGCCCACAGGCGCTGCTTGGCGTCCCACGCCAGGCCCTGGACGTTGCGGTGGCCGTACGAGTACACGACGGAGTCGTCGAAGGGGTTGCCCGGGGCCGGCCCGCCCTCCGGGGTCATGCGGAGGATCTTGCCGCCGAGGGAGTCCTTGTCCTGGGCCAGGGGGCCCTCGTACCGCTCGCCGGTGCTCGCGTACAGCATCTGGTCGGGGCCGAAGGCGAGACGGCCGCCGTTGTGGTTCGTGCCCTTGGGGATGCCGCGGAGGATGGTGTCGGGGGCGCCGAGCTGCTCGCCCGCCGGCTTCTCGGGGTCGTACAGCATCCGCACGATCCTGTTGTCGGACTCCGAGGTGAAGTACGCGTAGATCATGTGGTCCGAGGCGTACTCCGGGGAGACCGCGAGGCCCATGAGGCCGCCCTCCCCGGCCGGCGCCACGCCGGGGACCTCCCCGAGCACGGTCTTCTCGCCCGACTCCTCGTCGATCCTGCTGATCGTGGCCTCGTCACGGGAGGACACGAGGAGCCCGCCCTCGGGCAGGGGCGCGAGGCCCCAGGGGGTGTCGAGGTCCTCGGTGACGGTGCGCACCACCGTCACCGAGCCCTTGGCGGGGGGTGCCGTGTCCGCCGCCCGCTCGGGCGGAGGCGACTGGGCACCGGTGCTGCTCGGGGGTGAGCTGCCGGCCGTGTCCTTCTTCTCTCCGTCGTCGGAGGAGCAGCCGGTCGTCACCAGGAGCACGGCTGCGGCCAACGCGGCCGTCATCACTCGACGTTGCACCATCACGATCCCTTCGGCGTGGAGCCTCTACCTGTCTTACACCGCGAGTGCCCCACAGGTTCCGCCTCCGCCCGATCAAGCAGATATTTCGCACGCCGCGCCACACCACGCACCGCGGTGCACCGCCCGGCGCACCGGCCGCCGCATCCCCTCAGTCCCAGGATCCCCGGGCGGGCGGAAGGGCCGCCACCTCCGCCAGATCCGCGGCCGTGAGGCGCAGGGCGTGGGCGGCCGCGTTCTCCGCGGCCCACCGGGCCCGCTTGGTGCCCGGCACCGGCACCACGTGCGGGCCGAGGGACAGGATCCAGGCGAGGGCGACCTGGGCCGGGGTCACCTCCGCCCCGTGGCGGGCCGCGACGCGGCGCAGGCCGACGACCAGCGGCTGGTTCGCGGCCATCATGTCCGCGGTGAAACGGGGATGACGGGCGCGGAGGTCGTCGCGCTCGAAGCCCCCGCCGGGCGTCAGGGTGCCCGTGAGGAAACCGTTCCCCAGGGGCATGGCGGCGAGGAAGCCGATGCCACGGGCCACGCACCACGGAAGAAGGGACTCCAGCGCCTCCCGCGACCAGACCGACAGCTCCGCCTGCACGGCGCTCACCGGGAAGACCTGCTGGACCCGCCGGAGCTGGCGGAGCGTGGTGTCGTACACACCCGCGCCCGGCCCGCGCCCCGCCCGCGCACCCACCGCGCACAGACCCAACGCCCTGACCTTCCCGGCCTGCACGAGATCCGCCATCGCACCCCATGTCTCCTCCACGGGGACCTCGGGGTCCGCCCGGTGGAGCTGGTAGAGATCGATGACGTCGGTCTGGAGCCGGCGCAACGAGGCGTCGCAGGCACGTCTCACATAGCCGGGGCGTCCGTTGGCCACGATGTGCTGCTCACCCACCAGCAGGCCCACCTTGGTGGAGACGAACGCCTCCGCACGGCGTTCCTTCAGCACCCGGCCCACCAGCAGCTCGTTGGTGAAGGGGCCGTACATGTCGGCGGTGTCCAGGAGCGTGGTGCCGAGGTCGAGCGCCCGGTGCACCGTCCGCATCGACTCGTCGCCCCGTTGCCGCGACCCGGTGTACGCCCAGCTCATCGGCATGCACCCGAGTCCTACGGCCCCCACCTCGAGCGTCGCCGCGCCGATCGTCCTGCGCTCCACCTGGTCGTGACCCTCCCTCTCCCGAACCCCCAACCTAACCTCTGCCGTACCGGGTACCTGACATAGCCTCCGGAGCATGACTGCTGACGCGACTGGCGACCCGACCGCGGGCGTGACCGGCGAGGTGTGGCTCTCCATCCCGCCGGACGAGATCGAGGGGCTCCCCAAGGGTCCCCGCTACCTCTTCTGGGACGGGGGCGACGACGGCACGGAGCCGTTCCCGGGCGACCCCGCGGACTGCGTCCTGTACGTGGTGCCCTACATGAAGCGCCGTCCGAGGACCGTGAACCCGCTGGAGTCCATGCGTAATCTGCGGGTCGTCCAGACGCTCACGGCGGGCGTCGACGACGTCCTGGCCCGGATGTCCGTGCTCCCGCCCGGGGTCCAGCTCTGCAACGCGCGCGGGGTGCACGAGGCCAGTACGGCCGAACTCGCGCTCACCCTGACCCTCGCCTCGCTGCGCGGCGTCCCCGACTTCGTCCGTGACCAGCAACAGGAGCGCTGGCAGGGCGACTTCCGTCCCGCGCTCGCCGACAGGTCCGTCCTGATCGTCGGTTACGGCGCGATCGGCGCCGCCATCGAGGACCGGCTCGTGCCCTTCGAGGTGGCGCGGGTGGCGCGCGTCGCGCGCTCTGAGCGCACCACGGCGCGCGGACCGGTGCACTCGTTCACCGACCTGCCCTCCCTGCTGCCGACGGCGGATGTCGTGATCCTGTCCACTCCCCTCACGGAACAGACGAGAAAGCTGGTCAACGCCGACTTCCTGGCCCGGATGAAGGACGGGGCCCTCTTGGTGAATGTTGCCCGCGGAGGCGTCGTCGACACCAAGGCGCTGCTCGCGGAACTGGACGCCGGGCGCATCACCGCGGCCCTCGACGTCACCGACCCCGAGCCGCTGCCGCCCGGGCACCCGCTCTGGCGCGCGCCCGGGGTGCTCATCAGTCCGCACGTCGGCGGCCCCACGTCGGCCTTCCTGCCGCGTGCCAAAAGGTTGCTGGTGGACCAGTTGGGACGATTCGTGAACCGGGAGCCCCTGCGCAACGTGGTCTTTACGACGGGCGGGACGGACGTCGTGTAGTCCACTTCGGGCACCCTCCGCGTTCCTTCGGAAGCGGACCGTGCTCGTGTTGCCAGAGACGGTCACTGAGCGTAGAGGAACTATGTCCCTGAGTGACGAGACTGGTGTATCGTCCCGACAGGGGCTGCGCCGCGCACCGTTCGGCGCCGGGGACGAACTTGAGACAGCGAGGGGGGCGACGGGCGATGCACGGCCTATGGACGAACGATCCGACGCGGCGGAGCCGCCGACGACGGCCCTGGCGAGCTGCGACGCGGAGGCACCCGCACGGGAGCCACGGCGGCCACAGCGGTCAAGGTCATCACCGCGGGCACGGCAGCCGCAGAAAGCACACCCACCCCGCACGCCGGGACCAGCGGGGCAGGGGAGTGGCGCTCTCCGGGGAGACCCCGTGAGCCCCCGCCAGTCCTCCGCCACCACGCTGAGCCCCGCGCCGCGGACGGCCAAGCCGCTGCCCGGTCCGCTGCCCGGCGGGCGGGCGCCCGACCGCGGTGGCGCGAGCCTGCGGGCCCAGATCGCCCTCGCCCTGCTCTGCGCGGCCTACGCCGTCGGCGCCGCGTTCGGCTGGGGCAATGAGCAAGTCGCCCTCGTCATGGGCGACTTCGGGCTCAGCGCCGCCGCCGCGGCGGCCGCCGTCTCCTGCTTCCGCTACGCGCGCAGCCGCCGCAGCCGCTTTCGGCCCGCCTGGCTGCTGTTCGCCCTCTCCTCCGCCATGGCCGCCCTGGGCAACGGCGTCTGGGGATGGTACGAGGTCGTCCTGGAGCGGCCCGTGCCCGAGCCGAGCTACGCGGACCTGTTCTTCCTCTGCTTCGCGCCCCCCGCCATCGTCGGTCTGCTGGTGCTGGCCAAGAGGCCGGTGACCAAGGCCGGCTGGATCTGCCTCGCGCTCGACTCCTGGCTCATCGGCGGCTCCCTGGTCACCCTCTCCTGGAGCCTCGCGCTCGCGCAGAACGCCCAGCTCGACGACAGCGACACCGCGCACACCGCGCTCTCGCTGGCCTACCCGCTGCTCGACATCGCCCTGGTCAGCATGGTGCTCGCGCTGCACTTCCGCCGCTCGTCGATGCATCGCTCCGCGGTGAACACCGCGATCGGCGCCCTCGCGCTCACCGTGATGTGCGACGCCCTGTTCACCTCCCCCCTGCTGCACACCAGCTACGAATCGGGCCAGCTCCTCGACGCCGGCTGGTTCGCGGGCTCCGTGCTCCTCGCCTACGCCCCCTGGGCCGGCCAGCGCCACGGACAGGGGGACGAGGGCGGGCGCGCGGGCGTGGTGCACGAACACATCCCGGGCCAGCGCCCCGACGTGCACCCGGGCCTGCGTCACGACGTACATGCGGTTCACCGCCACGAGGTCCACCCGGGGCACCGGCACGACAGCCCGCAGGGAGGGCACGCGCACGCGCTCCTCCAGGGCGGAGGCCACGGTCGGTATCCGGCCACCCGCCCCATCGCCGGATCCCTGGCCGCGCTCACTCCCTACCTGGCCGCCGCCGTCTGCACGCTGGGCATCCTCTACAACGTCCTCAACGGCCGCCGCGTCGACCGCGTGGTGCTCATCACCGCCTGCACCGTCGTGCTCGCCCTCGTGGTGCGCCAGGGCATCATGCTCCTCGACAACATCACCCTCACCCAGGAACTGGCCCAGAAGGAGAACCACTTCCGCTCCCTGGTGCAGGGCTCCAGCGACGTCATCATGATCGCCGCGCCGAACGGCATCCTCCGCTACGTCAGCCCTGCCGCCGCCGGGGTCTACGGACGCCCCGCGGAGGACCTGGTCGGCAAGGAGCTGGCCTCGATCATCCACCCCGAGGACCTCGGCTGCGTCGTCCACGAGGTGCGCCGCTTCCTCGCCGCCAGCCCCGCCGAGGAGCCCACCACCCGCATCGAATGCCGCTTCAAGGCCGGCGTCGGGGGAGGCTGGCTGAACGTGGAGTCCACGGTCAACCGCCACCACGGCGGCCTCATCTTCAACAGCCGGGACGTCACCGAGCGCGTGCGGCTGCAGGCCCAGCTGCAGCACAACGCCGAGCACGACCCGCTCACCGACCTGCCCAACCGCGCCCTGTTCACCAAGCGCGTCCAGCAGGCGCTCTCCGGCCGCCGCTCCTCCGACCGCGGTGCCGCCCTGCGCAACACGGCGGTCCTCTTCATCGACCTCGACGGCTTCAAGGCCGTCAACGACACGATCGGTCACCAGGCCGGGGACGAACTGCTCGTCCAGGCCGCCCGCAGACTCCAGGACGCCGTGCGGCAGGGGGACACCGCCTCCCGCCTCGGCGGTGACGAGTTCGCCGCCCTGATCGTCGGGGACGGCACGCACGACCGCGTCGCCCGGGAACGGCACATCGTGGAGCTGGCGGACCGGCTCCGGATCGCCCTCTCGCAGCCGTACACCATCGACGGCAACGATGTCCGGGTCGCCGCCTCCATCGGCGTCTCCTTCGCCGAGCCCGGCCTCGGCGCGGGCGAGCTGCTGCGCAACGCCGACCTGGCCATGTACCGGGCCAAGGCGTCCGGCAAGGGCCGCGTCGAGCTGTACAAGCCACAGATGCAGCAGGACGTCGTCCGCAGGGCCGAGCTGGCCACCCGGCTGCGGGCCGCGCTGCACGACGGCGAGTTCATGCTGCTCAACCAGCCCGTCGTGGAGCTGGCGACCGGCCGGATCTCGTCGGTCGCGACCGCCGCCCGCTGGCGCTCGTCCCAGGGTGTGCTGTTCACGCCCGCCGAGTTCCTGCGGGTCTCCGAGGACAGCGAGAAGACCGCCGAGCTGGGCCGGTGGATGCTCGAACAGGCGATCGAGCAAGCCGCCGACCGCCTCACCAGCGGGCTGAACGTCCCGGTGTCCGTCCGGATGAGCGCCCGGCGTCTGCTGGACCGCTCACTGCCCCCGGGCTCGCTGGAGACGCTCCTCACCCGCCACGGGCTGCCCTCCGGCTCCCTGGTCGTCGAGCTGTCCGACACCGAGCTGAAGGGTCCGCCGGACGAGCTGGAGCGCCGGCTGAACCAGCTGCACCGCCTCGGCGTCAGAATCGCCCTGGACGGCCTCGGCAGTGGGCACGCGGCCATCACGGCCCTGCGCCGGCTCCCCGTCGACGTACTGAAGCTGGACCGCGGCCTCGTCGAGGGGATCGTGGAATCCACACGGCTGCAGAAGATCACTCGCGGGCTGCTGCGCATCGCCGACGACCTGGGGCTGCAGTCCGTCGCCGACGGGGTGGACCTGCCCGAGCAGGTTCTCGCCCTGCGCGCGATGGGCTGCACCCACGGTCAGGGCGCCGCGTTCTGCGGACCGCTGGACGAGTACCGCCTCCGCCGGGCCCTGTCCCTCGGCCACTTCCCGGTGCCCTCCGGACCGGCGGAACCCGCCTTCGCGGGCGGCACGAGAGAACAGGAGGGCCGCGTCGTGGCCTCGGCACCGACCCTGGCGCCCCAGGGGTGAAGGAGCAGTGACGGGTGCGGGGGTGTACACAAGTGGTGTCACCGCTGTCCACCACGGAGCCGGACGTGCCCGTCGCTCACATGTTGAGACTCCCGTCCCACCCGCTTGACACGCGGTGCGCGCCGGAGAGAGGGTCATTGCCATGCGCACCCGAATCCTCGTACTTGGAAAGCGCGTCGGCTGAAGCTGGGACCCACCGGACGACGATCCGGAATCCCCAGCGACCGTACCCGACGCGCTCCCCTCGCTTGCCCTGTGGCAAGGAGGGGTTTTTTGTTGCACGGGCACCGGTCGGCGTTAGCCGCACACCGCACGAACCTCGCAAAACACCCTCAGCATCGAGAAGAGAATGCCGATGACCGAGCAGGCCACCGGGGCCCACCATCCGCAGCCGCGGCCCCGATCCGGAGGACCGTCCACCCCCGTCGAGCACGTCACGGGTGCGCAGTCCCTCATCCGCTCTCTCGAGGAGGTCGGGGCCGACACGGTGTTCGGCATTCCCGGGGGCACCATCCTGCCGGCGTACGACCCCCTGATGGACTCCAAGCGGGTGCATCACGTGCTGGTCCGCCACGAGCAGGGCGCCGGGCACGCGGCCACCGGTTACGCGCAGGCCACCGGCAAGGTCGGGGTGTGCATGGCGACGTCCGGGCCGGGCGCCACGAACCTCGTCACCCCGATCGCGGACGCGCACATGGACTCCGTGCCGCTGGTCGCGATCACCGGGCAGGTCGCGTCGAAGGCGATCGGTACGGACGCCTTCCAGGAGGCGGACATCGTCGGCATCACCATGCCGATCACCAAGCACAGCTACCTGGTCACCAAGGCGGAGGACATCCCCCGGGCGATCGCGGAGGCGTTCCACATCGCCTCCACCGGCCGCCCGGGCCCGGTCCTGGTCGACATCCCCAAGGACATCCTCCAGGCGAAGACCACCTTCAGCTGGCCGCCGACCATGGACCTGCCCGGCTACCGCCCGGTGACCAAGCCGCACGCCAAGCAGATCCGCGAGGCCGCCAAGCTGATCACCGCCGCCAACCGGCCCGTCCTGTACGTCGGCGGCGGTGTCCTCAAGGCGCACGCGACGGCCGAGCTGAAGGTGCTGGCCGAGCTGACCGGCGCGCCCGTCACGACCACCCTGATGGCGCTCGGCGCGTTCCCCGACAGCCACCCGCAGCACCTGGGCATGCCCGGGATGCACGGCTCCGTGGCCGCCGTCACCGCGCTGCAGAAGGCCGACCTGATCGTCGCCCTCGGCGCCCGCTTCGACGACCGGGTCACCGGCAAGCTGGACAGCTTCGCGCCGTTCGCGAAGATCGTCCACGCGGACATCGACCCGGCCGAGATCGGCAAGAACCGCGCCGCCGACGTCCCGATCGTGGGTGACGCCCGCGAGGTCATCGCCGACCTGATCCAGGCGGTGCAGAAGGAGCACAGCGAGAGCGGACCGGACCAGGCCGCGGGCCCCCGCTACGCGGCCTGGTGGAAGGACCTCAACCGCTGGCGCGAGACCTACCCGCTCGGCTACGACCAGCCGGGCGACGGCTCGCTCTCCCCGCAGCACGTCATCGAGCGCATCGGACAGCTCGCCCCCGAGGGCACGATCTTCACGGCGGGCGTCGGCCAGCACCAGATGTGGGCCGCCCACTTCATCCAGTACGAGAAGCCCGCCACCTGGCTGAACTCCGGCGGCGCCGGAACGATGGGGTACGCGGTCCCGGCAGCCATGGGTGCCAAGGCCGGAGCCCCGGCCAACACCGTCTGGGCGATCGACGGCGACGGCTGCTTCCAGATGACCAACCAGGAACTCACCACCTGCGCCCTGAACAACATCCCGATCAAGGTCGCCATCATCAACAACGGCGCCCTCGGGATGGTCCGCCAGTGGCAGACCCTGTTCTACAACCAGCGCTACTCCAACACCGTCCTGCACAGCGGCCCGGACGACGTCAACCCCAACGCCCGCGGCACCCGCGTCCCCGACTTCGTGAAGCTGTCGGAGGCCATGGGCTGCTACGCGATCCGCTGCGAGTCCCCGGACGACCTCGACAAGGTCATCGAGGAGGCGAACTCGATCAACGACCGTCCGGTCGTCGTCGACTTCGTCGTGCACGAGGACGCGATGGTGTGGCCGATGGTCGCCGCCGGCACCTCGAACGACACCATCATGGCCGCCCGGGACGTCCGCCCCGACTTCGGCGACAACGAAGACGACTGAGCGAGAGAGACCGAACCAGACATGTCCAAGCACACGCTCTCCGTCCTGGTGGAGAACACCCCCGGCATCCTGGCCCGGATCGCCGCGCTGTTCTCCCGTCGCGGCTTCAACATCGACTCGCTCGCGGTCGGTGTCACCGAGCACCCCGAGATCTCCCGCATCACCATCGTGGTGACGGTGGTCGAGGAACTGCCCCTGGAGCAGGTGACGAAGCAGCTCAACAAGCTCGTCAACGTCCTGAAGATCGTCGAGCTGGAACCGGGCTCCGCCGTTCAGCGGGAACTCGTTCTGGTGAAGGTGCGCGCCGACAACGAGACGCGCTCGCAGATCGTCGAGATCGTCCAGCTGTTCCGCGCCAAGACCGTCGACGTCTCCCCGGAGGCCGTCACCATCGAGGCCACCGGGTCCAGCGACAAGCTGACCGCCATGCTCAAGATGCTGGAGCCGTTCGGCATCAAGGAACTGGTCCAGTCCGGCACGATCGCGATCGGCCGCGGCTCCCGTTCGATCACGGACCGCTCGCTGCGCGCCCTGGACCGTTCGGCCTGACACGCGACACGGGCGGCCGACGACGCGCGGCCGCCCGTATGCCGAGACCCGCGGACTTTCATCCCGCCCGCCGTCATACGGTGGGACGCAACACCTGCACTCAAGGAGAGAACCCAAAGTGGCCGAGCTGTTCTACGACGCCGACGCCGACCTGTCCATCATCCAGGGCCGCAAGGTCGCGGTCATCGGTTACGGCAGCCAGGGCCACGCCCACGCGCTGTCCCTGCGCGACTCGGGTGCGGACGTCCGCGTCGGTCTGCACGAGGGCTCCAAGTCCAAGGCGAAGGCCGAGGAGCAGGGCCTGCGCGTGGTGACTCCGGCGGAGGCCGCCGCCGAGGCCGACGTCATCATGATCCTCGTCCCGGACCCGATCCAGGCCCAGGTCTACGAGGACCACATCAAGGACAACCTGAACGACGGCGACGCGCTGTTCTTCGGCCACGGCCTGAACATCCGCTTCGGCTTCATCAAGCCCCCGGCCGGCGTCGACGTCTGCATGGTCGCCCCCAAGGGCCCCGGCCACCTCGTCCGCCGCCAGTACGAGGAGGGCCGCGGCGTTCCGTGTATCGCCGCCGTCGAGCAGGACGCGACCGGCAACGCCTTCGCGCTGGCGCTGTCGTACGCCAAGGGCATCGGTGGCACCCGCGCGGGTGTCATCAAGACGACCTTCACCGAGGAGACCGAGACCGACCTGTTCGGTGAGCAGGCCGTTCTCTGCGGTGGTACGGCCGCCCTGGTCAAGGCCGGTTTCGAGACGCTGACCGAGGCCGGCTACCAGCCCGAGATCGCGTACTTCGAGTGCCTGCACGAGCTGAAGCTGATCGTCGACCTCATGTACGAGGGCGGCCTGGAGAAGATGCGCTGGTCGATCTCCGAGACCGCCGAGTGGGGCGACTACGTCACCGGCCCCCGGATCATCACGGACGCCACCAAGGCCGAGATGAAGAAGGTCCTCGCCGAGATCCAGGACGGCACCTTCGCCCAGCAGTGGATGGACGAGTACCACGGCGGTCTGAAGAAGTACAACGAGTACAAGACCCAGGACTCCGAGCACCTGCTGGAGACCACGGGCAAGGAGCTGCGCAAGCTCATGAGCTGGGTCAACGACGAAGAGGCGTGATCCGAGGGGCCGGTCACGGCGGGGTTCACCCGGCGCCGTGACCGGCCTCGCTCTCACGTCCGGGTGACCTTTCCGCGGTGACGTGGGACGACGCCCCCGGCGCCACTACACTGCTGCACTACATACGCGTCAGGCCCACAGCGTCGTGCGTCTTCCACGCGGCCAAGCGACACCGGGGGAATCCCGGCTGTCACTCCCCTCCACCGCCTGCGGCCGTCGGGACGGCCGTCCGCAGCATTGGACTTGTGAGGACTCACGTGAGCTCGAAACCAGTCGTACTGATCGCTGAAGAGCTGTCGCCCGCCACCGTCGACGCGTTGGGCCCGGACTTCGAGATCCGGAACGTCAACGGAGCGGACCGAGCCGAACTGCTCCCGGCCATCGCCGACGTCGACGCCATCCTGATCCGCTCGGCCACCAAGGTCGACGCCGAGGCGATCGCCGCCGCGAAGAAGCTGAGGGTCGTCGCGCGCGCCGGCGTCGGCCTGGACAACGTGGACGTCTCCGCCGCCACCAAGGCCGGCGTGATGGTCGTCAACGCCCCCACCTCGAACATCGTGACCGCCGCCGAGCTGGCCTGCGGTCTGCTCCTCGCCACCGCCCGCCACATCCCGCAGGCGAACACGGCGCTGAAGAACGGCGAGTGGAAGCGCAGCAAGTACACGGGCGTGGAGCTGGCCGAGAAGACCCTCGGCGTCGTCGGCCTCGGCCGCATCGGCGCCCTGGTGGCCCAGCGCATGTCCGCCTTCGGGATGAAGGTCGTCGCCTACGACCCCTACGTGCAGCCCGCGCGGGCCGCGCAGATGGGTGTCAAGGTCCTGTCGCTGGACGAGCTGCTGGAGGTCTCCGACTTCATCACCGTCCACCTGCCGAAGACCCCCGAGACGGTCGGCCTGATCGGCGCCGAGGCGCTGCAGAAGGTCAAGCCCTCGGTGCGCATCGTCAACGCCGCGCGCGGCGGGATCGTCGACGAGGCCGCGCTGTACTCGGCGCTCAAGGAGGGCCGCGTCGCCGGCGCGGGCCTCGACGTGTACGCCAAGGAGCCCTGCACCGACTCGCCGCTGTTCGAGCTGGACGAGGTCGTCTGCACCCCGCACCTCGGTGCCTCCACCGACGAGGCGCAGGAGAAGGCCGGCATCGCGGTGGCGCGGTCCGTGCGGCTCGCCCTCGCCGGTGAGCTGGTCCCGGACGCGGTGAACGTGCAGGGCGGTGTCATCGCCGAGGACGTCAAGCCGGGCCTTCCGCTGGCCGAGAAGCTCGGCCGGATCTTCACCGCGCTGGCCGGTGAGGTCGCGGTCCGCCTCGACGTCGAGGTGTACGGCGAGATCACCCAGCACGACGTGAAGGTGCTGGAGCTGTCCGCGCTCAAGGGTGTCTTCGAGGACGTCGTCGACGAGACGGTGTCGTACGTCAACGCTCCGCTGTTCGCGCAGGAGCGTGGCGTCGAGGTACGGCTGACCACCAGCTCCGAGTCGCCCGACCACCGCAACGTCGTCACCGTGCGCGGCACGCTCGGCAGCGGTGAGGAGGTGTCGGTGTCCGGCACGCTCGCCGGGCCGAAGCACCACCAGAAGATCGTGGCGGTCGGTGAGTACGACGTGGACCTCGCGCTGGCCGACCACATGGTCGTCCTCAGCTACGTCGACCGGCCCGGTGTCGTCGGCACCGTGGGTCGCGTCTTCGGCGAGGCCGGGATCAACATCGCCGGTATGCAGGTCGCCCGGTCCGCGGCGGGCGGGGAGGCGCTGGCGGTGCTGACGGTGGACGACACCGTTCCCCCGGTGGTGCTCGCCGAGGTCGCCGAGGAGATCGGCGCGACGTCGGCGCGGTCGGTCAACCTGGTCTGAGGTTCGTTCCGCCCGGGAGGCGGGGTCCGGTCACCTGGGGTGGCCCGGGCCCCGCCTCCTTTCGGTGCGTGGTCGGGTGCGGGCGCGTGGGGTTTCTCGCGCAGTCCCCGCGCCCCTGAAAGCACCAGGCCCCTGCGCGACCAGCCCCCACCGGCCCCGCACCGGGCATTCCCTCCGGAGATGAGGGACGTGCCAGGATGGCGGCGTGGCTCAGAGCATCGTGTACGCGCCGTTCGTCGGGCGGGACTCCGAGATGGCCCGGCTGAGGGACGTGCTGGACCGGGCCGCGGCCGGGGAGCCCCGGGCCGTGCTGGTCGCGGGGGACGCGGGGGTCGGCAAGAGCCGGACCCTCGCGGAGGCCGCGGCGTACGCGACGCGCAACGGCACCGTCGTGTTCACCGGCCACTGCGTGGACCTCGGCGACGTCGGACTGCCCTATCTGCCGTTCACCGAGATTCTCGGTGCCCTGGCCGCGGACGAGCGGTTCGCGCCGCTCCTCCAGGCGCACCCGGCGACCGGCCGTCTCCTCGGCGGCGGAGCCGACGGCGGCGACCGGCTCCAGCTCTTCGAGGGCATCGCCGCCCTGCTGACGGACCTCGCCGAGACGACCCCCGCCCTGCTCGTGCTGGAGGACCTGCACTGGGCCGACCAGTCCTCACGGGACCTGCTGCGTTTCCTGCTCAGCCGGGGCGTCCTCCAGCGCCCCACCCCGGGCGTGGCGCCCCACCGCCTCGCCGTCTTCGCCTCCTACCGCGCCGACGACCTGCACCGCCGCCACCCGCTGCGCCCGCTGCTCGCCGAGCTGGTGCGGCTGCCCGCCGTGGAGCGGCTGGAGTTGCGGCCGATGCCGGACAAGGAGGTCGCGCGGCTGGTGCGTTCGCTGCGTGCCGAGCCGCTGTCCGAGGCCACGGTCGGCCGGATCGTCGAGCGGGCCGAGGGCAACGCCTTCTACGCGGAGGAACTGCTGGCCGCGACGGCGGACGAGCCGGGGGCGGTCCTGCCGAGCGGGCTGGCCGACCTCCTGCTGATCCGGATCGAGCAACTGCCCGGCGCCGCCCAGCAGGTGCTGCGCACGGCGGCCGTGGCGGGCCGCCGGGTCGGGCACGACCTGCTGCGGGAGGCCCTCCAACTCCCCGACGACGAGCTGGAGTCGGCGCTGCGGGAGGCGGTCGGCCGGCAACTGTTGCTGCCGGGTGAGGGATCGACGTACGAGTTCCGGCACGCCCTCACCCGGGAGGCGGTCTACACGGATCTGCTGCCGGGCGAACGGGTGCGCCTGCACGGGGTGTTCGCGAAACTGCTGGCCCGCCGGGGCCGGCCGGGGGAGAGCGCCGAACGGGCGCACCACTCGCGCGAGAGCCATGACCTCGCCGACGCGCTGGCCGCCTCCGTCGAGGCCGCCGATCACGCGCACGGCATCGGGGCGCCCGCCGAGGAGCTGCGGCATCTGGAGGCCGCCCTCGATCTGTGGTCGTCCGTGGAGTGCGGGGTCCTGCCCCGGGACCTCGACACGGTCACCCTCACCCTGCGCGCCTCGTCCGCCGCCGCGCGCGCCGGGGAGAACCACCGTGCCGTCTCCCTCTCCCGCTCGGCGCTCGCCGGAGCCGGCCCGGACGCCGGCTCCGAACTGGCCGCCCGGGTGCGCTACACCCTCGCCGGTGACCTGATGCGCGTGGACAACCTGGAGGCCGCGTTCCGGTACAGCAGCGAGGCGCTGGCGATGATCCCCGCCGAGCCCCCGTCCCGTACCTGGGTGTGGGCGGCGGCCACGCATGTGATGGCGGCGCGGTACGTGGGGGAGGACGAGGAGGCCGGGCGGGTCGCGGAGGCGGCGCTGGGCGTCGCCGGGCGGCTCGGACTGGCCGACGCCGAGGCCGACCTGGTCATCTCCGTCGTCGGCCTCGACCCCCGGAGCAACCGGCGTACCCGGGCGGGCCGTGCGCGGCTGAAGGACGCCCGTGAGCTGGCCGGGCGGGCGGGGAACGTCCCGGTGGAGATGCGCGCCCTGTTCAACCTCGCCGTCGGCTGTTTCGAATCCGGCGACCTCGACGAATGCCTCGACTGGCTCTCCGAGGGGCTGGGGCGGGCGGGTCGCACCGGGATGCTCTCCTCCCCGTACCCGGTGGAGATGCGTTATCTCCACTCCCTGTGCCTCTACACGCTGGGCCGCTGGGACGAGTGTGTCCGTTCGGCGGCCGAGGCCGACCGGCTCCCCGTGGCGGGCGGCTACGCGGTCGGGCCCGCCCTGTACGTGCGCCTCGCGCGCGGCGACGAGGGTGCCGCGGAGCGGGCGCGGGCGCTCCTGGACGGGCCGCCCGACTTCATGACCTGCCTCGTCGCGGGCATCGTCCTCACCGAGGCGGCCCTCCTGCGGCACGCCCCCGAGGCCGCGGTCGCCCAGTACCGTTCGAGCGTCGCGACGCTCACCGAGCTGGCCGGGGTCCGGCCCGACGCGACGGTCCGGCTGGCGGCGCTCACCCTCGGGGCGATCGCGGACGCGGCGGCGCGGCGGCGGTCGGCCGGCGACGAGGAGGGCGTACGCCACTGGACGGCCACCGGCGATGAGCTGGTGCGGGCCGCACGGATCACCGCCGCCGAGGGGGAGGACGGGGGCCGGCAGGGGCCGGAGGGGCTGGCGTGGCTCAGCCGGGCCGAGGCGGAGTGGACGCGGGTGCGGACCGGGCCCGATGTCGAGGCATGGCGCGCGGTGGTGGACGCGTTCGCGTTCGGTGATCCGTACGAGCGGGCGCGGTGCCGGCTGCGGCTGGCGGAGGCGTTGGCGGAAGCGGGCGAGCGGGAGGAGGCCGGGGCCGAGGCGCGGGCGGCGGGGGAGAGCGCCGACCGGCTGGGGGCCGTGGCGTTGCGCGCCGACCTGGACGCGCTGGTCCGTCGGGCACGGCTGGCACAGGCCCCGGCGGCCGGGGCCGTACCCGCGCTCACCGCACGGGAGGGCGATGTCCTGCGGCTGCTCGCGCTCGGGCGCACCAACCGGCAGATCGGCGACGAACTGTTCATCACCGGGAAGACGGCGAGTGTGCACGTGTCCAACATCCTGGCCAAGCTGGGCGCGGCCAGCCGTACGGAGGCGGTGGCCATCGCGTATCGGGACGGGTTGATCACGACGGGTTGATCACGACGGGGTGACGGAGACCGGGGGAGGACGCTCCGCCGACCGGACCGGAGGTCAGAGCCGCGCCCCCTTGAGCGCCATGTGCAGCAGCAGCCGGTCCTCGCCGTCCGTCAGACGCAGGCCGGTGAGCTGTTCGACGCGGGAGAGCCGGTAGTAGAGGGTCTGGCGGTGGATGCCCAGCTCGGCCGCGGTGCGGCCCGCCTGGCCCGCCCGGTCGAGGAACACCTCGGCGGTGTGGGCGAGTTCGCGGTGGGCCGGGGTGAGGAGGAGGCGGACACAGGGGTCCTGCGGGGTCCCGGGAGGGAGCGCGGTGAGCAGCCGGTAGGGGCCGATGGAGTGCCACTCGGCGACCGGGCCGAGACGCGGCTCCGCCAGCGCCGCCCGCGCCGCCGCGGAGGCCTCCCGCCAGTCGGTGCCCAGCTCGGCGAGGCCCGCACGGGCGCCCGAGACCCCCGCCGCCGCGTGCGCGCCCGCGCGCTCCAGGAGCCGGGCGGCGGCCGAGAGCGCCGGCGCCGCTACGTCCGCCGAGCGCAACCGCACCAGCAGGGCCAGGCCCCGGCCCGCCGTGCCCCACGGCACCGTGCACAGCGCGGTCGCCCCCGGCACCGTACGGAAGGACGGGGCGTCGTCGGGGTCGGCGGACGGCCAGGGGGCCACGCACACCATCGCGTGGACACCGTCGCCGCGCGGGCCGAGAGCCGTGCGCAGCTCCGCCACCGCCATGTCGCGCTCCCAGTCGCGCCCGGCGGTCAGGACCGCGCGCAGCTCCCGGGTGAGGTCGGCGCCCGCCTGGGCCTCGTCCGCGAGGAGGGCGCCGATGCGGGCGGCGACCGCCATCGCGGCGGCGAGCTGGGCGTCGGTCGGGCCCGGATCGCCGTCCAGGAGCCAGACGTAGCCGAGCACGACACCGCGATGGCGTACGGGCAGGCAGACGCGGCCCCGGAGCACCCCCGCCGCCGGAGTCGGCGGGATACGGACCGGGGCCGTCGCCCGGGTGATGCCGAAGCCCTCGAACCACTCCCGCACCGCCGTCGTCGAGCGGCGGGTCAGGATCGAGCGGGTGCGGACCGGGTCCAGGTCGGACGGATCGAGGTCGCCCTCACTGTCGTACGCGCCGAAGGCGATCAGCTCGAAGTCGCGGTTCTCCAGCGTCGCCGGGGCGCCGAGCAGCTCGGAGATCTCGTCGACGAGGTCCTGGTAGTCGCCCACGGGGTGGGGCGATGCGGGTTCCGGCGTCACGCGGGCATTCTCCCGTACCGATAGGTCTTCATACACTTGTCTGAGATCTGCGGCACGGATGCGTGACAGCTGTCGATGGCCGACGATCGGCGGGATCCTTAGGTTTCACGGTGGTTCTGTCTGCTGGTCTGTGGAGGTGCCCCGTGCTGGGTCCCGTGATTCTCGCCGCGTCGCGCAGCGGCCGGATACGACGCCTGATCTCGGCGGCGCCGGTGACCAGGCAGGTCGTCGACCGCTTCATCCCCGGGGAGCGGGTCGACGACATCGTCCCGGTCGTCCGGGACCTCACCGCCAAGGGCCTCGACGTGACCCTGGACGTCGTCGGCGAGGACATCACCCGTCCGGAGCAGGCCGCCGCCGCCCGCGACGCCTATCTGGAGCTGATCGACCGGCTGAAGGAGCTGGAGCTCGGCGAGCGCGCCGAGATGTCCGTCAAGCTCTCCCTCTTCGGCCAGGCCCTCCCGGGCGGCCACGAGCTGGCCCTCGCAGGCATCCGGCCGGTCGTCGAGGCCGCCGCCGCGATCGGGACGACGGTCACGCTCGACGCCGAGGACCACACCACCCTCGACTCGATGTTCGCCATCCACGACGAGCTGCGGCGGGACTTCCCGCAGACCGGCTGCGTCATCCAGGCCTACCTCTTCCGCACCGAGACCGACGCCCGCCGCCTCGCCGCGAACGGCAGCCGGGTGCGGCTGGTGAAGGGCGCGTACAAGGAGCCCGCCGAGGTCGCCTTCCAGCACAAGGCCGAGATCGACAAGGCGTACGTACGCGTCCTGAAGATCCTCCTGGAGGGGGAGGGGTACCCGATGATCGGGTCGCACGACCCGCGCCTCATCTCCATCACCCAGGAACTCGCCCACCGCGCCGGACGCAAACCGGACGAGTACGAGTTCCAGATGCTCTACGGCATCCGCGGCGACGAGCACCTGCGGCTCGCCGCCGAGGGGCACCGCATGCGCGTCTACACCGCGTACGGCACCGACTGGTACGGCTACTTCATGCGCCGCCTCGCGGAGAAGCCGGCGAACCTGCGCTTCTTCGTCCGCTCGATGATCAGCAAGGGCTGAGCCGACACCGCCCGTTCAGGACACCGCTCACGTCAAGGAGTTACGGAAATCATGGACGCTGTGACCCAGGTCCCCACCCCCGTCAACGAGCCGGTGCACGGCTACGCCCCCGGCTCGCCCGAGCGGGCCCGGCTGGAGGCCAGGCTCAAGGAACTGGCCGAGAACCCGGTCGACCTGCCGATGACCATCGGCGGCGAGCGGCGGATGGGCGGCGGCGACCGCTTCGACGTGGTGCAGCCGCACAACCACAAGGCCCGCCTCGGCACCTACGCCAACGCGACCCGGCAGGACGCCCAGGACGCCATCGACGCGGCCCTCGCCGCCGCGCCCGCCTGGCGCGCGATGTCCTTCGACGACCGCGCGGCGATCATCCTGCGCGCCGCCGAGCTGCTCGCCGGCCCCTGGCGCGAGACGCTGGCCGCCTCCACCATGCTGGGCCAGTCGAAGACGGCCCAGCAGGCCGAGATCGACTGTCCCTGCGAGCTGGTCGACTTCTGGCGCTTCAACGTCAAGTACGCCCGTGACCTGCTCGCCGAGCAGCCCCCGGCCAACTCCCCGGGCGTCTGGAACCGTCTCGACCACCGCCCGCTCGAAGGCTTCGTCTACGCGATCACCCCCTTCAACTTCACCGCCATCGCGGGCAACCTGCCGACCGCCCCGGCCCTCATGGGCAACGTGGTGGTCTGGAAGCCGAGCCCCACGCAGACCCACGCCGCCGTGCTGCTCATGCGGCTGCTGGAGGAGGCGGGCCTGCCCAAGGGCGTCATCAACCTCGTCACCGGCGACGGCATCGAGGTGTCCGAGGTCGCGCTGGAGCACCGCGACCTCGCCGGCATCCACTTCACCGGCTCGACGAAGACCTTCCAGTACCTGTGGAAGACGGTCGGCGCGAACATCGAGAAGTACCGCTCGTACCCGCGGCTGGTCGGCGAGACCGGCGGCAAGGACTTCGTGGTCGCCCACCCGTCCGCCGACCGCGCGATCCTCAAGACCGCCCTCACCCGGGGCGCCTTCGAGTACCAGGGCCAGAAGTGCAGCGCGACCTCCCGGGCGTACATCCCGGCGTCGATCTGGAACTCGGGCTTCAAGGAGGAGTTCGCCGCCGAGGTCGAGTACCTGACCATGGGCGACGTCACCGATCTGTCCAACTTCGTCGGCGCCGTCATCGACGAACGCTCCTTCGCCAAGAACAAGGCCGCCATCGACCGCGCCAAGTCCGACCCGGCCTGCACCATCGTCGCGGGCGGCTCCTACGACGACTCCGTCGGGTACTTCGTCCGCCCGACCGTCGTCGAGTGCACCGACCCGGCCAACGAGGTCTTCACCACCGAGTACTTCGGCCCGTTCCTCGCCGTGCACGTCTACGAGGACGACCGGTACGAGGAGATGCTGACCCAGATGGAGTCGGTGTCCGCCTACGCCCTGACGGGTTCGGTGATCTCGGGCGACCGAGCGGCCGCCGCGTACACGATGGACAGGCTCCGCTACGCGGCCGGCAACTTCTACATCAACGACAAGTCCACCGGCGCCGTCGTCGGCCAGCAGCCCTTCGGCGGCGGCCGCGCCTCGGGCACCAACGACAAGGCCGGGGCCCCGCAGAACCTGATGCGCTGGACCCTGACCCGCGCCATCAAGGAGACCCTGGTCCCGCCGACGGACTACACGTACCCGCACATGGGCTGACCCGGACACCTGGCCCGCCGCTCGTCGCGCCCCCGTTCCCGTGACCCGGGACCGGGGGCGCGACGATGTGACGGATGGGAAAAGGCCAGGTCAGCGATGTGTGACCCAATCCACCGTCTCAGATAGTAGGAAGTCCGACTAACTGTGGAGACAGATGCGCCTACCTCGCCTAGCTTTGTAGGAGCCGAACGTCTCGCTCGATCCAGCGAATGGCGGTCGTGAGCCGGAGCCCTAGGCAGGCAACCCCTGCGGCCCCGCTCCCCGCCCCTTCCGGCGTCTCGTACACCTCCCGTTTCCGAACTCCGGAATGCCTCGAAGGAGTCGATTCCCCATGGCCGAGACGACCGTCCGCCGCCGAGTCCGTCACGTTTCCCGGACCACCGAGTCCGACCGCAAGAACGCCGCCGCCGCCCTCCAGCGCGCCCTCGACCGCAGGGACAACGGCGGTTCGACCGGGCACTGAGCCCCCTGCCGGGAGCCGCACCCGTGTTCGGGGTGCGGTGCGGCCGTGAGCGGACGGCTCACGCGCCGCGCCGCACCTCGAAGTGGTCGATCCGCCTGCCGTCCTCGGCCAGCGCCGACACCTTCAGGGCCGGACGCGCGCCGCTCTCCGCCTCCACCGAGAGCAGCGAGAAGCCCCGGTAGCGCACCCGCGACCACTCCACCGTCTCCGCCTTCGACCTGCGGGACTTCGTCCACGCGAACGTCTCGACGGCGTCGTGGCGGGTCACGTGTCCCTCGTAGCTCTCCTTGACGCCGGACGGGAAGCCGTACAGATCGCGCCCGCCGCCGCCCGCCGTGACGTACACGATCCCGTCCCGGGTCGGGTCGGTCGACGCGCCGATGGGGACCGCCCGGCCGACCTCGCCGCCCTTGACGGCGTCGGTCCGCTCGTAGACGTGGTTGTGGCCGTTGATCACCAGGTCCACCTGGTGCTCCGCGAACAGCGGCAGCCAGGTGTCGCGGATGCCGCCGTCGGAGGCGTGCGACGACGTCGAGTAGGCGCAGTGGTGGAAGAAGACGACGACGAAGTCCACGCCCTTCGCGGTCCGCAGCTCACCCAGTGTCCTGTCCAGCCATCTGGTCTGCCGACCGCCCGTGTAGCCGAAGTTGGCGGGGATCTCGTACGACACGTCGTTGGCGTCCAGCGCCACGAAGGCGACGTTGCCGTAGGTGAACGCGTACACGCCCGGTGCCGTGCGCGGGTCGAAGCCGTTGTCCGGGAGGGACCAGCGGGCGAGCTGGCCGCCGTAGCCGTCCGGCGAGTACCAGGCCTCCATGTCGTGGTTGCCGGTCGTCACCATCCACGGCACGGACCTGGCCACCGACTCGTTCTGCTTGAGGAACAGGTCCCAGAACCCGGGGTCGTAGCCGTCCGACGTGACGCCCTTGCCGTTGCCGTTCGCGTAGCAGATGTCGCCGGCGTGGAGGTGGAAGGCGGGCTTCCGGCGGGCGATCAGGTTGTCGTTGGCCGCGGCCGCGCTGCCGACGCCCTGGTCGCCGAACGCGGTGAACACGAACTTCTCGGGGGTCGCGGGCGCCGTACGGAAGGTGGCGATCGTCGAGCGGTGGGCCGGGGAGGCCGGGTCGAAGCCCTCGTGGCCGACGCCGTAGTAGTACGTCGTGCCGGGGCGCAGGCCGTCCAGAGCCGCGTGCACGTAGTACTGCTCCAGCTCCAGGCGCACGCCCTCGACCCCCGGCGTGTGCAGGTCGCGGATCTCGGCGTCGATCTTCCGGCTCAGTTCCTCGGGTTTCAGCCCCACCCGCACGTACGGCTTCCGCACCGCCACCGGCACCTGCCAGGAGATCCGCATCTCCTTCCTGGGATCGCCGCCGAAGGCCAGATGGCGGCCGAAGGGGACGACGGCGGAGCCGGGCAGCCGGGAGGTGGCGGGCGACGGGGCGGAGGTCGTCGAGGGCGTCGAGTTCGGCGAACCGGAGCCGCCGCAGCCGGCCAGCAGCCCGCCCGCCGCCAGCGAGCCCGCCGTCACCAGCGTGCGGCGCCGCGTCAGCTTCGTCCGCAGGTACTCGTGCTGCTCGGCCATGCTCATCCGGCGCGCGAGCTGCGGCGGGATGCCGAAGTCGGGTATTTCCATGGGGACGAAGTTCCCAGCGAATCCCAACGCCCGCCCCCCGTACGGGTGAACGTGGGGTGACGTGTGGGCACCGTCACCCTCCGGCGGCCCCCTCGCGCGTCCGTATCGCGGACAGCGCATGTCATCCCGTGGGACAAGGAGTACGGTGCCGTCATGTCTCGCAGCCTCAATCTCGCAGTGATCCCCGGTGACGGCATCGGTAGGGAAGTCGTGGCCCAGGGGCTCAAGGTCCTCTCCGCCGTCCTTCCGCAGGATGTGAAGCTGGAGACCAAGGAGTACGACTTCGGCGCCCAGCGCTACCACGCCACCGGTGAGACCCTCACCGAGGCCGACCTCGACGCGCTGAAGCAGCACGACGCGATCCTGCTGGGCGCCATCGGCGACCCGAGCGTCCCCTCCGGGGTCCTGGAGCGCGGCTTCCTGCTCAAGCTCCGCTTCGCCTTCGACCACCATGTGAACCTGCGTCCGTCGAAGCTGCTCCCCGGTGTCGCCACCCCGCTCGCCGGCCAGCCCGAGATCGACTTCGTCGTGGTCCGCGAGGGCACCGAGGGCCCGTACACGGGCAACGGCGGCACGATCCGCAAGGGCACCGAGCACGAGGTCGCCACCGAGGTCTCGGTCAACACGGCCTTCGGTGTCGAGCGGGTCGTCCGTGACGCGTTCGCCCGCGCCCAGGCCCGCCCGCGCAAGAAGCTCACCCTCGTCCACAAGAACAACGTGCTGACCTTCGCCGGTCACCTGTGGACGAACATCTTCAACAAGGTGGCCGAGGAGTTCCCCGAGGTCACCACCGACTACATCCACGTGGACGCGGCGACGATCTACCTCGTCACCGACCCCGCCCGCTTCGACGTGATCGTCACCGACAACCTCTTCGGCGACATCATCACCGACCTCGCCGCGGCCGTCTCCGGCGGCATCGGCGTCGCGGCCTCCGGCAACATCAACCCCTCGGGCGAGTTCCCGTCCATGTTCGAGCCCGTGCACGGCTCGGCCCCGGACATCGCCGGCCAGGCCAAGGCCGACCCCTCCGCCACGGTCCTGTCGGTCGCCCTGCTCCTGCGCCACCTCGGCTTCGAGGCCGAGGCCACGGCGATCGAGGAGGCCGTCTCCGCCGACCTCGCGGAGCGCGTCGGCAAGCCCGCCCGTTCGACGGACGAGATCGGCGACGCCCTCGCCGTACGAGTAGCCGGCTGACCCGCCGCGCCACTCGAATTCTCTCGAAGCCGCCGGGTCGCACCAGCACCCGGCGGCTTCCGTATGGCTTCCCCATGGTCCCGCCGGGTGTCACCATCATCCCTGGGTCGCATTCACGCCGTTTTCTTCCGCGGACTCCGCTTGCGATAATCGAACGCGGAGCCGCTGAATGAGGCAATGCTCGGACGTCCGAGCACTCGCCACCGGCAGTGCGGATGTGAGCGCGGCCCGTCACACACAACCGGTGAAGGACAACCACTCATGACGACGCCCACGATCGAGCTCAAGCCCTCGGCCTCGCCACTCTCCGCCGCGGAGCGCGACGCGGTCCTGGCCGACCCCGGCTTCGGCCGCCACTTCACCGACCACATGGTCGTGATCAAGTGGACCGAGGGCCGGGGCTGGCACGACGGCCAGCTCGTTCCGTACGCGCCGCTCTCCCTCGACCCGGCCACCATGGTCCTGCACTACGCGCAGGAGATCTTCGAGGGACTGAAGGCCTACCGGCAGCCGGACGGCTCCGTCGCCACCTTCCGGCCGGAGAAGAACGCGGCGCGCTTCCAGGCCTCCGCCCGCCGGCTCGGGATGCCGGAGCTGCCGGTCGAGACGTTCATCGAGGCCTGTGACGCGCTGGTGCGGCAGGACCAGGCCTGGGTCCCGGCCCACGGCGGCGAGGAGTCCCTCTACCTGCGCCCCTTCATGATCGCCACCGAGGTGGGCCTGGGCGTCAAGCCCGCCAACGAGTACCTCTTCCTGGTCATCGCCTCCCCGGCCGGCGCCTACTTCCCCGGGGGTGTGAAGCCCGTCTCCATCTGGGTCTCCGAGGACCACGTCCGCGCCGTCCCCGGCGGCATGGGCGACGCCAAGACCGGCGGCAACTACGCGGCCTCCCTGCTCGCCCAGGCCGAGGCCGCCGCCGAGGGCTGCGCCCAGGTCTGCTACCTCGACGCGGTCGAGCGCAAGTGGGTCGAGGAGCTGGGCGGCATGAACCTGTACTTCGTTTACGGCGACCGGATCGTCACGCCCACCCTCACCGGTTCGATCCTGGAAGGCGTCACCCGCGACTCGCTCCTCACCGTCGCCGCCGACCTCGGCCACAGCGCCGAGGAGGGCCGGATCTCCATCGACCAGTGGCAGGCCGACTCCGAGAGCGGCGCCCTCACCGAGGTCTTCGCCTGCGGTACGGCCGCCGTCATCACCCCCGTCGGCACGGTCAAGCGCACCGGCGCCAGCTGGCAGCAGTCGGCCGGTGAGCCCGGCCCCGTCACGCTCAAGCTCCGCGAGGCGCTGCTGAACATCCAGCGCGGCACGGTGGAGGACAAGCACGGCTGGATGCACGAGCTGGGCTGAGTACGCGGAGTTCACGTCTCGCGTGGCGGCCGGGCCCCTGCCCGGCCGCCACGGGGCACTCCTCGGCCGCCACCGGGCGCTCGGCGGCGCGGCTCCTCATGCCCCCTCCGCCCGCACCCGCTCCACCAGCCCCAGGGTCAGCTCCTGCGCCACGTCCTCCAGGTTCCATTCCCCGTCCCGGTAGGCCTGGTTGCTGATCCAGAAGACGAGGACGCCGTCGGCCGGTGAGCGGCCGAGGAGACCGAGGGACCAGTCGTTGCCGCCGTCGTGCCAGGCGAAGGGGCCGTCGGGGGTGTCCCGCACGCTCCAGCCGTAGCCGTACGAACTCGTCGAGCCGGGCTCCCGGACCCGCGGCTCGAACAGCTTGTCCCGGGCCCGCGCCGGCAGGATCTCCTCGCCCAGCAGCGCGCGGTGCCAGCGGAACACGTCCTCGGCGGTCGAGAGCATCCCGCCGTTGCCGCGCAGGTTCCAGTGGGGCCCGTCGGCGGCCCAGGGGTGGTCGAAGGGCCTGCCCATGCTCCGCCCCCGGTCGTCGTACTCCACCGCGACGAGCCGCCGTGGCCACCGGGGCAGCACGTATCCGGTCCGCTTCATCCCGGCCGGAGCGAACAGGTGCCGGGCCAGGAACTCCTCGTAGCCCTCCGAGGACGCCTTCTCCACGATCGCGGCGAGCAGGCTGTAGCCGGTGTTGGAGTAGTGGAATCGCGTACCCGGCGCGGAGCGGAGCTTCGATGCCAGCGCCCCGCGCACCAACTCCTCGCGCGACACGGGGGCGTAGTCGTCACGAGCCCCTCCACGAGACCGGAGGTGTGGGTGAGCAGCTGCTCGACCGTGATACCGCGTTTGTCCTGCGGCACCGGCCCCAGGTGACGGTCGATGCGGTCGGACACCCGGAGCCGGCCCCGCACTTCCAGCTTGAGGATCGCGGCGGCCGTGAACTGCTTGGTCATCGACATGACGTCGTACACCGTGCGGCAGCTCGCCGCGGTCCCGGCCTCGCGGTCGGCCGTGCCGAAGCCCGCGCAGTACGCCAGTTGGTCGCCGCGCGCGGCGACGACGGTGCCGCCTCCGCCCTGCGGCAGGGTGCGGCGGACGAAGTCGGCGATCGAGGCGCCGGCGCGGGGCGGTGCGGCGTCGGGCGCCGGGCCGTCGCCGGGCAGGGGAGCGAGCATCCCGAGTGCCAGTGCCAGTGCCAGTGCCAGTGCCAGTGCCAGTGCCAGTGCCAGTGCCGCCGCGAGCAGCGCGGCGCTCCCGACCCTCGTACGGGGCTGAGGTGAACGGCGGGGCGGACCCATATGACCTCCCAGTGGTCTCCGAAGCGGGGCGATGCGCACCGAGGTTGACCGCCGATCTCCCGCCTCCTCAAGCTGTGGGGGTGTTCGAGCTTGTACGAGTCCGTGTCTGTCCAGCTCAGCGAGGGGGACCCCGATGACCACCGCACCGCCCGCACCGCCCGACACCGATCCCGCCGCCTTCGTCGCGGCCCTCCGGCGTCTCAAGGCCTGGTCGGGTCTGAGCTATCGCCGGCTGGAGCGCCGAGCGACCGACGCGGGTCACGTCCTGCCCCACTCCACGGCGGCGACCATGCTCGGCCGCGAACGCCTTCCCCGCGAGGAACCGCTCGCCGCGTTCGTCGCGGCCTGTGGACTGCGCGGGGCCGAGGCCGAGGCATGGACGGACGCGCGGCGCCGTATCGCCTGCGGCCCGGACGAGGTCCGGGCCGCGGCAGCCGTGCGGCCACCCGGTGTCGGCCTGCCCCGGCCCGCGTCCCCGGCGCGGCCCGACTCGCTGCCGCGGCCCGGGCGTCGGCGCGTCCTCGCCGTGGCGGCGCTCTCGCTCACCGCGCTCCTGGGCGGGGCCCTGTCCTCCGGCGCGCTCACCGAGGACGAGGAGGTACGGGACACCCGGATCGTGCACTACGACGCGTCTCGCAACCATTAGAGCGGTACTCGAATCACGTTCTCCTGTCATCCGCTCACATTCACGCAGTCAGACGCTGCTGTCCCGATGCGTGGCCGCCATACGCTTCCGCTTTCCTGCGAACCATGTTTAGAGTGACGTTCTAAGTAATGGATCGCAAGGAGGTGTCGCCGGATGCGACTGACCCCCACCGAACGCGACCGCCTGCTCCTCTTCGGCGCCGCCGAACTGGCCCGGGCCCGTCGTGCGCGCGGACTGCGGCTGAACGTGCCCGAGGCGACCGCGCTCGTCGCGGACGCCGTGTGTGAGGCGGCGCGGGACGGGCTGCGGCTCGCCGAGGCGATCGAGCGGGCGCGCGGCCTGCTCGAACCCGACGACGTGCTGCCCGGCGTGGTGGACATCGTGCGGGAGGTGCATGTCGAGGCGGTGTTCGAGGACGGGTCACGGCTGGCCGTCGTCCCGGACCCGATCGGCGGCGCACCGGGAGGTCCCGCCCCCGGTGCGCTCCTGCCGGGCCCGGCGCACGCGGACCCGGAGGCCGTCGTGCGGCTCACGGTGACCAACACCGCCGGTGTGCCCGTCTCGGTCACCTCCCACTTCCACTTCTTCGAGGCCAACCCACGGCTGGACTTCGCGCGGTCGGCGGCCTACGGGATGCGGCTCGCCGTCCCCGCCGGGTCGTCGGTGCGGTTCGGGCCGGGGGAGCGGGTCGAGGTCGGGCTCCTGCCGGTCGGGGGCGAGCGGATCGCGATCGGGTTCGCCGGCCTCGTCGACGGGGAGCTGGACGCGCCCGGCGCCAAGGACGAGGCCCTGCGCCGGGCCGCCGCCTGCGGATATCTGGGGGCGGACCGATGAGCGTCGATCCGTACGGGTACGCCGCCACCCACGGCCCGCGCGCCGGCGACCGGATCCGGCTCGGCGACTCGGGGCTCGTGATCCGGGTCGAGTCGGACTCCCAGCGGTACGGCGACGAGTTCCTGGCCGGCTTCGGGAAGACCGCGCGGGACGGACTGCACCTCAAGGCGGCCGCCGTCCGGGAGACCTGTGACGTCGTGATCAGCAATGTCGTGGTGATCGACGCGGTGCAGGGCGTCCGGAAGGTGTCGATCGGCATCCGCGAGGGGCGGATCAGCGCGATCGGGCGGGCCGGGAACCCCGACACCCTCGACGGGGTCGAGGTGGTCGTCGGCACGGGTACGTCCATCGTGTCCGGCGAGGGGCTGATCGCCACCGCCGGAGCCGTCGACACCCATGTCCATCTGCTGTCGCCGCGGATCATGGAGGCCTCGCTGGCCTCCGGGGTGACGACGATCATCGGGCAGGAGTTCGGGCCGGTCTGGGGTGTCGGGGTCAACTCGCCCTGGGCACTGCGGCACGCGTTCAACGCGTTCGACGCCTGGCCGGTCAACATCGGCTTCCTCGGCCGGGGTTCGTCGTCCGGTGACGCCCCGCTGGTGGAGGCGCTCGCCGAGGGCGGGGCCTGCGGTTTCAAGGTGCACGAGGACATGGGCGCCCACACCCGCGCGCTGGACACGGCGCTGCGCGTCGCCGAGGAGCACGACGTCCAGGTCGCCCTGCACAGCGACGGACTGAACGAGTGCCTGTCGGTCGAGGACACCCTGCGCGTCCTGGAGGGCCGCACGGTCCACGCGTTCCACATCGAGGGCTGCGGCGGCGGGCATGTGCCGAACGTCCTGAAGATGGCCGGGGTCGCGAACGTCATCGGCTCCTCCACCAACCCCACCCTCCCCTTCGGCCGGGACGCCGTCGCCGAGCACTACGGGATGATCGTGGCCGCCCACGGCCTCAAGACCGACCTGCCCGGCGACGCGGCCCTGGCCCGCGACCGCATCCGCGCCGGGACGATGGGCGCCGAGGACGTCCTGCACGACCTGGGCGCGATCGGCATCACCTCCTCCGACGCGCAGGGGATGGGCCGTGCGGGGGAGACCGTCCGCCGGACCTTCGCGATGGCGGGGAAGATGAAGGCCGAGCTGGGCGCCCCGGACGACGGCCACGACAACGAGCGCGTGCTGCGGTACATCGCCAAGCTGACCGTCAACCCCGCCATCGCCCACGGCCTCTCGCACGAGATCGGTTCGATCGAGGTCGGCAAACTGGCCGACCTCGTGCTGTGGCGGCCGGAGTACTTCGGGGCCAAACCCCAGCTCGTGCTCAAGTCCGGCTTCCCCGCGTACGGCGTCGTCGGCGACCCGAACGCGGCCACCGACACCTGCGAACCCCTTGTGCTGGGGCCCCAGTTCGGGGCGTACGGCGCCACTCCCGCCGACCTCTCCGTCGCCTTCGTCGCGCGGGCCGCCCTCGACCGGGGCGGCGACTCGATGCCGACCCGGCGGCGCAGGGTCGCCGTGCGCGGCACGCGCGGGATCGGCCCGGCCGACCTGCGCCTCAACTCCCGCACCGGATCGGTCGACGTGGACCAGCGCACCGGCCTGGTCACCCTCGACGGCGAACCGCTGCGCTCCGAGCCCGCCGAGTCGGTCCCGCTCAACCGCCTGTACTTCCTCTGAGGAGCCGTCCCATGACCACACCCGCCGCCGACGGTTTCCGGATGCCGCCCGAGTGGGCCCCGCACGAGCGCACCTGGATGGCGTGGCCGGGACCGAACCCGACCTTCGAGGACCCGGCGGACCTCGCGGACTCCCGCCGGGCCTGGGCGTCCGTCGCCCGTGCCGTCCGGCGCTTCGAACCCGTGACCGTGGTGTGCGGGCCGGGGCAGTCGCAGGAGGCGCGCACCCTGCTGGGCGGCGGCGTCGACACGGTCGAACGCGCGCTGGACGACGCCTGGATGCGGGACATCGGGCCGACCTTCGTCACCGACGGGCGTGAACTCGCCGCCGTCGACTGGACGTTCAACGGCTGGGGCGCCCAGTCCTGGGCCCGCTGGGGGCACGACGCCGAGATAGCCGGGCAGGTGGCGGACCTCGCGGGCGCGCGAACGTACGCCTCGAAGCTCGTCAACGAGGGCGGGGCGATCCATGTCGACGGCGAGGGGACCGTCCTGCTGACGGAGACCGTCCAGCTCGGCCCGGAGCGCAACCCCGGCTGGACCCGCGAGGAGGTCGAGGCGGAGATCCACGCCCACCTCGGCACCCGCCGGGCGATCTGGCTGCCGCGCGGGCTCACCGGCGACTATCCCCCGGACGGCTTCGGCACGCTCGGCCACGTCGACATCGTCGCCGCCTTCGCGCGCCCCGGCGTGGTCGTGGCCCACTCCCAGCGGGACCCCGCCCACCCCGACCACGAGATCACCCGGGAGATCATCGGACTGCTCCGGTCCGCGACCGACGCGCGCGGGCGGCGCCTGGAGGTCGTCGAGGTCCCGGCCCCGACCGTGCTGGAAGCGGACGGCCGCTGGGCCGACTACTCCTACATCAACCACTATCTCTGCAACGGCGGGGTCGTCCTGTGCGGCTTCGACGACCCGCGCGACGAGACCGCCGCGGACATCTTCGGCCGGCTGTTCCCACGGCGGACGGTCACGCTCGTCGACGCCCGCACGATCTTCGCGGGCGGCGGAGGCATCCACTGTGTCACCCAGCAGCAGCCGCGGACGGGCGTCAGGTAGAAACGTACGGATGACCACGCCACAGTCGCCCTCACCGCCCCCGGCCGCGCACGGACGCCCGGACAGCGCCCGTCGCCGCAACACCGCCCCGCCCCGCGAGGACGTGCTCGGGGCCGCCATGGGCATGATCGCCGAGCGGGGCCTGGAGAAGCTCACCATGGCGGCGCTCGGCCGGGAGGTCGGCATGAGCAGCGGCCATCTCCTCTACTACTTCCACTCCAAGGACGAGTTGCTGCTGCGGACCCTGGAGTGGAGCGAGGGCCGGCTCGGCGCCGAGCGCGCCCGGCTGCTCACCCGCACGGGCACCGTCCGTGAACGGCTGGCGGCGTACGTCGACCTGTATGTCCCCGACGGCCACCGCGACCCCCACTGGACGCTCTGGCTGGAGGTCTGGAACCGCTCGCAGAACGCCGACGACGACGCCCGTGAGCGTCAGGCCGCCATCGAGGGCGCCTGGCACCGCGACCTGGTGGCCCTGCTCGCGGAGGGTGTGTCGAAGGGGGAGTTCCGGGCGGTCGACCCGGACCGGTTCGCCGCCCGGCTGCGGGCCCTGCTCGACGGCTTCTCCATCCATGTGGCCATCGGCCTGCGCGGGACGGACCGTGCCCAGATCCTCGCCCACGTGCGGGAGTTCCTCGACGAGTCGCTGGGGTGAGCGCGACGCGCGGACTCGTACGCCGCACGCGGTGACCGCGCGATGATCAGCACGCTGTTCGCATCCTGAGACGGACGGTGAGCGCGGGCCCGGTCTGTGCCAGACTGCCCCCGTGCTCTCGTTCGCCATGATTATTGGCAGCAGGCGCGCCGGTCCGCAGTGACCGCCTCGTACGACCAGGTACGGGCGGACACCGTCGTTCTCGACCCGCGCGCAGACCTCTCGCACCCGCGAGGGGTTTTTCGCTTTTCTGGCCCACCTTCAGCCGGGAGCGCAGCGCGAGGGATCATTGGAGGACGGTGGAGCCGGTCATTCCGGTACGACCGAGATCCAACACAGGAGCCTTGAGACCATGACGGACACCAGCGAGCTCGACGACTCGTTCCACGTCTTCGACACCACCCTGCGCGACGGCGCCCAGCGCGAGGGCATCAACCTCACGGTCGCGGACAAGCTGGCCATCGCACGGCACCTGGACGACTTCGGCGTCGGCTTCATCGAGGGCGGCTGGCCCGGCGCGAACCCGCGAGACACCGAGTTCTTCGCCCGCGCCCAGAAGGAGATCGACTTCAAGCACGCCCGGCTGGTCGCGTTCGGCGCCACCCGCCGCGCGAACGGCAAGGCGAGCGAGGACCCGCAGGTCAAGGCCCTGCTCGACTCCGGCGCCCCGGTCATCACCCTCGTCGCCAAGTCCCATGACCGGCATGTCGAACTCGCCCTGCGCACCACTTTGGACGAGAACCTGGAGATGGTCCGCGACACCGTCTCCCACCTGCGCGCGCAGGGCCGCCGGGTCTTCGTCGACTGCGAACACTTCTTCGACGGCTACCGCGCCAACCCCGCGTACGCCAAGGCCGTGGTCCGCGCCGCCGCCGAAGCGGGCGCCGACGTCGTGATCCTCTGCGACACCAACGGCGGCATGCTCCCCGCGCAGGTCCAGGCCGTCGTCGCCACCGTGCTCGCCGACACCGGTGCCCGCCTCGGCATCCACGCCCAGGACGACACCGGCTGCGCGGTCGCCAACACCCTGGCAGCCGTCGACGCCGGCGCGACCCACGTCCAGTGCACCGCCAACGGCTACGGCGAGCGCGTCGGCAACTCCAACCTCTTCCCGGTCGTCGCCGCGCTGGAGCTGAAGTACGGCAAAAAGGTCCTCCCCGAGGGCGCCCTGCGGGAGATGACGCGGATCTCGCACGCGATCGCCGAGGTCGTCAACCTCACCCCCTCCACGCACCAGCCGTACGTCGGTGTCTCCGCCTTCGCGCACAAGGCGGGCCTGCACGCCTCCGCGATCAAGGTCGACCCGGACCTGTACCAGCACATCGACCCCGAGCAGGTCGGCAACACCATGCGGATGCTGGTGTCCGACATGGCGGGCCGCGCCTCCATCGAACTCAAGGGCAAGGAGCTGGGCGTCGACCTCGGCGACGACCGCGAGCTGGTGGGCCGCGTCGTCGAGCGGGTCAAGGAGCGAGAGCTGAAGGGCTACACGTACGAGGCCGCCGACGCGAGCTTCGAGATCCTGCTGCGCGACGAGGTCGCGGGCAAGCCGCAGCGCTACTTCCGCACCGAGTCCTGGCGGGCCATCGTCGAGGACCGCCCCGACGGCAGCCACGCCAACGAGGCCACCGTCAAGCTGTGGTCCAAGAGCGAGCGCATCGTCGCCACGGCCGAGGGCAACGGCCCCGTCAACGCGCTCGACCGCGCCCTCCGGGTCGCCCTGGAGAAGATCTACCCCCAGCTCGCCAAGCTGGAGCTGGTCGACTACAAGGTCCGCATCCTGGAGGGCAAGCACGGCACCAACTCCACGACCCGCGTCCTGATCTCCACGACGGACGGCACGGGCGAGTGGTCCACGGTGGGCGTCGCCGACAACGTGATCGCCGCCTCGTGGCAGGCGCTGGAGGACGCGTACACGTACGGCTTGCTGCGCGCGGGCGTCGAGCCGGCGGAGTAGGCCCGGGTGGCTCGCGCACCCCTACAGCTCCCCGCGCCCCCTGCTTGTCAGGGGCGCGGGGAACTGCGCGAGAAGCCCCACCTGACCCGTTCCCGACAGCCCACCGGACCCGCTCCCGACGTTCCCCGCACCCCGACGGCGCGACCGTCAGCACGCACGCGCGGCCAGATCCTCGAACTCCTCCGCGCCCATCACCCGGTCGTCGGCCCACACCCGCCCCGGCTCCAGCCTCGCGAGATCGGCCGGGGTGAAGGAGACCGAGCCGTTGGCCTGGTCGTCGGTGTGGCCGTAGAAGACGAACGTGTAGGTGTGGCCCGACCGGAGCCGCTGCTCGCCCCTCGCCTCGGCGTCCCACGCGGCCGGCGGCGAGAAGAGCGGGAAGTCCGCGTCCCCCGACCACTCGCCGTCCGTCTCCCAGACCGTCGTGTCCGTCTCGTCCTCGCCGGGCTCGTCCTCGTAGGAGCCGGCCCAGCCCATGAGCGTCGGCGCCGTGTACGTGGCGTCACCGCACGGCCGGACCAGCACGCGGGGTGACCCGTCGCCGTCCACGGTCACGCCGGCCAACGGCCGGATCTCCGGTGAGCACCCGCTCAACAGCACGGCCCCGCCCACCGCGCACACCATCGTGAGAACTCTCCGCAGCATTCCGTTCGCCCCCCGTAACCCCGTCGCCCCCGCGTGCACCGCACCCGTCTCGAACGGTTGTACAGCCATCCGGGTGACCGCCCAAGTCGACGGTCGGCTCCCATAAGGTCACGAACGGGGATCGTCCGTTCGCGCGCCGATCGAGGTAGCTTCGAAGGTATGAAAGGCGCACCGGTCCGACGTCTGTTCCGCCTCCTCATGATGCCGCTCGCCGCGTTCACGCTCGCGGCCCTCGCGGCCCTGACCCTCGGCGCGCCGGGCGCGCACGCGGCCACCGACCTCTCGACCGTGGCCGCGGCCCTGCGCGAGAGTCCCGTCTACGTCGACCCGGCCGCCTCCGACCTGCTCTCCGCGGCGGACGCCGAAGCCCTCGCCGACACGATCGAGGACGCGGACGAGCCGATCTTCGTGGCGGTGCTCCCGGCCGGCTACCCGACCCAGGACCTCTTCCGCAACCTGCGTACCGAGACCGGCGTGACCGGCCTGTACGCCGTCCGTCTCGGCGACCGCTTCGACGCCCGCGCCGACAGCGGCGTGCTGAGCCGCCAGACCGTGGCGAACCTGGTCTCCGCGGTCCAGGGCGCGGGCGACCCCAAGGCCCAGCTCAACGACTTCGTGGACGACGCGCTGCGCAGCAACCCCGGCGGCACGGCCCCGTCCAGCTGGAGCGGCGGCGGCGACCAGGGCGTGGACATGGGCGGGCTCGCGGTGGCGGGTGCGGTCGTGGCGGCGGGCGGCGTGGGCGCGTACGCGCTGGTGCGCCGGAACCGCCGCCGCAAGGAGGAGGAACGCCGCGAGGCGCTGGCCCGGCTCGCCGTCGTGGTGGACGAGGACATCACGGCCTTCGGCGAGGAACTGGACCGCCTGGACTTCCACCCGGCCGAGCTGGGCGCGGACGACGCGATGCGCGCCGACTACGAACGTGCCCTGGACGCGTACGAGCAGGCCAAGTCCTTCATGGCGGCGGCCACCCGGCCCGAGGAGGTCCGCGCGGTCACCCAGACCCTGGAGGACGGCCGTTTCTCCCTGGCGCAGCTCGCCGCCCGCCGGGAGGGCCGCCCCCTGCCCGAACGCCGGGCCCCCTGCTTCTTCGACCCCCGCCACGGCCCCTCCGTCGCGGACGTCCTGTGGACCCCGGGCGTCGGCACCGAACGCGAGGTCCCGGTCTGCGCCGCCGACCGGGCCCGGCTCTCCGACGGCCAGGACCCCCTGATCCGCGAGGTGGACACGGTGTCCGGCGGGCGTCGCCCCTACTGGGACGCGGGCCCGGCCTACGGCCCCTGGGCGGGCGGCTACTACGGCGGCGGCCTCCTCCCCGGTCTCCTCGTCGGCACGATGCTCGGCAGCATGATGGCCACCCCCTCCTACGCGGCCATGTACGGCTCCGGCTACGGAGACTTCGGCGCGGCCTCCGGTCACGGGGGCGGCGACGTCTCGGGCGCCGACTTCGACTCGGGCGATTTCGGCGGCGGCTTCGGCGGCGGGGACTTCGGCGGTGGTGGGGACTTCGGGGGCGGCGGGGACTTCGGCGGCGGTTTCTGAGAGCCGGCCCCGGCCGTACACGGGCACGGGCACGGGCCCGGCGCTGGAAGGCGCCGGGCCCGTGGACGTCGTACGGGAGGGTGCGGGGCTCCGCTCAGAGAGTGGCGGCGGCCGAGGCGATCTGGGACGCGAAGGTGGACACCTCGGAGTAGACGCCGGGGGCGTTGCGCTGGGCGCAGCCGTCGCCCCAGCTGACGATGCCGACCTGGATCCAGGCTCCGGCGTTGTCCCGGCGGAACATCGGGCCGCCGGAGTCGCCCTGGCAGGTGTCGACGCCACCGGCGGCGAAGCCGGCGCAGATCTCGTCGCCCGGGACGAGACCGCTGTACAGGCCGCCGAAGGCGCGGCAGGTGGCGTCGCTGATGAACGGCACCGTGGCCTTCAGCATGTACCGCTGCTGGGCACCGCCCTCGACGGCCGCGCCCCAGCCGGCGACCGTGAAGTCACCGGTGTTGTACTGCGTGGTGGTGGCGATCTTCAGCGTCGGCAGGTTGATCGGCTGGGCGAGCTTGATGAGGGCCCAGTCCTTGCCCGTGCCGTTGTAGCCGGGGGCCCGGTACACCTTGGTCGAGCGGACCTGGACCCGGCCGCTGGTGCTCTGCAGGTCCACGACGCCCGCCGTGGCGGTGATGCCGGTGTTGTTGCCGGTCGCGCCCACACAGTGCGCGGCGGTGAGCACGATCTGCTGGGTGTACAGCGCGCCGCCACAGCCCATCGACAACCGGACCATGAAGGGGAACTCGCCCTGCGCGGCACGCGTACCGCCGACGACCGGCGAGGGAGCGGCCTCGGCCGGTGACACGGGCTGCAGACTGGCGATCGCGAGCGCGGCGGCACCGACAACCGCGCATCTCTTCAGAGCGGTGATGAGTCGCTTCAACGTGATGCCTTCCGTGGGGGGTTGACATGCGATGACTCGTACGACCGAACCGCAGATATGACGTAGGCATGCCAAAAGGCGACAAGAACTCCCCTTCGATGGCATGCCCAGGTCAATTTCTGTTGCAGGATTATGAGAACGCCGAAAGCCCCCGCACAAGAGGCGTGAACCAGCCAGCCTCACGCCCGCCCACACCGCACACCGCGAAAACCACGTGCGGCGGCGCCGAGGGGCCGCGCACACTGACCCGGTGATCGACATCACCCCCCACCTCGTACGCGCCCTGATCTCGACCCAGTTCCCCGACTGGAGCGAGCTGCCCGTCCGGCCCGTCGACCGCCAGGGCTGGGACAACCGCACCTTCAGGCTGGGCGAGGAACTGACCGTCCGGCTGCCGAGCGCGGAGGGCTACGTGGCCGCCGTGGCGAAGGAGGACCGCTGTCTGCCCGAACTGGCCCGGCACCTGCCGCTGCCCGTGCCGGAGCCGGTGGCCGTCGGCGTGCCGGGGGCGGGGTACCCGTTCGCGTGGTCGGTCCGCAGATGGCTCCCGGGGGACACCGTCGAGGTCGCGCCGGGCATCGACAGGACGCGCCTGGCCCGCGACCTCGGGGACTTCCTCGTCGAGCTGCGCCGGGCCCCGCTCGGCCGGGGTCCGGCGGCCGGGCGGCACTCGTACTTCCGCGGGTGCCACCCCGGCGTGTACGGCGACGAGGTCGAGCAGGCTCTGGACCGGCTGACGGACGTCGTCGACGTGGCCGCCTGCCGGGCCGTCTGGGCGCAGGCGCTGACGTCCGCCTGGCCGTCGGCGCCGACGTGGTTCCACGGCGATGTCGCCGTCGGGAACCTCCTCGCCGCGGACGGCACCCTCCGCGCCGTCATCGACTTCGGCTCCTCCGGCGTCGGCGACCCCGCCTGTGACCTCGTCATGGCCTGGACGTACTTCACCGGCGAGGAACGGAAGGTCTTCCGCGAAGCGGTCGGCCTCCCCGACGACACCTGGCGCCGGGCCCGCGGCTGGGCAGTGTGGAAGGCGCTGGTGACCACGGCGGGCCTGTCCGGCCCCGACCCGGAGGGACGGCAGCGCCGGGTGATCGACCACGTGCTGGAGGACCCGGTCGTCTAGGCCGCTCTCTGTCCTACTTCCCTTCTACCGTGCGGAGCATGACCACTCCCGCGGGCCCGGAGGCCCACGCGTTCCCCGACGCCGACCGCCTCGACGCCTGGCTGACCGCCCACCCCGCCCCGCACAGCGGGGACCTCTGGGTCATGGTCGCCAAGAAGGGGTCCGGCATCCGTTCCGTCGGCGCCGGCGAGGTCAACGACGTGGCCCTCTGCCACGGCTGGATCACCGGCATCCGCCGACGCCTCGACGAGCAGTACTTCCTGCAGCGGATCACTCCGCGCCGCCCGGACAGCGCCTGGTCGACGGTGAACGTCCGCCGGGTGGCCGAGCTGACCGCCGCGGGCCGCATGCGCGCCGGCGGCCTCACGGAGGTGGCCGCGGCCCGGGCGGACGGGCGATGGGCGGCGGCCTACGCCTCACAGCGGGAGGCCGCCGTACCGCAGGACCTGACCACGGCCCTCGCCGACCACCCCAGCGCCCGCCGGGCCTTCGAACGCCTGGGGAGAACGGACCGGTACCTCGTCGTCCTGGGCCTGCTCAAGGCCCGCACACCGCACACCCGCGAGACCCGCCTGAGGGCGGCGCTGGCCGAACTGGAGGCGGGAGAGCGGAACAGGACCTGACCGGTCGGTCCGGAGCCGGGCGCCGGCTGGGGCTGCTCGGGGCGTGCGCCACGGGCTGCTGGTCCGGTCCGCGTGCCGCGTACACGGGCAGCCCGGTTGCGGTCGGCGCTGCCGGTCGGGGGCGGCGGGACAGTGCTTGACCGGCTCACGCCCGAGAGGGCGGACAGGGCCGCTCCAGGTCGGCGCCGCCTGCCCGTGGGTGGCCCCGCTGGGGTGGTGTCGGCCGAGCTGGGGCCCGGTCTGCCGGGCAGGGCGCTGGAGATGCCGGCACGCACGCGGCGGCTCGGTTGTGGGGCGGCGCCGGCCGAACGGGCGCCGGGCGGTAGGACAGAACCGCACCGGTTCGGCGCCGAGCCGCCGGTCGGGGCCGCGTACCTGCCGCCCGGCCGCGCAGGTGGCGCTCGCCGGACCGGAGACCGGCCGCGGCGCAGGGCCGATCCCCTCGCAGCCGAGTGGGCGGGCCGGGCAGTCCCTCCGGTCCGCGTGCGCGCACACGCGCCGCCCTGGCGCGGCCGGCGGTCACCGGACCGAGGACCGAGGGCCGGTCGGGGCGGGATCCGATCCACTGCCCCGATCGGCCGTCGACCCGACCCCCGCAGGAGGGTGGAGTCGGCACACGGAGGGGCGGTGTCAGCACGCGGCGAGGGCGGTGTCAGACCCCCGTGCCACACTCCGTCCCATGTCTCCTGACGCCCCGGACGCCCCCGGCTCCTTCGCGTCCTCCGGTGCCGCTCCGGACCCGTCGGCCTCCCTCGCGGGCGGCGGTCCTCTCGCCGCGCTCACTCTCGACCGGTGGCGCTCCTTCGAGGTCGCCACCGCGTGGCGCGTCGCTCGTGAGGCGGCCGGTCTGGTCGGGGGCCGACTGGTCGGCGTCGAGGCTGTCGAGCACCTCGGAGAGCCGTCGCACCGGGTGCGGATCGAGCGGGACGGGCAGGAGTTCGCGCTGATACCCGGCGGCCGGGTGACCCTCGGCTTCGACCCGGAGACCTGGCGCCCGACGCCCGAGCAGACCGCCGACTACGCGGCCAGCCGGGAAGAGGGGTTCGGATACGGCGCCGATCTGCGGGAGTACCTCGCGCGGGTGCTCAGCCCCCGCCGCACCGTCGTCCTGCCCACAGTGCTCATGGCGGTCGAGGGAGAGCGACTGACCGAAGCACCCGCCGACATGCCGGCCGTCCTCGCGGCGCGCGGACTGCGCATGCCCACCTCCGACGAGTGGGAGCACGCCTGCGGCGCCGGGGCCGGCACCCTGTTCCGGTGGGGCGACGAGTGCCCCCTCGACCGCGTCCCGTACGGGGACCACACCGGCCCGCACAACGAGCCCAACGCCTTCGGCCTGCGGATCGCCCACGACACCTACAGCACCGAACTCACCAGCGACACCAGGGAAGTTCGCGGTGGTGACGGCGGCGAGTCGGTCTGCGGCGGGTACGGTCACCTGCTGGCCTGGCTGCCGCTGGCCACCGCCCACACCCACCCCGACACGGCCGAGTTCGTGTACGGCGAGGACGGTGAAGGCCTCTACGACGACTTCACCGTCCGCCCCGTCCTCGCACTCCGCACAACCTGACGTCTCACGCGTCTCAGCCGGCGTTCCGGATCGCCGAGATGTCGAAGGTCAGCTTGATCTTGTCCGACACCAGGACGCCGCCCGTCTCCAGCGCGGCGTTCCAGGTGAGGCCCCACTCGGAGCGCAGGATCTCCGCCTTGCCCTCGAACCCGACGCGCTCGTTGCCGAAGGGGTCCTTGGCCGCCCCGTTGAACTCCAGGTCGATGGTGAGCGGCTTGGTCGTGCCGAGGATGGAGAGGTCACCGGTGATGCGGTAGTCGTCCCCGCCGAGGGCGACCGCCTCGGTGGAGCGGAAGGTCATCGTCGGGAACTCCTCCGTCCTGAAGAAGTCCGCGCTCTTCAGGTGACCGTCACGGTCGGCGTTGCCGGTGTCGATGCTGTCCATCTTGACGTCGATGGAGGCCGTGGACCGGGACGGGTCCGAGCCGTCCAGGTGCAGGCTGCCGGAGAAGTCGAGGAAGCCGCCCTTGACGTTGGTGACCATGGCGTGGCGGGCCGTGAAGCCGATCGTGGTGTGGGACGCGTCGATCGTGTAGTCACCGGTCAGCGCGGCCAGTCCGGGGTTCACCGCGGAGGTGGTCGCCGTGGCGGTGGCGGTCTCGGTGGTCGTGTTGTTGCGGCCGAAGATGCCCATGACGTGTCTCCTCGAGTGATGTTGTTCAACGTTCAATGAACCGAACACGCCCTACCGTAGACCCATTCCGTTCAACATTCAACCTTGTCATCTGTGTGATCGACACGTCACACACCGTTGATCCCGCGCGGACGGAATGGTAGACGCCATGGGCATGACCCCCACCCGCCGGAACGTCCTGCTCCTCGCCGCGACCCTGGCGGCGGCGCCCACCCCCACCGCGTACGCCGCCGACCGGTCCGCCGCCGACCGGTCCGCGGCCGACGACGACGACGAGTACGACACCCTGCGCCGCCGCTGGCTGACCATCGCACTCGGCGCCGGATACGACCCCACCGCCGAGCCCTACGCCACCCGCCTGCGCGAGACCGGCGACCTCGCCCACGCCTTCCGCGCGGCCATGGCACCCACCGCGGACTCCCTCTGGCCCGGCCACCGCTTCGACCCGCCCGCGGGAATCACCCAGAGCTACAGCCGTCTGTGGACGATGGCCCAGGCCTACGCGCAGCCGGGCACCGGCTCCACCGGCGACGCCGGCCTCCTCGCCGACATCCTGCGCGGCCTCGACCACCTCACCGCGACCGTCTACCACCCCTCCACCACCCGCTACGGCAACTGGTGGGAGTGGCAGATCGGCAGCCCCCGCCTCCTGCTGGACATCGTGGCCGCCCTGTACGCCGAACTCACGCCCGCCCGGCGGGCCGACGCCTGCGCGGCGGTCGACCACTTCATCCCCGACGCGCTGCTCCGCGAGTACACCGGCACCTCCACCGGCGCCAACCGCGTCGACCTCTGCCGCTCGGTGGCCCTGCGCGGCATCCTCGGCCGCGCCCCCGAGAAGATCGCCCTGGCCCGGGACGCCCTCTCGCCGGTCTTCCCGTACGTCACCCGGGGGGACGGGCTGTACGCCGACGGTTCGTTCGTGCAGCACACCTGGGTCGCCTACTCGGGGACGTACGGACAGGTCATGCTCGACGGACTGGGCAGGCTCTTCGCGCTGCTGGCCGGGTCGGCCTGGGAGGTGACCGACCCGAACCGGCAGATCGTCCTCGACGGTGTGGAGCGGGCGTACGCGCCGCTCATCCACGACGGACTGGTGATGGACAGTGTCAACGGCCGTGCCATCAGCCGGGGTTACCTCAAGGGCGACGACCGGCACATCATGCGCGGCGACCACTTCCACGGCCAGGGGATCATCGCCGCGATCGCGCTGCTCGCGCTCGGCGCCACCACCGCGGAGCGCGAACGGTGGCACGGGCGGATCAAGGGGTGGATCGCCCGCGACACGGTCACCCCGATCCTGACCGCGAGACAGTTCGGCGTCGCGGACCTGGCCCGGCTGCACGCCGTCGCCGCGTCCCCGGTCGCCGCCGCGCCCGAACCCGTCGGCCACCGTCTCTTCCCCGCCATGGACCGGGCCGTCCACCGCCGTCCGGGCTTCGTGGTGAACATCGCCATGGCCTCCGACCGCATCGCCCACTACGAGTGCGGCAACGGCGAGAACCCGCGCGGCTGGCACACGGGCGCGGGGGCCACCCTCTGGTGGGCCGCCGGGCACAGCGACCAGTACACGGACTGGTTCTGGCCCACCGTCGACTGGTACCGCCTCCCCGGCACCACCGTCTCCACCAAACGGCTCGCCGACCGGGAGGGCGGTGAGTGGGGCGCGCCGAAGCCCGCCGCACGGTGGGTCGGCGGCACCACGGACGGCGAGTACGCGGCGATCGGCCAGCACCTCAAGGGGCTCGGCTCCACGCTGGAGGCGCGCAAGTCGTGGTTCTGCCTCGCGGACGCCGTGCTCTGCCTCGGGGCGGGGATCACCTGCGCGGACGGGGTGCCGGTGGAGACGGTGGTCGACAACCGGAATTTGGGTGGGGGCGGCGGTACGGCTCACCCGCCGCTCGTACGCGGCCGGCTCTGGGCACACCTGGAGGGCCACGGCGGCTGGGTCTTCGCGGACCCGGCGGCGGGCGGCCCCGGCAGCCTGACCGGACTGCCCGTCCTGCGCACCCTCGGAGAGGACCGCACCGGCGCCTGGTCCGACATCAACACCGGCGGTACGACCGAGCGCCGCACCCGTCGCTGGCAGACCCTCTGGCTGGACCACGGCACCGATCCGGTGAACGCCGGCTACGCCTATCTGCTCATGCCCGGGGCGTCCCGCCACGCCGTCGAGGCCCGTGCCGCCGACCGGCGCTGGTTGTCGATCCTCGCCAACGACAGCGCCTGCCAGGCGGTTCACGTCCCCTCGCTCGGGCTGATCGGCGCCACCTTCTGGCACCCCGGTACGGTGGGCCCGCTGACCGCCTCCGCCGGGGCGAGCGTGCTGATCCGCCGCCGGGGCGGGACCGCTACCCTCTGCGTGAGCGAACCACCGCGCACGGGCGAGCCGCTGGAGATCATCTGGCGTGGTCCGGTGCGCGGGGTGACCGGGGCGGACGAATCCGTCGAGGTGCTGGAGTCGGTGCCCGGTCGGCTACGGCTGCGCATCGCCCCCGGCACGGCCTGCGCCACCCACACCTGTGAGCTGTCTCTCCGCTGAGGGCGCCGACACCGCTTTGTGAGACCCCTACAAGCCCCACACCCCCTGAGCAGTCGATTCGCCTGCATGCCGACGAGGTTCTGTTCAGGGGTACCAGGAAAACACGCCGGAGACTGTACGGAGTCGACGGACCGCTTTCCTCGCCCGGCTTCGTATGGTCGCTACATGACCGTTTTGGATGAGGCACCGGGTGAGCCGACGGACGCGCGCGGGCGAGTGGCCGAACTGCACGAGATCCGTGCCCAGGCTCTGGCCGGCCCCAGCGAGAAGGCGACCGAGGCGCAGCACGCCAAGGGCAAGCTGACCTCCCGGGAGCGCATCGAGCTGCTGCTGGACCCGGGCTCCTTCAACGAGGTCGAGCAGCTGCGGCGGCACCGGGCCACCGGATTCGGTCTGGAGGCCAAGAAGCCGTACACCGACGGTGTGATCACCGGGTGGGGCACGGTGGAGGGCCGTACGGTCTTCGTCTACGCCCACGACTTCCGTATCTTCGGCGGCGCGCTGGGCGAGGCCCACGCCACGAAGATCCACAAGATCATGGACATGGCCATCGCGGCCGGAGCCCCGCTGGTCTCGCTCAACGACGGCGCGGGCGCCCGTATCCAGGAGGGCGTCTCCGCCCTCGCCGGGTACGGCGGCATCTTCCAGCGCAACACCCGGGCCTCCGGTGTCATCCCGCAGATCAGTGTGATGCTCGGCCCCTGCGCGGGCGGCGCGGCCTACAGCCCCGCCCTCACCGACTTCGTCTTCATGGTCCGCGAGACGTCCCAGATGTTCATCACCGGCCCGGACGTCGTCAAGGCGGTCACCGGCGAGGAGATCACGCAGAACGGCCTCGGCGGCGCGGACGTGCACGCCGAGACGAGCGGTGTGGCCCACTTCGCCTACGACGACGAGGAGACGTGCATCGCCGAGGTGCGCTACCTCCTGTCGATGCTCCCGCAGAACAACCGCGAGAACCCGCCGCGCGTGGAGGTCTCCGACGCGGCCGACCGCCGCAGCGACGTCCTGCTCGACCTGGTCCCGGCCGACGGCAACCGGCCGTACGACATGACCAAGGTGATCGAGGAGATCGTCGACGACGGCGACTACCTGGAGGTCCACGAGCGCTGGGCCCGCAACATCATCTGCGCCCTCGGGCGGCTCGACGGCCAGGTGGTCGGCATCGTCGCCAACCAGCCGCAGTCCCTCGCGGGCGTCCTGGACATCGAGGCCTCGGAAAAAGCTGCGCGCTTTGTCCAGATGTGCGACGCTTTTAACATCCCGATCATCACGCTGCTGGATGTGCCCGGGTTCCTCCCGGGCGTCGACCAGGAGCACGGCGGAATCATCCGCCACGGCGCCAAGCTGTTGTACGCGTACTGCAACGCGACCGTGCCCCGGATCTCCCTGATCCTGCGCAAGGCGTACGGAGGTGCCTACATCGTCATGGACAGCCAGTCCATCGGCGCCGACCTCACGTACGCCTGGCCGACCAACGAGATCGCCGTCATGGGCGCCGAAGGTGCCGCCAACGTCATCTTCCGCCGTCAGATCGCCGAGGCCGAGGACCCCGAGGCGATGCGGGTCCGCATGGTCAAGGAGTACAAGGCCGAACTGATGCACCCGTACTACGCGGCCGAACGCGGCCTCGTCGACGACGTGATCGACCCCGCGGACACCCGCGCGGTCCTCATCCGCTCCCTCGCGATGCTCCACACCAAGCACGCGGACCTGCCGTCCCGCAAGCACGGCAACCCGCCGCAGTAACCCGCCCGTTCCCTCGCGGTACCCCTGCGGAAACCTCATCCACGGAGACTGACTTCCATGAAGCTGCCTGATATTCGCGTCGAGAAGGGCCACGCCGAGCCCGAGGAAGTGGCCGCGATCACCGCGCTGCTCCTGGCCCGTGCCGCCGCGCAGCCCACCGAGGCCACCCCGGTCCACCGGGGCCGCCTCCGTGCGGGCTGGCGCCGCCTGGAGCGCGAGCCCGGCTTCCGGGCGCCGCACAGCTGGCGCTGAGCGGATCCGTCCGCCGGACCTCAGGAGGGCCGGAACCCGTCGCGGGTTCCGGCCCTCCGGCGTTCCCTTCTCGTCCGCCGGTCAGACGAGGGCGACGATCCCCCAGATGATCAGCCCGAGCACCAGGAGCACGACGAGGAGCGTGCCGCAGGCGGCGGCCAGGACGAAGAGGTCGTCGTTCCCGGACGAGGAGCCGACGCCCGCCTTCGGCGGTGGCGAGCCGGGCGCTTGGCCGGGCTTCGGCGGCGGTGGCGCGGAGGCCGGTGGCGGTGTCGGGGTCGGTGGCGGTGGCGGTGTGGGGGGCGCCGCCGAGGGCCGGGGTCGGGTGGACGTGGACGCGGTCGGGGAGGTGGGCGGGGTCGTCGGCGTGGCGGTTCGGGAAGGCGCGCCGCTGGAGGGCGGGGGGCCGGAGGGTGCCGGGCGGGACGGGCCGGCGGTGCGAGCGGAGCCGGTACGGGGAGGCGCGGTGCCGGAGGGAGTGGTGCCCGAGGGAGTGGTGCGGGACCGTCCGGCGGGGGACGACACGGGTCGTGACATCGAGGCGGACGCGGTCGCCGAGGCCGACGCGGACGCGGCCCCCGCCCCGCCCGCCCGGCCGGGCGAACGCGTGAACGGGTCGGTCCGCCCCTCCACGAGCCGGCGGCACCACGGACACGCGTCGAGATGGCCGCCGTAGGAGTGCGCCGGAACCCGGACGCACCGGGTGATGTCCTCCCGGACGTCGTCGAGCGCGGCCAGCCACGCCGCCGAGCTCGGCCGGCGGGCCGGCTCGCGCAGCCCCGGCCCGAACGTGGCCTTCGCCAGCCGCAGCACCTTGGGCGGCACCACCTCGGCCGACAGCAGATGCGCGGGCACCACCACACGGTCGGGATGCACCAGGAACGAGGTCCCGCTGAGGATGTTGTCCTTGCGCGTGGACTCCTCGGAGCCGTACTTCGGGGCGCCGTCGAAGGGGTGGTTCCCGGCGGTGACCAACTGGTAGACGAGGACCGCGAGGGCGAAGTCGTCCGAGTGCCGGGTCGGCTGGGTGCCGTCGTAGCGCTCGGGGCAGGCGTAGTCGTCCGTGAACGCGTCGGAGCCGAACTCCTCGTCCGTCAGGGCGTCCCTGAACGCGAACGAGTCGCAGTCGAGCAGGGTGATGTAACCGCTGCGGTCCGCGACCGCGTTCGCGCTGGACAGGTCGCCCACGACGAACCCCTCGACATGCAGCCGGGCCGTCATGTACGCCAGGTTCGCGGCCACCCCGACCAGGAACTTCCAGTCGGTGGCCCCGTCGAGGCGGAGCCGCACCTGCTTCTGGAGCAGACCCTTGAGCGGCGTCTGCGCCGACGGCTCCAGCCGGGGCATCCCGTAACCGACCGGCCGGCCACCGGACTCGACGAGATCCGTCGGCCACGCCAGCAGCGGCGGCTGGTCCGGCTGCAGTTCCTCCTCCGCCAGCGGGGCCGCCCGCAGCATCGCCGTGAGCCGCCGTAACTGCTCCTCGCCCGGGGCGCGTTTGTAGATCTTGGCGGCGAGGTCGGGGCGCTCGCGCAACGCCCACACGTCGCCGTAACCGCCCTCCCCGAGCGGCTGTCCCTCGCGGGTGACCGGCGTACCGTCGCCGAGGGTCAGTTCGGCGGTGTCGTCCACGCCGTCGCCGTGGTCATGGCCGCTGTTGTCGTCGCTGCCGTCGTTCTTTCTCATGTCCGGACCGCCCACAGAAGAGTCTTGTCGTCGCCGGTCACCCGGGTGATCTGGTCCGAGGCCAGGAAGGAGGACAGCCACCGCTCCTCCTCGGCGTGGTCGTACGCGGGGTCGCCGAGCCGTGCGAAGAGGTGACCCACGAACGCGTCGTGCGGCAGGGGCGGGCCGGCCGGGGTGCGTTTCAGCAGTGCGTTGGTCAGCCCGTCGGTGGACAGCAGGACCCCGTCGACGCCGGCATCCCGCACACAGTCCACCCGGAGGTGTTCCTGCGCCCCGGGCGAGCCGACGAACACCGTCTCGTTGGCGTACTCGCTGCGGACGTGGGGGCGGGGCAGCAGGTGGTACGAGCCCGGGGCGCCGCCGGTGCGCAACAGCACCAGGCCGTCGCCGATGGACAGTTGCCCGAGCCAGCCCTCGGCGACGACCGCCACCGTCAGCGTCGTCGCGTACGGACCGGGGTCCGCGCCGCACCAGCTCAGGAAGGCGCTCCGGACCTGGTGGAAGGCTTCGGTCAGGCCGCCCTTGCGGGCGTGGACGTCCGGGAGGTCCGCCCAGGGGGTCGCCACCGTGGCGAACGCGTGCATCGCGAGGGTCACGACCTGCCGGGACCCCTCCTGCGAACAGGCGGCGCTGCCCGCCCCGTCCGCCACCGCCAGCACCAGACCCGTGGGGGTCTGCCGGTGGTCCAGGGCGTCCTGGCACGGCAGCCGTTCCTGGAGGTGCCGGTAGCCGATCACACTCGTGCCGTGCACCCGCCAGTTGGCGGCGGCGGCGCTCACGCGGGCACCTGCCCGCCGCCGCGACGGCTCTTGAGCCGGGCGAAGATCTCCTGGAACTCCGCCTCCGCGGCACCGCCCTGGGCCGCGCGGGCGCTGTGCGACATGGCGGCGAGCAGTTCCTTGAACGGGAACCCGTCCAACCAGGCGTGGTAGCTGGGCGCGAGCTCCTGCAGGACTGCCTCCGCGCCGCTGTGCCGTTCCCCGACGCCCACCGCGAACAGGCGGAAGCGGCGCTCCTCCTCGGCCTTGCGCAGCTCGGGCAGCAGATCGCGGTAGGCGTGCGAGAACTGGCCGCGTTCGTTGCTGGGGTAGCCGTCCGTGACCACGCAGATCTGCGGGCGGTAGTAGGTCAGTCCCGAAGTGCGCAGCCCCGCCTTGTAGTCCGCGACCACCTCCATCGCCAGGCGCAGGGCCCGGTCCAGGAGGGTCACCCCGTGGGCGCGCAGCTGGGGCGGACGGAACTCGTGGGCCGGGACGAACGGACTGTGCGGCCACACCGGCGCGGTCGTGCCGAGCGGGATGTCGCCCTGCCACACGGTGATGTTCTCCGGGCCGCCGAACGTGATCACGGCTACGTCGACCGCCGCGCTGAGGGCCATGTCGTCCACCAGGCTCTCGGCCCATGAGGCCAGCGCCGTGTTGAGGGAGGTGATGGCGCCCTTGGCGGCGAGCGAGCTGGAGGCGTCCAGGCAGAGCAACAGCGGCAGCCGTTGGGCGCTGTCGAACTCGAAACCCGTGTAGGGAACGGGGAGCTGGGTCTCTTCGGAACCAGGAATGTGGGTCACGGCTTCTCCGTGGTGCTGTGGGAAGAACAGGACGTTGTGCGAAAGAGGGATGGGGCGGACGCGGCGGACGGGCGTGCCGCGAGGCTCGGTGGCCGGTGGGGGAGGGGTCAGCGGAGCGGGCGGGCGTCCAGGACCGGAGGGTCGGACGGTGGTGCCGCGCCTGCGGTGGTGGAAGGGGATGTGGCTGCGGCTGTCGTCGTGACCGTGATGCGTACGGGACTGCCGGGCTGGGGGAACGCGTCGGTCGGACCGTGCCAGTGGGCTCGGCGCAGGACGCCCTCCCACTCGACGTACCCCTGCGGACGCAGCCAGGTGACCGCGGTCGCGATCCTGGTGCCCGAACCGAGGTAGAGCGTGTCCAGTCCGTCGCCGCCGGCGTCGTCCCGCACCGGGGACGGGGAGACGGCGGGATGGGGGGCGCCGATCGGGGTGGGCGGGGTGTGGGGTTCCGGCTGGTCGGCGGCACGGGTCGGACCGGGACCGGTCGGCCGGGGCAGAGCGTGCTCGTCGGGGTCGGGAGGGCTGTGCGAGGCGGACGGGTCGACGTGACCGGGCGGCTCGTCCGCGTCGGGGGGCGCCGAAGCCGTAGGCGGGGCGGAGGGATGGGGTCGCATCGGGGCGCTGGGAGGCGTCGGAGAATGCGGTGACGCCGCAGGGCGGGGCGATACCGGGGACTGGGGCTGCGCCGAGGGCCCGTGCGGCGCCGAGAACCTTGACGACGGCGATGACCCGGGCGACTGCGACGACCCGGGAGGTACGGAAGGCTCCGGGGACCTCGGCGACCTGGGGCGCGGCGGGGTGGCCGTCGGGGAGTGTTCCGGGGGTTCGGTCGGAGCCCGGTGGTCGGGCGGCGCGACGGACGACGTGTACGGACTCTCGCGCGAGGTGAGGCCGGGCTGGGTCGGATCGCCGGAACGGCTTCCGTGCCGCCCGGGGAGACCATCGGGACCGTCGGCTTCGCCCACCTCCTCACGCTCGCCGAACCGCCCGGACTCCCTGCGCTGCGAGGGCCGGCTGCCGCGTGCGGGTTCCCGGCGCGGCTCGGCTTCCTGACGTCGCTCGGGCCTGCCGGGGGTGGCGGGTTCACCCCGTCGCCGGGGCTCGCCGCCGCGTGCGGGTTCCCCGCGTCGCTCGGCCTCCTGGTGTCCTTCGGGCTTGTCGGGGTGTCCGGGTTCGCCGCGCCGTCGGGGCTCGCCGCCGCGTGCGGGTTCCCCGTGCCGCTGGGCTTCGCCGCGTCGCAGGGGCCCGCCGTGGTTCTCGGGTCCGCCGCCCTGTGCGGGTTCCCCGCGTCGCTCGGCTTCCTGACGTCGCTCGGGCCTGCCGGGGGTGTGGGGTTCGCCGCGTCGCCGGGGCTCGCTGCCCTGTGCGGGGTTTCCGCGTCGGTCGGCTTCCCGGTGCCCTTCGGGCCTGAGGGGGTTCCCGGGTTCGCCGCGCCGCTGAGGCTCGCTGCCCCGTGCGGGTTCCCCGCGTCGCTCGGGTCCGGCGCGTCGCTCGGCTTCCTCGCGTCGCGCGGGCCGGGCCTGGTCGGCTTCCCCGCGTCGCTCGGCTTCCCCGCCCCGACCGGGCCTGCCGTACCACCCAGGCTCGCCAAGAGGTCCGGGTTCGGTGCGCTGCTCAGCTTCTCGGCGCCCTCCCGGCTCGCCGAGCCTGCCGGATACCTCGCGTCGCTCGGCTGCACCGCGTCGCTCGGGCTCACCGAGAAGCCCGGGCAGGCCGGACCTCTTGAACACACCGAACCTCCCGGACGCACGGCGCCTCCTGGACTCATTGCGTCGCTCGGGATCGCTGTGCCTGCCGAAGGCACGACGCCCGTCGCGCCCCTCGGACTTCCCGCGCCGGGCGATCGCTCCGCGCCCCTCGGACCCCCCGCCCTCGTCGGACGCCCCGCGCCCCTCGGCACCCCCACGCTCGTCCAACGCTCCGCGCCCGCCGGACCCCCCACGCTGATCGAGCACGCCCCGCCCCCCGCCCTTTGCGGAGACCTCGTGGGCCCAATGCCCCAGCGCGGCGCCCGCCCTCTCCAGCAGTCGGCCGGGGAGGGCGAGCAGCCGGCGCACATCCGTGCTCAGGCGGCGGCCGGTCGTCCCCCGGGCCGGGCGTCCCGGGCGGCGGACACGGTCGGACGTGGCCGACGAACCGTGGGCGCTGTCGCCCCCGCGCCTGTTCCTCCGGCTCCCGCGCCGCCCGCCCGCACGCTCTCCCCCGGGCTCGCCCCGCCGCCTTTCCCCGCGCCCATCAGAGTTCCTGGGGTCGCCCTTCTCCCCCTCCTCGTACTCGGTGTCGAAGTCGCCAGGGCGGCCGTCCCCGGACTCTTCCCGCAGGTCCCGCTGCGGGCGTGGGTGCCCGCCCGGGGAGCTGTGGCCGCCGGGTCGGCGGGAGGGGCGGGCGCGTGTGACCCAGATGAGTGCCGTCCCCACCGTGATCAGTGCCACCAGCACGGCCCAGAGCGTGTGGAACACGAGTTGCACCGGATCACCCCCGCGCCGCGAGGTCATCGGCGCCGCGCAGCGTGTGTCCCAGGTCCCGGCACTCCGCGAGCAGCCGGGTCGCCCGTTCCAGCACGGTGTCCAGCGTCGCGTCGAAGCCGGCCGGGGTCATGTGCGAGGTCAGGGGGAGCGTCGACACCGCGGAGAGCAGGGGCAGTTCGGTGCGGTCGTACCCGAGTACGGCCGTGGGGGTCACTTCGCGCGCGTTCCACGCCGTCGCCGCCGCGGCGGTCGACGCGACCCGGTCGGGCGGCACGAGGGTGCCGTCCGTGACGATCACCACCACCCACCCGCCGGCCTGGTTGAAGTCCACGACGAGCGCCGGCCCGGGACGCCCCTGCGGGGTGGTGATGTCGACGCCGAGCGCGCCGTGCTCGGCGGTGACGCGGGCGCCGCGTCGGCGGGCCCAGGTGCGGGCCAGTGCCTCCCAGCCGTCGCGCAGCGGGACGAGGGGATCAGCGGTCATGGTGCGCGAGTGCCTTCCGGATGAGTGCCTGGGTCAGTCCTGCGTCCAGCAGCCGGACGGCGGCGGGCCGCAGCGCACAGCCGCCGCCCGGCTCCGGCGGCCCGGGCACATGGCACCGGTGCGGCGGCCCGGGCACCGGGCGTGGCTGCCGGCCGTCCCGTGAGGGCGCCCGCTGCGGCCGGGTCGGGGTGTCCGCCAGTGCCGCCAGGCCGGCCATGACCTCCAGCGGGGTGGGCCGGGTCAGGGGCGCGTAGGAGAGGCAGGCGGTGATCAGCGGGGCGAGGGCCGCGGGCATGCCGCCCAGGTCTGGCCGGACGGCGCCGAGGATCCGCCGGTCGGCCTCCCGGCCGGTGCCGTACGGGGGCCGTCCGGTCGCCGCGAAGGTCAGGACCGCCCCGAGGGCGAAGATGTCGACCGCGGGCGTGGGCGAATGGCCCGTGAGCTGCTCGGGGGCCATGTAGCCGGAGGTGCCGAGGACGGTGCCCGGCGCGGTGAGGCCGCCGGCCGCGGCGGCCGACCGGGCGATGCCGAAGTCGATGAGGCGGGGCTCGTCGCCCTCCAGGACGATGTTGCCGGGCTTGAGGTCGCGGTGGATCACCCCGCGCTCGTGCACGGTGACGAGCGCCTCGGCGAGCATCAGACCGAACCGCTGGACGAGCCCGGCGGAGAGCGGCCCCCGTTCGTGGACCCGCACGGCCAGAGTGGGCCCGTCGACATAGCGGGTGGCCAGCCACAGCGGGGGAGTGCCGGTCTCGGCGTCGTACACCGGCACGGTGTAGGGGCAGTTCACCTCGCGCAGCGCTGCCACCTCGCGCGCGAACCGCAGTCGTATCTCGCCCTGTTCGGCGAGGTCCTCACGGATGACCTTGACCGCCAGCCGCTGCCCGGCGGGAGTGCGGCACAGATAGACCGTGCCCATGCCCCCGCTGCCGAGCCGGCCGACGACCGTGTACCGCCCCACCCGTGCCGTACCGCCAGGCCAGTCCATGTGTCCCCCGAGCGTCCCGGCGCCGACAGCCGTCCCCCTGACCTGTCGTCGCGCCGCAGGTCGCTCAACGTACCCGAAGGCACACGCTCGGTGGGTGGATTTGCTGTTAGTACGACAAAAGCCGCGTTCTCCCGGATCGACGGGGGGACGCGGCTTTCGGCGCGAGGACCGCGGGGGCGGCTTCCTACCGGAGGCGGGCCATGAGGGCGTGCTCGACGAGCGTGATCAGCGCCGATTTGGCGTCCGACCGGTGGCGGGCGTCCGTCGTGATGATCGGGGTGTCGGGCCCGATCTGCAGCGCCTCGCGCACCTCGTCCGGGTTGTACGGCTGCTGACCGTCGAAGCCGTTGAGGGCGATGACGAAGGGGAGGCCGCTGTTCTCGAAGTAGTCGACGGCGGGGAAGCAGTCGGCGAGGCGGCGGGTGTCGACGAGGACGATGGCGCCGATGGCGCCGCGGACGAGGTCGTCCCACATGAACCAGAAGCGGTCCTGTCCGGGGGTGCCGAACAGGTACAGGATCAGGTCCTGGTCGAGGGTGATGCGGCCGAAGTCCATGGCGACCGTGGTGGTCGTCTTGTCCCCGGTGTGGGTGAGGTCGTCGATGCCCGCGGACGCGGACGTCATGACGGCCTCGGTACGCAGCGGGTTGATCTCCGAGACGGCCCCGACGAACGTGGTCTTGCCCACGCCGAAGCCACCCGCCACCACGATCTTCGCGGACGTGGTGGAGCGGGAAGGCCCTCCGCTAGAGCTTGCGAAGTCCACTGAGCACCCTTTCGAGCAAAGTCACAGCTGGCTGGCCGCCGGCGCTTTCGTCGCCGCCGGGCTGATGAATGGCGACCAGGCCCGCCTCCGCCAAGTCGGCGACGAGGATCCTGGCCACGCCGAGAGGGATCGTCAGGAGGGCCGAGATCTCGGCCACCGACTTGATCTCCCGGCAGAGGTTGCAGATCCGCTGATGCTCGGGCAACTGGCCCTGCATCTGATGCGGCTGCGCGGTGGTGTGCACCAGCGCCTCGATGGCGAGCTGGTAGCGCGGCCTGGTGCGGCCGCCTGTCATGGCGTACGGGCGCACCAGGGGGTTGTGCGCCGCCCCTGCGGGCGACGGCTCAGGGGTGCGGCGCTGCGGCTGCACGGGCTGGATGCGCGGCGCCGGCGGCTGGTCGTACGGCGAGGGGCCGGGGCCCTGCGGTGCGTACGGCTGCTGGCGGCTCGGTGCGGAGGGGAAGTTGTACCGATTCTGGTCACCCTGGCCCGGCCCCTGGCCAGGGTAGGACCAGTTGCCCGACGATGAACCGCCTGGGGGTGTTGCCACGTTCTCTCCTCCTCCGACTGTGCTGGCATCCATGGCTCATTGGAAGCCGCGTCCCGAAACCTTACGGCCCCGGGACGCCAAAACGCACCGTCTGACTGTTAGTTGAGCAGGCTGCCCTGGAGCTCCGCACGAAGATCGGGCGTCAGGACCGTACCGGCACGGTCCACCAGAAGGGCCATCTCGTACCCGATGAGACCGATGTCGGCTTCCGGATGTGCGAGAACGGCGAGCGAGGAACCGTCGGAAACGGACATGATGAACAGGAATCCCCGCTCCATCTCCACAACCGTCTGATTGACGCTGCCACCTTCGAAGATGCGGGAGGCACCCGCGGTCAGAGAGGTCAGACCCGACGCGACGGCCGCCAGCTGGTCGGCACGGTCGCGCGGGAACCCTTCGGACATCGCCAGAAGGAGTCCGTCGGCGGAGACCACCACCGTGTGCGACACCCCGGGGGTGTTGTCCACGAAATTGGTGATCAACCAGTTCAGGTTCTGCGCCGCCTGGCTCATCGGGCTCACACTAACGCTCCTGGTTGTAGGTGCTGTCAGGCCCACTGTGGTGATTCCTAGTGGCCTGGCCGTTCGTTTCACTGCTTGCGTTGCGCCCACGCTGGACACCCCGGCGCAGGTTGCTCAGCCTGCCCCGGACGTCCTCGGGAGCGCGGGAGATCTGTGGACCTCCCTGCGGGGTCGTCTGGGCGGCGCCCTCGACCAGGTTGGCCTTGGGCACCCGCCGCGGCAGGCCGGAGGAGGTGACCCCGCCCGCCTTGGGCTTCTTCAGCTGGGAGGCCTGCTGCCAGCGCGCGTCGTTGTCCGAGCGCCAGTCGCCGTTCGGTCCCCCGGCCGTCGGCTGGTCCTGGGCCACTTCCTGCCGTCCGTTCACGGCGCCCGCGCTCGTGCCGCCCATGCTCGCGGTGGATCCGCGGCGGGGCAGGCCGGCGTCGGTCAGCGCGTGGCCGGCGGAGGGGGTGGGTCCCGGACGGTCGAAGCCTACGCGGTCCGGCTCCTTCACGTCAGCGGCCTGCGAAGATTCCGGTTCCGGAGCGTACTCGGAGCGGTACGAGCTCTGGTAGTCCTGCTGCTGCGGCCAGTCGTCCTGATAGGACTGCTCGTCGAAGCCGGCGTACGACTCCGGGGCGCTCGCGGCGGCTGCCGTGTGCTCCTCCTGGACGGACTCCGCATAGGAGGGCTCGGGGTAACCGCCGGTAGCGGAGAACGTGTCGTTCCCGCCCGGCATGTGCCCGTTGCCGTTCGCCATGCCGTTGCCGCCCTGGCCGAAGTACGCCTCGTCGTACGACGGCTGCTGCGGCTCCTCGTACGCCGTCTGCTGGTCGAACGACCGCTGCGGGTCCACGTAGGCCGTCGCGCCGTTGTCGTAGGACGGCTCGGGGGACTGGAAGTCGTCGCCGTAGTGCGGCGTCTGGCCCGGGGGCAGCTGAGGGCTCTGGTGCGCCTGCGACTCCAGGGCCGCACGGCGCTCCTCGCGTATCAGCGAGCGGCCCACGGGGTCCAGGTCGCGCAGGTCGTCCGGGACCTCGTAGCGGCTGTCGTCGAAGCCCAGCTCGGCGGCGGTCCGCATCGGGGCCACGGCCGGCTGCTGGAAGGCGTGCTGCTGCTCCGGGATGATCTGCGAGACCGTGAACTGGTCGGCCGCCGGCTGCTGCTCGCCACCGCCACCGTGGGTGATGACGTCGGGGAGCATGACCAGCGAGGTCGTCCCGGCCTGCTCGCCCGAGGGGCGGAGCTGGACGCGGATGCCGTGCCGGTCGGACAGCCTGCCGACCACGAACAGACCCATGCGCTGCGAGATCGCGGCGTCCACGGTCGGCGGGTTGGCCAGCTTGTGGTTGATGTCCGCGAAGTCCTCGGCGGTGAGGCCGATGCCCTTGTCGTGGATCTCGATCATCACGCGGCCGTCGGGGAGACGGGTCGCGGTGACGCGGACCTTGGTCTGCGGGGAGGAGAACGTGGTGGCGTTCTCCAGCAGCTCGGCGAGCAGGTGCACGAGGTCGGTCACGGCACGGCCGTGGATCTCGGCCTCCGGGACGCCGGACAGCTCGATGCGCTCGTACTGCTCCACCTCGGAGGAGGCGGCGCGCAGCACGTCGATCAGCGGGACCGGCTGGTCCCAGCGGCGGCCGGGCTCCTCGCCGGCGAGGACCAGGAGGTTCTCGCCGTTGCGGCGCATACGGGTGGCCAGGTGGTCCAGCTTGAAGAGGTTCTCCAGCTGGTCCGGGTCGGCCTCGTTGTTCTCCAGGTCGGTGATGAGGGTCAGCTGGCCCTCGATCAGCGACTGGTTGCGGCGCGAGAGGTTGGTGAAGATCGCGTTGATGTTGCCCCGCAGGAGGGCCTGCTCGGCGGCGAGCCGGACGGCCTCACGGTGGACCTGGTCGAAGGCGCGCGCGACCTCGCCGATCTCGTCCGTGCTGTTGATGGGGATCGGCGCGACGCGGGTGTCGACGCGGCCGGGGTCGGTGCGCGAGAGCTGGTCGACCAGCATCGGCAGACGCTGCTCGGCGATGCCGAAGGCGGCGTTGCGCAGCTGGCGCATCGAGCGGCTCATCTGGCGGGCCATGATCCCGGCGATGATGAACGCGGCGAGCAGGGCGACGATGACGATGGCGCCGTTGATGTAGGCGTCGCGCTGGGCGTCGGAGGCGATCTGTCCGGCCTCGGCCACCGCGCGGTTGATCAGCTCGGTCTCGACCTCGCTGTAGCCCTCGAACTTCAGCGTCGAGGCCGCCATCCAGTTCTGGTAGGTGACGCCCTGCTTGGCGAGGTCCTCGGTGGAGGCGCCGCTGCCGATCGCCTGGATCATCTTCAGCATGGTGTCCGGCGGCGGGACGTAGTTCTTGTCCTTGGCCGCGGCCTCGGCGGCCTGCTTCTTGCCCTCTTCGGTCTTCTGCGCCATGACCGATTCCAGGCGCGCGGCGTCGGCCTCGGTACCGCCGGAGACGTACTCCTGTACGGCGATGTTCTCCAGGTACGCGTACGAGGTGAACGCGGTGACCTGCTGGCGGAAGACCTTCTCGTCCTCGCTGCGCCGGACCAGCAGGTGGGTGCCGATCGAGCGCTGCAGAGAGGCGGCGCCCTTGGCGAGCGTGACCGCGTAGACCGTACGGCCGTACGCGGTGATGTTGCCGGTACCGAGTCCGAGCTCGTTGGAGAACTCCGCCAGGAGGTGCTCGACGGTGACGTAGCCCTCTTCGGTCTGGACCGGGTCGGCGGCCCGGGTGAAGGCGGTCTGCCGGAGCTTCTCCAGCGCCGGCTCGGCCTCCTCCACCAGACGCAGCCGGCGCTCCAGGCCCTGCCCGGACGGCATTCCGACGACCTCCGCGTGGAAGGCGTCGGCCTTCTCGTCGGTGAAGGCGCGGGCGTCCTTGACGACCTCGCTGTCGCGGTCGCCGTCCAGCAGCGGCTGGGCGGAGATGTCGCGCTCGTTGAGCAGCGCCTCGGCGTAGACACCGGCGGCGGATACGATCTTGGCCACCTTCTCGGCGTCCCGTGCTTCCTGCCAGGTGTCGATCGAGTTTTTCACCTGGAAGCCGCCCATGACCAGGCCGACCAGCACGGGTATGAGGAGGATCGCGTTCAGGCGAGTGGGTACCCGCCAGTTACGGGGGGAGAGACGGCTTCCGCTGGGCGCGGGAGCTGCCGTCGGCTCCGGTCCGGTCACTTGTGCGGCTGCCGCTCCGCGCGGCGGCGGGGTGAAGTTGCCCCGCGCCGACGGCTCGGGACCTTTCTTGCTTCGCCTCACTCGACCAACAACCTCTCGGCGCCGGCACCTACGTCGTGCCGTGGGTGACTCCACGCCCTAGTACGTCTTTGACTAATGGGCAGTTCAGGCATTCCAGCATGTCGTGGAGCGAGTTTCCAAACGGGACGAATCGGAGCACCCGACCCGCTCGCACGTCGGAGAAACGGGCAAATGGAGCGAGCTCCACCAAATGGTGGAGCTCTCGTGAGCGTAGCGATATGAGTCGTGTGCGAGCTGTAGTGACGCGCCTTTCGCTTCTCTGTCGAAACGTTATATACGTCAAGGCTCTGATGTACACGACCTTTGCTGCGCTCAAGCTGCAGCGCCAGTCCAGGCTACTCGGGATGGGTGCAGGAGTGCTTGGAGATGCTCGCTGGAAGGCTCGTGCTGCCTCCGTCAGCCGCAGTGCTTGCCGTAGAAGCCGCCCCTGTAGTCATATCCGTCATCTATGAGGCCCAATGCGTCGATGCAGGCGCCGGGTGCGGAGACGTATACAGGCCCGGCGTAGTACGTGAAGTCGCCGCCTTGTCCGATCCAGGTGGTAGTGCCGGACTTCCTTATGTCCACCTCAAGTCGGCTCGTCTTTCCCTGGTGAGTGGAAGATGGGTACACCACGGCACAGTTTTTGCCTGTGCTTGAACTGTAGTAAATGTCCAGGTATCCGCCAGGGTTCGTTGCCTGTGCCCAGCTGGACGTTATGGAGTAATGCCCCACTCTTGAGTAGCTTGATCCACAAGCGGTGGAGTGGGTGGCTGCCTCGGCTGTGGGCATTGTGGCCAGCGTGACCAATGTGAAAGAGGCGAACGTGACTGCGACTCTCTTCAAGATCACGGATATTCCAATCTAAGGTCTTTGATGTTGGGCGATTGATCCGGATACGCGTCAGCGCAGCCGTGCCATGAGGGCGTGCTCGACAAGGGTGATCAGCGCCGATTTGGCGTCCGACCGGTGGCGGGCGTCCGTCGTGATGATCGGCGTGTCCGGTCCGATCTGGAGCGCCTCGCGTACCTCGTCCGGCGTGTAGGGCTGGTGCCCCTCGAAGCCGTTGAGGGCGATGACGAAGGGGAGGCCGCTGTTCTCGAAGTAGTCGACGGCGGGGAAGCAGTCGGCGAGGCGGCGGGTGTCGACGAGGACGATGGCGCCGATGGCGCCGCGGACGAGGTCGTCCCACATGAACCAGAAGCGGTCCTGTCCGGGGGTGCCGAACAGGTACAGGATCAGGTCCTGGTCGAGGGTGATGCGGCCGAAGTCCATGGCGACCGTGGTGGTCGTCTTGTCCCCGGTGTGGGTGAGGTCGTCGATGCCCGCGGACGCGGACGTCATGACGGCCTCGGTACGCAGCGGGTTGATCTCCGAGACGGCCCCGACGAACGTGGTCTTGCCCACGCCGAAGCCACCCGCCACCACGATCTTCGCCGAGGTGGTGGCCCGCCCCGATTCAGAGCTTCCGAAGTCCACTGAGAACCCTTTCCAGCAGAGTCACGTCCGGGGCACCGCCGGCGTTCTCGTCGCCACCGGGCTGGTGGATCGCGACGAGTCCGGCCTCGGCGAGGTCCGCGACAAGGATCCGTGCCACACCGAGCGGCATGGACAGCAGGGCCGACACCTCGGCCACCGACTTCACCTCGCGGCACAGGTGGCAGATCCGCTGGTGCTCGGGGAGCAGTCCCGTCAGGTGCGCGGGGTCTGCCGTCGTGCTGATCAGCGCCTCGAGGGCGAGCTGGTAACGCGGCCGCGTCCGGCCACCGGTCATGGCGTACGGCCGAACCAGAGGCTGGTCGCCCTCGTCTCCGTACGGCTCTGCGTACGGATCGTGAGGAGCGGTGGGCGGGGTCATTGATCCTCCGAGCGGGACAGCATGTCGGTCAGTCGTGCCGTCTGACGGGGGCCGGTGGGGGGACTGTGTCGGCCTGACGGTGATGTGGTGAGGTCTGTGGATCCGCAGGCGTCAGTGGAGCAGACTGCCTTGGAGTTCGGCGCGCAGATCGGGCGTGAGCACGGCGCCCGCGCGGTCGACGAGCAGCGCCATCTCGTAACCGACCAGGCCGATGTCGCACTCGGGGTGGGCGAGTACGGCCAGGGACGATCCGTCGGAGACGGACATCAGGAACAGGAAGCCGCGTTCCATCTCGACCACCGTCTGGGCCACGTCCCCGCCCTCGAAGATCCGGGACGCCCCGGCCGTGAGCGAGGTGAGTCCGGAGGCGACGGCCGCGAGCTGATCGGCACGGTCGCGCGGGAAGCCCTCCGACATCGCCAGAAGAAGACCGTCGGCGGACACGACGACGGTGTGGGACACCCCGGGGGTGTTGTCCACGAAGTTGGTGATCAACCAGTTGAGGTTCTGTGCCGCTTGGCTCATCTGGCTCAACTAACGCTCCTGCTGGTGAGTGGGGCTCGGGAAGCTGCCGGTCTGGCCGTTGCCGGCCTGTCGACCCTGCGCGATGCCCCGACGGAGATTGGTCAGCCGGCCGCGTACGTCGTCAGGCGAACGCGAGACCTGCGGACCGGTTTGGTGCTGTTGCTGCTGAGCCGTGCCCGGCACGAGGTTCGCACGCGGGACCCGGCGCGGCAGGCCGGAGGTGGTGACCCCGCCCGCCGAAGGCTGTCGGGCACGTTCGGCCTGGCGGACCAGGTCGTCGTTGGGCGTGCTGCGCCAGCTGGTGGAAGCGGGCGCGGCGGGGCTCGCCGGACGCTGAGGAGCGACCGGAGTCTGGGGAGCGGGGGCGACAGGCTGCTGCGGCGCGGAACCGTTGCTCTGCTGTCCCTGCTGCTGGCCGTTCTGACCGTTCTGGCCGCCCTGACCGTGGAACCAGTTGGTCTCCAGCGTGTCGTAGAGCGGGGTACGGCCGTCCATCGGACCCGTCGCCGGGGGCAGTGCCTCCGGCTCCTGCGGGCGCGCCGGACGCTGCGGCGGCACCGGGGGACGCTGCGGCGGCACCGGCGGGCGGGGCGCGTTGAAGCCCTCCCCGTTGACCTGCGGCCGCTCGAACTGGCCGGTGTCCTGGGAGTTCTGCCGGCCCGGCGCGTCGTACCGCCCGGGGCCCTGGCCGTTCTGCCGGCCGGGAGCGCCGAACTGGCCGGTGCCCTGCGGGTTCTGCCTACCCGGCGCCGGGAACTGGCCCGTGCCGGAGCCGTCGTAGCCCGTCGCGGCGAACTGGCCGGTGGACGACGGGTCCTGCGAGCCACCCCGGGACGGACCGGTGGGCGCCGGCGGAGCACCGGCCCCGCCGTAGACGTCGGAGCGGACGTAGGAGCCGGTGCCGTCCTGCGCGGGCGTGCCCGCGCCGGGGCGACGGCTGTCGAAGTCGGCACCCGGGTCGCGCGGGAAGTCCGTGGGCGAGCCCGGAGCCTGGCCGGGGCCGACGCGCGGCATCGGCGCGGTGACGTCCGGCTGCTCCTCGTGGCCGCGCGGGGCGTCCAGCGAGGCGCGCGGTACCGGAGGCTGCGCGTTGTCGTCGCTCCAGCTGGGCGTCCGCGACGGGGCGTTGCCCCCGGGCAGCTCGGCGCGCGGACCACCGCGGCCGGGCAGCTGCGGACGGCGCCTGCCGGAACGTTCCTTGCCCTGCTTGGGCGGTACGGCGCCCGGACCGCCGTCGGCCGGGCCGGGCCGGGACGCACCGGCGTCACCGGGACCGCCGGCCGGGCGCAGGCCCGAGCCGGTCGGGAAGCCGCCCTGGCGTCCGGAGTCGTCGAAGCTCTCGAAGCCGTTCGGGCCACCGGTCCCGGCGGCCTGGAGGCCCTGCGGGGCACCGGGTGCCTGACCGCCGCCGAACGCACCGCCGCCGCCGAACCCGCCGGCACCGGCGCCCGCCGGAGGCCGGCCGCCCTGCGGGGGCACCGGCGGACCACCCTGGGGACCTCGCGGGCCACCGGGGTTGCCGAGACCGCCCGGACCACTGGGGTTGCCGGGCAGTGCGGCCCGCGGGCCCTGGCCCGCGCCGACCTGCCCACGCTGGGGGGCACCACCGAGGAGGCCACCACCGGCGGAGGGGCCGCCGAGCGGCGGACCCGACTGGTTGCCGGCCTGGCGACGCGCGGCGGCGGCACCGGCCGCGGCCTGTGCGGCGGCCGGACCACCGGTGGAGGGAGCACCCTGGCCGGGCTTGCCCGGGGTGGGCTTCTTGTTGCCCTGTGCCACGTCGACGGGAAGCATGACGAGCGCGGTCGTACCGCCCGAGTCGGACGGGCGCAGCTGGATACGGATGCCGTGGCGCTGCGACAGCCGGCCGACCACGAACAGACCCATGCGGCGGGAGACCGAGACGTCCACGGTGGGCGGCGAGGCGAGGCGCTCGTTGATCGCCGCGAGGTCCTCGGGGGAGAGGCCGATACCCGTGTCGTGGATCTCGATCAGCACCCGGCCGTCGGGCAGGGCGTGACCGGTGACCTTGACCTTGGTCTGCGGCGAGGAGAAGGAGGTGGCGTTCTCCAGCAGCTCGGCGAGCAGGTGCACGAGGTCGTTGACCACACGGCCGGCGACCTCGGTCGTCGGCACGGAGGACAGTTCGATGCGCTCGTACTGCTCCACCTCGGAGGCTGCGGCGCGGAGCACGTCGACCAGCGGGACCGGGCGGGTCCAGCGGCGGCCGGGCTCCTCACCGGCGAGCACGAGGAGGTTCTCACCGTTACGGCGCATGCGGGTGGCGAGGTGGTCGAGCTTGAACAGGGAGGACAGCTGGTCCGGGTCGGCCTCGCGCGACTCCAGTTCGGAGATGAGCGACAGCTGACGCTGGATGAGGCCCTGGGAGCGGCGCGAGAGGTTGGTGAACATCGCGTTGACGTTGCCCCGCAGGAGGGCCTGCTCGGCGGCGAGGCGGACGGCCTCGCGGTGCACGTCGTCGAAGGCCGCGGCCACCTGGCCGATCTCGTCCCGGGAGTGCACACCGACGGACTCGACGGAGGTGTCGACGTCCTGCGGGTCCGACTCCGACAGCTGCTTGACCAGCTCGGGCAGCCGGTCCTGGGCGACCTTGGTCGCGGTGTCCTGCAGCCGGCGCAGCGAGCGGATCATGGACCGGGCCACGACGAACGCGCCGACCAGGGAGACACCGAGGACGAGGAGGATCAGCGCACCGGAGATGATCGCCTCTTGCTCCGCGTCGGCGCGGAGGTTGCGGGCGGTCTGTTCCATCTCCTCGAGGAGCGAGCCCTCGATCTTCTTCATCTGCTCGATCTTGGCCGCGGAGTCGTCGGTCCAGTCCTTGTACGAGCGCTTGTCCTGCCCGCCCAGACCGCCCGCGCTGGCGAGGACCCGGTCCGCGTAGACGTCGGAGGCCTCGATGGTGGGGCTCGCGTCGTCGATCGGCTTGGTCACGTTCTCGGCGCCGGTGCCGTAGATGTCCGAGAACGTGCTGCGGTCGGACTCCTCGTTGGCCAGCGCCGCGTTGGCGTACAGCCGGTCGTTCTCGGAGAGCCGGCCGGCCTTGTCGTCGGTCTCGGGCAGGGCCGCCGCGATGACCGCGCGCTGCACGGACGCGTACTCCTTCGCGGAGGAGAACGCAGCCAGGGCACGGGTCCGCTTGATCATGTCCGGGTTGCTGGTGGCCTCGGCCATGTCCGTGGACAGCTCCAGCAGCTGGTCGATCAGGCGGTGGTAGGCCTCGACCGTCTGCGTGGAGTTCTTGGGGTCCACGTAGGCGTTCTTGCGGATGCTGCTCAGGTTGTAGAGCTCGCGCACGACCCGGACGAGGCTGTCGCGCACACCGGGCATCTTCTCGGTGGTGTTCGCGGTCTCGGCGGCCTGGGTCGCGTCCGTGAACTGGACGCGGGCCAGGTCCGTCTTGTCGCGGGCGCCCTTGACCGTGTAGTCGCCGGCGTTCACACCGTGCGCGAGGGGACCGGCGGATTCGTCCCGCTCGTTCTGGAGCGCGGTGGCGAGCTCGGTCGCCTGCTTGGTCATGTCCGTGAGCAGCCGCATGTTGTCGAGCTGCTGGATGTCGTCCACGTTGTCGCCGATGCGCAGGGCACCGAGCGAGGTCGCCGCCACCACGGGGAGCGCGAGCAGCGAGACCAGACGGGTGGAGATGCGCCAGTTGCGCAGGGCTATTCGGGAGCCGCTCGTGGCCCCGCCGTTGGTACCGCCCGTGGATTTCCCGGAGGGCTGGGGAGCAACTGACGCGCCGTGGCGCCCGGAGCGCTCCCCGCCGTCGCCGATCTCCGCCGGACCCGGGTTCTGGGCGTGCTGGGGGGAGGAACCGTTACCGGTTCCGTTGTGTGGCTCCGGCTCCGCCGAAGCGCTGCCATCCCTCTTGAAACGTCCCTGCACTAGCGTCGCAACCTCTGGACCAGGCGCCCCACCGCGTGAACGGCGGGACGGTGTCGGCGTCTTCGGGGGCGCCCTGAATACGTCCCCAATTGGTGGTCGTGAGTGACCGGCGCTGGCTCCCCCTCCCACCGCCGCCAGGCGCTGTTTCTTCTGCGCCCCTGCGCGCCGGCACGATCCTGCGGCGGTCCGTGGAATTCCAGCACAGTGCCGGATCTCCAACAAGGCCAATGGGTAACGGTCTGTTCACTGTGACAGCATGTGAGGAGCGCGTCACCGGGCGTGGAAGGTGTTTGCGTTCATAGCGGACATACCCGTGCGATCTCATGGTGCGAACAGGGTGTCCCAGTCGCCATGATCAGGAGCGGAATGGGTGCTTCAGGTGAGTTATGCCCGTTTCGCGAAGGTGCATCGATGACCTGAATTGACCGTTTTGCCCATGACTGAGTGAGCAAACTCACACGCCGATCATGCCTTCTTCACGACTTGACCCGGGAATCGGATGTTTAGCCTGACGCTTTACAGGGATGGCGAATCCGACAACCCGCGCTTGTGGGACGGCCCTTGCGGTCCGCCCGGCGCCCGCACATGACGAGGTCCAGGACAACAGTGAAGACGACGACGATGTTCCGCAACATAGCCAACCCCCGGCGCACGACGCTGGCCCACCTCGCCGACGCCGAGGACCTGCGCACGCCGGAGCAGGAGCACTCCGTCGACCTCCCCTCCCAGACCGCCAACCCCCGCCGGACGGTCCTGATGACGGTCCCGGTCCAGGCGGCGGAGTAGTTGCAAGCTCAAGTACGCGCGGAATCCGCCCACCGCTCAACGGGGTTCCGGTGAAGATTTCCCGGAGTCCTGTGTGGACTCCCGCGCGTACGCATGGCGAAGGGGGCGCCGCGCCCGGCCGGGGGCCGGCGGCCGGCCGGGGCGGGGGGCGGCCGCGGCGGCCGCCCC
>NZ_JBSFCF010000036.1:0-53675 GCF_053593335.1 Streptomyces sp. NPDC002324
GTTCCCCGCGCCCCTGAAAGCCCAGGCTTTTCAGGGGCGCGGGGAACTGCGCGAGAAGCCCCACCGGACCCGCCCCGGCGACGCACCCGCTCAGCGCCCGTTGAACGCGTCCTTCAGCCGGGAGAACAACCCCTGCTGCCCGGGCTGGAACTGCCCCGTGGGCCGCTCCTCACCCCGAAGCACCGCGAGCTGCCGCAGCAGCGCCTCCTGCTCGGGATCCAGCTTCGTCGGCGTCTGCACCTCGACGTGGACGATGAGGTCGCCCCGGCCGCCGCCCCGCAGATGCGTGACACCCCGGCCGTGCAACGGGATCGACTGCCCGGACTGGGTCCCGGGCCGGATGTCGACCTCCTCCAGACCGTCCAGCGTCTCCAGCGGCACCTTCGTGCCGAGCGACGCCGCCGTCATCGGGATCGTCACCGTGCAGTGCAGATCGTCTCCGCGCCGCTGGAACGTCGAGTGCGGCAGCTCGTGGATCTCGACGTAGAGATCACCGGCGGGACCGCCGCCGGGCCCGACCTCGCCCTCACCGGCGAGCTGGATCCGCGTGCCGTTGTCGACACCGGCCGGGATCTTGACCGTGAGCGTCCGCCGCGACCGCACCCGTCCGTCGCCCGCGCACTCGGGGCACGGGTTGGGGACGATCGTGCCGAACCCCTGGCACTGGGGGCAGGGCCGGGAGGTCATGACCTGGCCGAGGAAGGACCGCGTGACCTGCGAGACCTCACCCCGGCCCCGGCACATGTCACAGGTCTGGGCGGTCGTGCCCGGGGCCGCGCCCTCGCCGCTGCACGTCGTACAGACGATGGCGGTGTCGACCTGGATGTCCTTCGTCGTGCCGAAGGCCGCCTCGTCGAGGTCGATCTCCAGCCGGATCATCGCGTCCTGTCCCCGGCGCGTGCGCGAGCGGGGACCCCGCTGCGACGCCGTACCGAAGAAGGCGTCCATGATGTCCGAGAAGTTCCCGAAGCCGCCGGCGCCGAAGCCGCCCGCGCCGCCGCCCGCCTGGGACAGGGGGTCGCCGCCGAGGTCGTAGACCTGCTTCTTCTGCGGGTCCGACAACACCTCGTAGGCGGCGTTGATCTCCTTGAACCGCTCCTGGGTCTTCGGATCGGGATTGACGTCCGGGTGCAGCTCGCGCGCGAGCCTCCGGAACGCCTTCTTGATCTCGTCCTGGGACGCGTCGCGGCGCACGCCGAGCACGGCGTAAAAGTCCGTGGCCACTTAAGACTCCGCCAGGATCTGTCCGACGTACCGTGCCACCGCTCGTACCGCTCCCATCGTTCCCGGATAGTCCATGCGCGTAGGTCCGACCACGCCCAGTTTCGCTACTGCCTCGCCGCCCGAACCGTAGCCGACGGAGACGACGGACGTGGAGTTGAGTCCCTCATACGCGTTCTCATGACCGATGCGTACGGTCATGCCCGAATCCCCGGCCTCGCCAAGCAACTTGAGGAGGACGACCTGCTCCTCCAAGGCTTCCAGAACGGGCCGGATGGTGAGGGGGAAGTCATGTCCGAAGCGGGTGAGATTGGCGGTTCCGCCGATCATCAGCCGCTCCTCGCTCTCCTCGACCAGCGCCTCCAGCAGGGTGGAGAGCACCGTGGATACCGTGCCCCGGTCCTCCAGGTCGAAGGCCTCGGGCAGGTCCTCGACCAGTCTCGGCACATCGGTGAACCGGCGGCCCGCGACCTTGCTGTTGAGCCGGGCCCGCAGATCCGCGAGTGACGTTTCTCCGAACGGCGCCGGGCAGTCGACCAGCCGCTGTTCCACCCGTCCCGTGTCCGTGATCAGCACGAGCATCAGCCGGGCGGGAGCCAGCGACAGCAGCTCCACATGCCGCACCGTCGACCGTGTGAGCGACGGATACTGCACGACGGCGACCTGCCGCGTGAGCTGCGCGAGCAGCCGTACGGTCCGCGCCACCACGTCGTCGAGGTCGACGGCGCCGTCCAGGAAGTTCTGGATGGCGCGCCGCTCGGGCGGGGTCATGGGCTTGACGCCGGCCAGCTTGTCGACGAAGAGCCGGTACCCCTTGTCGGTGGGGATGCGGCCCGCGCTGGTGTGGGGCTGGGCGATGAAGCCCTCGTCCTCCAGCGCCGCCATGTCGTTGCGGACGGTCGCCGGGGAGACGCCCAGGTTGTGCCGCTCCGTGAGCGCCTTGGAACCGACCGGCTCCTCGGTGCCCACATAGTCCTGGACGATGGCGCGCAGCACCTGCAGCCTGCGTTCACTGAGCACCGCGCACACCTCCAGCTCGCTCTCCTGTGGCTTCCCCTTGGCACTCACCCCGGGCGAGTGCCAACACTCCCCGCCCAGTGTACGGCGGTGGGGTACGCCCCCGGCAAGGCCGGTCCAGCCATGTCATGCCGACGTGTACCGACCTGTCCGACGATGTCGGGCGAACGGCCGGACCTCGTCCTACCGCCGGGTACGCGACGACCGGCCCCCTCCGGCGGCCGAAAAGCGGCGGGGAGCCGCGGTGCGCCTCGGGGGGCTACGGCTAGCGTCGGCGCATGACGGTGACTTGGGAAGAGTGCGGGTGGCAGGGATTGACGCCCCGGGTCGGACGGTGCCGCCTGCCCGGCTGGGACTGCACGGCCGGGCTGGTGGTCGGGGACGGTGCGGCCCTGCTGATCGACGCGGGTTCGAGCCTCCGGGAGGGCGCGCGGTTGCGCGACGAGGCGTGTCGGCTGCTCGGTGGCGCCCGTGTGACACATCTCGCGCTCACCCATGCGCACTTCGACCATGTCTTCGGAGCGTCCGCGTTCGCCGGGGTGGAGGTCTTCGGCGCGGTGGGGGTCGACGGCGTCCTGGCCCGCGACCGCGAGACCCTCCGCGCGGACGCCGTGCACCACGGCCTCCCCCCGGCGGACGCCACGGAGGCGGCCGACCTCCTCGTACGGCCCCGCCGTCATGTGTCCGGCGAACGGACCCTCGACCTGGGCGGTGACCTGCGGGTCCTCCTGGCGAACGTCGGGCCGGGGCACACGGGCCACGACCTCGCGGTCCTGGTGCCGGGGACCGCGGACGGCTCACGCGATGTCGTGTTCTGCGGGGACCTGGTGGAGGAGTCCGGCGAACCCCAGGCGGGCCCCGACGCGATCCCCGCCCGCTGGCCGGCCGCCCTGGACCGGCTGCTGGACCTCGGCGGCGAGGACGCGCTGTACGTGCCCGGCCACGGGGCGGTGGTGGACGCGGCGTTCGTCCGGGCCCAGCGGGACGCGCTGGCCCGGCGTTTCGGCGTGTCGGGCTGAGGGCGCGGGCATCCGGGTGCGGCTTCTCCTATCGTCACTCGAATGCGCCAGTACTCGCCCGACCTGACCCCTCCCTGGAAGAAGCCCGCGCCGGCTCCCGAGGTCCCGGCCGACCCCGGTCTGGTCGTCGAGGAGCCCGGCACCGGCTTCTGCGGCGCGGTCGTCCGCTGCGAGGCGGGCACGGTGACCCTGGAGGACCGCTTCGGCAAGCACCGCGTGTTCCCGCTGGAGCCCCGGGGCTTCCTGCTGGAGGGCCGGGTGGTGACGCTGGTGCGTCCCTCGTCGACGGCCCCGGCCCGTCCCTCCCGCACCGCCTCGGGTTCGGTGGCCGTCCCGGGCGCCCGCGCGCGCGTGGCCCGCGCCGGGCGCATCTACGTGGAGGGCCGCCACGACGCCGAACTGGTCGAGAAGGTCTGGGGCGACGACCTGCGCGTCGAGGGCGTGGTCGTGGAGTACCTGGAGGGCGTGGACGACCTGCCCGCGATCGTCGCGGACTTCGCGCCGGGCCCGGACGCCCGTCTCGGGGTCCTGGTCGACCATCTGGTCCCCGGCAGCAAGGAGTCCCGTATCGCGGCGTCGGTGACCAGCGAGCACGCGCTCGTCGTCGGCCACCCGTACATCGACATCTGGGAGGCCGTGAAGCCGGCGTCGGTGGGCATCGAGGCGTGGCCGCGCGTACCGCGCGGGCAGGACTGGAAGACGGGGGTGTGCCGGGCGCTGGGGTGGCCCTCGGAGAACACGGGGGCGGTGTGGCAGGCGATTCTGGGGAGGGTGGGGTCCTATCGGGACCTGGAGCCGGAGCTGCTGGGGCGGGTGGAGGAGCTGATCGACTTCGTCACGGATAGCGGTGGGGCCTGACCTTCTCGTAGGCGGCGAATTCGCTGGTCTCCAGCTCGATGCCGATGGGCTCCAGCGGGGTGAGATCGCCGAACTTGGTGATCCGTTGGCACCGGTAGTCCGCGTCTTCCCCCTCGCCCGTCGGCTCGGTGAGGAGCACACACTGGCCCATGATGGGGTCGATGATGAAGTAGGCAGGAATCTTGGCCGCTGCGTAGATCGACCGTTTGACCGTGTAGTCCCGGTCCACACTTGTCTTGGAAACGACCTCCACCAACAAAGTGATGACCTCGGACGGCATCAGCCTTCCGTGTCCGGGTCCGGCGCCTCGCTCGATCACCACTAGGTCTGGTTGCGGCTCACTGGTCTCTTCGAGGATGGCGATGTCCTGAGTCTGGAGTCGCCGCCAGTGCCGCCGGGGGATCTGGTCCTGCACCGCCTCCACGATGTCGTTGTGGGCCACGTCTGGCCCCGCCATCATCACAATTACCCCCCGGAGGAGTTCGACTTTGAAGCCTTCGGGAACCTCGAGGTTCTCGAAGACCTTCACGATGCCGGTGGTCATGGGTCGGTCGTCCACAGCGGTCATCTCCGCAGTCCTCCGGTTTCCGCCACCGTGCGCTTTCGGCGGCAGCCTACGAATCAGGTTAGGCATCGAACCCCCGTTCCGCACGGATTCACCCACCCGAGTGATCAGTCCACCAAGTCCCGCACCACCGCATCCGCCAGCAACCGCCCCCGCAGGGTGAGCACCGCGCGCCCCTCCTCGTACGGTCCCGGCTCCAACAGCCCGCCGGAGAGGGCGCGCTCGGCGGCGGTGAGGCCTTCCTGTCGCAGCAGCGACAACGGGCAGCCCTCCCGGAGCCGCAGCTCCAGCAGGATGCGCTCGACCCTGCGGTCCTCGTCCGCCAGCAGCTCACGCCCGGCGCCCGGCGACTTCCCCGCCGCCAGCGCGCCCGCGTACGCGCCGGGGTGCTTGACGTTCCACCAGCGCACGCCACCGACGTGGCTGTGGGCGCCCGGCCCCGCGCCCCACCAGTCGGCGCCGCGCCAGTACAGCTCGTTGTGCAGGCAGCGTCCGGCGTCGGAGGTGGCCCAGTTGGAGACCTCGTACCAGTCGAACCCGGCGGCCGAGAGCCGCTCCTCGGCGATGAGGTAGCGGTCGGCGTGGACGTCGTCGTCGGTCATCGGCACCTCGCCCCGGCGGATGCGCCGCGCGAGCTGCGTGCCCTCCTCCACGATCAGCGCGTACGCCGAGACGTGGTCCGGTCCGGCGCCGAGCGCGGCGTCCAGGGAGGCCCGCCAGTCGTCGTCGGACTCGCCCGGTGTGCCGTAGATCAGGTCGAGGTTGACGTGGTCGAAGCCCGCCGCGCGTGCCTCCGCGACGCACGCCTCCGGCCGCCCCGGCGTGTGCGTACGGTCGAGGATCTTCAGGACGTGCTGCCGGGCGCTCTGCATACCGAAGGAGAGGCGGTTGAAGCCGCCCGCGCGCAAGGTCTCCAGATAGGCGGGGTCGACCGACTCCGGGTTCGCCTCCGTCGTCACCTCCGCGTCGTCCGCGAGACCGAACTCGTCCCGGATCGCCCCCAGCATCCGTACGAGGTCGTCGGCGGCCAGCAGCGTGGGCGTGCCGCCGCCGACGAAGACGGTGCGGACGGGGCGCGGGTCGTCGCCGAGCACCTTGCGGGCGAGACGGATCTCGTCGAGGACCGTGTCCGCGTAGTTGTCGCGGGAGGCGAGGACGCCACCGGTGCCGCGCAGCTCGGTGGCGGTGTAGGTGTTGAAGTCGCAGTAGCCGCAGCGGGTCGCGCAGTACGGGACGTGCAGATAGAACCCGAGGGGCCGCTCGGCCGCTCCGGCCAGGGCGTGCGCGGGCAGCGCGCCGTCGTCGGGGACGGGCTCACCGTCGGGGAGTGCGGAAGGCATGTCCCCCATTGTCCAGCACCCCCGCCGGTCCTCATTCCGCCCTCAGCACCAGCAGCGCGAGGTCGTCGTCGGGTGGCCCCTCCCCGAACTCGTGGACGAGTCGTCGGATGCGTTCGGCGATCAGCCGGGCGTCGAGCCCGGCGCAGCCGGAGAGCGCGCGGGCCAGGCCGTCCCCGTCGTCGAACATGCGTGGGCCGCTGCGCCGCTCGGTGACCCCGTCGGTCACGCACAGCAGGGTGTCGCCGCGCCGCAGCTCGAACGTCTCGGAGACGTACTCGGTGTCCTCGATCACCCCGAGCAGCGTCTGCGGCTCGGCCACGGCCCGTACGTCGCCGTCGGGGCCCAGGAGCAGCGGCAGCGGGTGCCCGGCGGAGGCGAGGGTGCAGCGGACGCCGCCGTCGACGGGGACGAGTTCGCCGTAGAGGAGGGAGAGGAAGCGGGTCTGCGGGCCGTCGGGGTCGACGAGGCCGGGGTCGCCGGCGGTGACCAGGGCGCGGGCGGCGGCGTCGGCCGCCTCGGTGGCGTCGTCGAGGAGGAGCTGGTTGAGGCGGTCGAGCACGTCCGCGACGCCGTAGCCCTCGCGGGCGAGCAGCCGCAGCCAGGGCCTGGCGAGGCCGATGACGACGGCCGCCTCGGGGCCCTTGCCCTGGACGTCGCCGATCGCGAAGCACCAGCGGCCCCGGCCCGCCGGGAAGAGGTCGTAGAAGTCGCCGCTGGGTCCGCCCTTGTCGCACGGCTCGTAGACGAGCGCGCTCGACACGCCGGGGATCTCGGCGACCGCGCCCGGCAGCAGTCCACGCTGCAGGACACGGCTGATGGTGGCCTGACGGGCGTACTGGCGGGCCGCGCCGATGGACAACGCGATCCGCCGGCTGAGGTCCTCGACCAGCCCGGTCACCTCGTCGGGAAACCGCGGCAGCCCGGCCCGCCCGATCACGAGCGTGCCGAGCGGCCGTCCACCGGCGATGAGCCGATACGCGAGCGCGGCCCCGCCTTCGCCCTCCGGGCTCGGGCCGCCTCGGCCGCGCGCCGCTCGGCCTCCGTGCTCCGCCGGCGGTCCGGGTGCGCGTCGGGACGCCCCGGCTTCGTCCTCCATCGCCGACTCGACTACGCGGTACGACCCCCCGCCGGCGCACTCCACCGCCGACCCGGCTTCGTCGGGTACTAGGGCCACTTCGGCCACTTCGGCCACTTCGGGTACTTCGGCCACTTCGGCTTCGTCGGGCACTCCGGGCACTTCGGTTCCGTCGGGCACTTCGGCTCCGTCGGCCACTCCGGCCACTTCGGCCACTCCGGCTACTTCGGCTCCGTCGGCCACTTCGGCTTCGACGGCCACTCCGTCCACCCCGGCTCCGTCGGCCACCCCCGCCACTCCGGCCACTCCAGCCACCCCGGCCACGTCCGCGACCGGCCCGCCTGCGCCCCGCGGTCCCGGCCGGGCCGGGCCTCGGGACGCCGGCTCTTCGCCCACCGCGGCCGACCCGGCCCCGCAGTGGGGCGCCCCGCGCTCCACCGGCCCGACCGCATCGGGGAGCACCCCGACGCCGGCCTCCGGCACCGGCACGGCTTCGTCCTGGGGGGCCTCGCCCACACCGGCCACCACGTGCCCGGCGACGCCCGCCACCGGCCCCGCTTCGGACCTGGGCGCCCCGCCCTCCGCCTCCTCCCCCAGCTCCGGCCACGGCACGGGCACCGCCCTCGACCGCACCGCGTCGGGCAACCTCGGGGGGTTCTTCTCCAGGGCTCGGCGCAGTTCCTCGATGCGGTTCTCGCTGCCGTGCCAGACGCGGGCGAGGCGGGGCGCGGGGCCGAACGAGGCGTCGCCGGCGCGCCAGCCCAGCCCCTCCTCCTCCAGCCACACCGCGCACCAGTCGGCCAGCCTCGGCACGAGCAGCTGCCCGGCGAGTGCGGCGACCAGGTCCTCGTCCAGCTGCCCGGTGAGCAGATCGGACGCCTCGGCGAGGAAGGAGAGGGCGCCCCGGTTCAGCCACTCCCGATCGCGCTCCCCATCGGGCCGGGGCACGGGCGCGACGAGGTCGACCGGGCGCACGCCCTGTGCCAGGTCACCGGCGTACGCCCGCGCATCCCAGGCGTCGTCGGCCCGGTCCCCCAGGGCCCCTTCGGCCGCCGGGCCGCCCTCGTCCCCGCCGTACGGCTCGAACGCCCCCTCCACCGCCATCGCCCCGTCGACCGACAGCCGGGCCCAGACGGTCTTCACGCCGGTCCGGTAGGTGATCCCCCAGGCTTCGCAGAGCGCGGCGACCAGGCGCAGGCCCCGCCCGTACTCGGCGGCCCCGTAAGGCCGTTCGACGAGGTAGGGCCGTTCGGCGCTCTCGCCTCGTACCGCCCGGGAGGGATGGTGGTCCGAGACCTCCAGGAGCAGCCATCCGGGGGCGGTGGGGGCGTCGCGGCCGAGGCGGCAGAGCAGTTCGACGTCGGTGCCGGCGTGGACGACCGCGTTGGTGACCAGCTCACTGACCACCACGAGCACGTCCTCGGCGAGGCGGGCCGTGACCGCGGCGGCACCGGGCAGGCCCAGCTCGGCCCACTCCGTGAGCGCGGCACCCACGAAGCGCCGGGCGGCTCCGGGCGCGAGCGGCCCGCCCGGAAGCGACAGGTGCGCCGTCGCGCGCCGGTCGAGCCCCGCGTACGCGGGCGCGGCGTACAGGGACTCGGAACCGACGCGCGCCGGCGCATCAGAAGCGCAGGACACGGTGTCCCGTTGCGTCGGAATGGCCCCCACTGAGCGGCTCCCTGAGAAAGTTCGGACGAATAGGCCTCAGGCGGCACGGCCAGAGTGACAGACTGACCACGCCCATAAGCACCGAGTCACCGAAGTGGGCCACCATGAGTGAGAACAGTGGTACGCGGTTGTCCGAAAACGGTCAGAAGGACAGCCGAACGGACGGACTGATCCGGGCGTCCGATCTCCGCGCGCTGGCCGCGGCCATGACCGCGGCCCGCGACGGCAGCTTCACGAAGGTCCCGGAGACGGGTCCCGCGCCGGTCGCGGAACTGTGCGCCCTCTTCAACCAGATCATCGACCGCAGCACCCACTTCGGCTCCGAAGTACAGCGTGTGCGGCGCGAGTTGGTCCGGCACGGCCGCCTCGACGAGCGGCTCTCCGCCAGTCCGGGCCAGGGCGCCTGGGCGACCCGCGTCGACGACGTGAACCAGACGCTCGACGCCCTGGTCGCGCCCGCCGCGAACGCCACGCGCGTGCTGGACGCGGTGGCCGGCGGCGATCTGACCCAGCGTGTCGACCTGCATGACGGAACCCGTCAACTGCGGGGCGATCTGCGGCGGTTGGGCAGCACCGTGAACAAGATGGTCGACCAGCTGTCGCTGTTCACCGGCGAGGTGACGAGGGTCGCCCGCGAGGTCGGCACGGAGGGACGCCTCGGCGGCCGGGCCAAGGTCCGTGGACTGTCCGGGAGTTGGCGGGACGTGACGGAGGCGGTCAACACCATGGCCGCCCGGCTGACCGCGCAGGTGCGGGACATCGCCCTGGTCACCACCTCGGTGGCGCGCGGCGACCTCACCCGGACGGTGACCGTCGAGGCGACCGGCGAGCTGCTGGAGCTGAAGCTCACCGTGAACACGATGGTGGACCAGCTCTCCGCCTTCGCCGACGAAGTGACCCGGGTGGCTCGCGAGGTCGGCACAGAGGGCCGGCTCGGCGGGCGCGCGCAGGTGCGGGGCGTCTCCGGCGTCTGGAAGGACCTCACCGACAACGTCAACTTCATGGCGTCGAACCTGACGTCGCAGGTCCGCAACATCGCCCAGGTCACCACCGCCGTCGCCAACGGCGACCTGAGCCAGAAGATCACGGTCGACGCGCAGGGCGAGATCCTGGAGCTGAAGTCGACGATCAACACGATGGTCGACCAGCTCTCCGCCTTCGCCGACGAAGTGACCCGGGTGGCCCGCGAGGTCGGCACCGAAGGAAACCTCGGCGGCCGCGCGCAGGTCCGGGGCGTCTCCGGCGTCTGGAAGGACCTCACCGACAACGTCAACTTCATGGCGGACAACCTGACCTCCCAGGTCAGGAACATCGCCCTCGTCTCCACGGCCGTCGCCCAGGGCGATCTCGGCAAGAAGATCACGGTCGAGGCGAAGGGCGAGATCCTGGAGCTGAAGTCGACGATCAACACGATGGTCGACCAGCTCTCCGCCTTCGCCGACGAGGTCACCCGCGTCGCCCGCGAGGTCGGCACCGAAGGAAACCTCGGCGGTCAGGCGCAGGTCCGGGGCGTCTCCGGCGTCTGGAAGGACCTCACCGACAACGTCAACTTCATGGCCCTGAACCTGACCTCGCAGGTCCGCAACATCGCCCAGGTGACGACCGCCGTCGCCAACGGCGACCTCTCCAAGAAGATCACCGTCGACGCGCGCGGCGAGATCCTGGAACTGAAGGACACCGTCAACACGATGGTGGAACAACTGCGGGCCTTCGCCGACGAGGTGACGAGGGTCGCCCGCGAGGTCGGCACCGACGGCGCGCTCGGCGGCCGGGCCCAGGTGCAGGGCGTGTCGGGCGTCTGGCGGGACCTGACCGACAACGTCAACTACATGGCGGACAACCTGACTTCGCAGGTCAGGAACATCGCCCAGGTGACCACGGCGGTGGCCAACGGCGACCTCTCCAAGAAGATCGACGTGGACGCGCGCGGCGAGATCCTGGAGCTGAAGACCGCCATCAACACGATGGTCGACACCCTCTCCTCCTTCTCCTCCGAGGTCACCCGCGTGGCCCGCGAGGTCGGCTCCGAGGGCCGACTCGGCGGCCAGGCCCGGGTCGAGGGCGTCTACGGCACCTGGAAGCGCCTGACGACGAACGTGAACGAGCTCGCCTCGAACCTGACCACCCAGGTCCGCGCGATCGCCGAGGTCGCCTCCGCCGTGGCCCAGGGCGACATGTCCCGCTCGATCACGGTGGAGACGCAGGGCGAGGTTGCGGAGCTGAAGGACAACATCAACCTGATGGTGGCCAACCTCCGCGAGACCACCCGCGCGAAGGACTGGCTGGAGTCCAACCTCGCCCGCCTCGCAGCCCTGATGCAGGGCCACCGCGACCTGATGGAGGTCGCCGACCTGATCCTGCGCGAGCTGACCCCGCTGGTGAACGCCCAGTACGGCGCCTTCTACCTGGCCGACCCCGACGAGGACGGCGCGGCCCCGCTCCCGGTGGCGCCCACCAAGGGCCTCGCCTTCATCGCGGGCTACGGCGCGGCGCAGGGCGCGACCGTCGAGACCGGTGGCCTCCCCGTGCACGGGCTCGTCGCGCAGGCGGCCCGCGAGAAGAAGCGGATCCTGGTGGAGGAGGCCCCGCCGGGCTACATCAAGATCAACAGCGGTCTCGGGGAGGCCTCCCCGTCCAGCGTCGTGATCATCCCGATCCTCTTCGAGGACAAACTCCTCGGCGTGATCGAGCTGGCGTCCTTCTCCCGCTTCTCCGACGTCCACCTGGCGTTCTTCGACCAGTTCGTGAACACCATCGGCGTCGCCATCAACACCATCATCGCCAACTCCCGCACCGAGTCCCTCCTCGGCGAGTCCCAGCGCCTCGCCATGCAGCTCCAGGAACGCTCCGACGAACTCCAGAAACAGCAGGCGGAGCTGCGTCGCTCGAACGCCGAACTGGAGGAGAAGGCGGCCCTGTTGGCCACCTCCTCGCAGTACAAGTCGGAGTTCCTGGCGAACATGTCCCACGAACTGCGCACCCCGCTGAACTCGCTGCTGATCCTGGCCCGGCTGCTCTCCGACAACCCGGACGGCCATCTCACCGACCAGGAGGTGCAGTTCGCGACCACGATCCACCGCTCGGGCTCCGACCTCCTCCAGCTGATCAACGACATCCTCGACCTCTCGAAGATCGAGGCCGGCCGGATGGACGTACGCCCCAAACGCCTGCCGCTCATCAAGCTCCTGGACTACGTCCACGCCACGTTCCGCCCGCTCACCCTCGACCGGGGCCTGGCCTTCGAGGTCGCGGTCGGCGAGAACGTGCCGCGCGAGATGTACTCGGACGAGCAGCGCCTCCAGCAGATCCTGCGCAACCTCCTGTCCAACGCCATCAAGTTCACCGCTTCGGGGCGCGTCGAACTGGCTGTCAACCGCGTCAAGGACCCCGACCACCGGTTCACCCGCGAGGACCACGACGAGGTCATCGCCTTCGCGGTCTCCGACACCGGAATCGGTATCGCGCCCGAGAAACTCCCGGTGATCTTCGAGGCGTTCCAGCAGGCCGACGGCACCACCAACCGCAAGTACGGCGGCACCGGTCTCGGCCTGTCCATCAGCCGGGAGATCGCCGGTCTGCTGGGCGGCCGCATCATCGCCGAGAGCGTCCCCGGCAAGGGCTCCACCTTCACCCTGTACGTGCCCGTCTTCAGCCCCGGCCACGGGCTGCCGGGACCCGCCGCCGCCGAGGAGCCCGGCACCCTCGTACCCGAGCAGCTGACGACCGAGCCGTACCCGGCCGCACACGACAGCGACGACACCTGGCCCGCGCCCACCAAACTGGAGGCGTGGAAGGCGGGACGCGCCGGCCAGGTGCTGCCCGGCCGCCGGGTGCTGATCGTCGACGACGACATCCGCAACGTCTTCGCGCTCACCCACGTCCTGGGCCGTGTCGGCATGCCCGTCCTGTACGCGGAGAACGGCCGCGAGGGCATCGAGACCCTGGAGCGCAACCCGGACGTCGAACTCGTCCTGATGGACATCATGATGCCGGAGATGGACGGCTACGAGACGATCTCCGCCATCCGCCGCACCCCACGCTGGGCGGGCCTGCCCATCGTCGCCCTCACCGCCAAGGCGATGCCCGGCGACCGCGACAAGTCCATCGCCCGCGGCGCCAACGACTACGTACCGAAGCCCGTGGACGTCGACCAACTGCTCACGGTCGTCTGCGCGGTCCTGGACCCGGAGAGCCCGGAGAACACGGAGGGCGCGCGGAGCCCGCAGGGCACGCGGAGCCCGGCGGACGCGGCGGACCCGGCACCCGAGAAACGCACCGACGAGAACGAGGCACCCTCACCATGACCACTCGGGACCGGACCGACGGACGCGCGGGCATCCTCCTCGTCGACGACATGGAGGACAACCTGGTCGCCCTGGAGGCCGTCCTGGCATCTCTCGACGAGCCGCTGGTACGCGCCCGTTCGGGCGAGGAGGCCATGAAGGCCCTCCTGAGGCAGCGCTTCGCCGTCGTCCTCCTCGACATCCGGATGCCCGGCATGGACGGCTTCGAGACCGCCGCCCACATCAAGCGCCTCGACCAGACCAAGGACGTCCCGATCATCTTCCTCACCGGTACGGACGCCGACGCCGGCTACGCCTTCCGCGGCTACGCCACCGGCGCGGCGGACTACGTCACCAAGCCCTTCGACCCCTGGGTGTTACGGGCGAAGGTGAGCGTCTTCCTGGAACTGCACCGCAAGACCCGGGAGTTGGAGAGCCTGATGACGAGGCGGCGTGAACACACGGAACAGGTCGACGCGCGCCTCGCGGCCCTGGACAAGCAACTGGCCCAGCCCGCCCCGGACCTGACGGAGGTCCGAATACAGATCCAGGACCTCCGTCAGCTGGTGGCAGGAGAGGCGGGAGAGCACAGCACGTGACCCGGGGGACGCAGGGCCGCACGACCGGCCCTCCCGGACCACGCCTCGCCATCGGCCCCCCGCTCCCGTGCGGCGGGCGCTACGCCTCCCGAGCGCCCGCGTACATCTCGTCGATGAGGTGCCGGTACTCCTTCTCCACCACCGGCCGCTTCAGCTTCAGGCTCGGTGTCAGCTCACCGTGCTCGACATCGAGATCCCGAGGCAGCAGCCGGAACTTCTTGATCGTCTGCCACCGCTGCAGCCCCTCGTTCAGCTGAGCGACATGCCCCGCGATCATCTCCACCGTCGCCGGCGCCGAGATGATCTCCTCGTAGGACTTCCCCGCCAGCCCGTTCTCCGCGGCCCAGCCCTGGAGGGACAGCTCGTCGAGGGCGATGAGCGCGGTGCAGAAATTGCGGTCGGCGCCGATCACCATGACGTTGGACGTGAACGGGCAGAGCGCCTTGAACTGCCCCTCGATCTCGGTCGGCGCGATGTACTTGCCGCCGGACGTCTTGAACAGGTCCTTCTTGCGGTCGGTGATCCGCAGGTACCCGTCGGGCGACAGCTCCCCGATGTCACCGGTGTGGAACCACCCGTCGGCCTCCAGGACCTCCGCGGTCTTCTCCGGCAGCCCGTGGTAGCCCTCCATGATGCCGGGGCCGCGCAGCAGGATCTCGCCGTCGTCCGCGATACGCACCTCCGTACCGGGCAGCGGCTTGCCCACCGTGCCCGTACGGAAGGCCTCGCCCGGGTTGAGGAAGGACGCGGCAGAGGACTCGGTGAGGCCGTAGCCCTCCAGGATGGGGATGCCCGCGCCGGCGAAGAAGAAGCCGATCTCGGGCGCCAGCGCGACCGAACCCGAGACACAGGCGCGCAGCCGGCCGCCGAACGCCTCACGCAGCTTCTTGTAGACCAGCGCGTCGGCGACCTTGTGCTTGGCCTCCAGCCCGAACGGGACGGACGCGGTGCCCGTGCGCCGGAAGTTGTCCTGGCTGACCTTGGCGTACTCGCGGGCGACCCCGGCCGCCCACTGGAAGATCTTGTACTTGGCCGGGCCGCCCGCGCGCGCCTTGCCGACGACGCCGTTGTAGACCTTCTCGAAGATGCGCGGCACGGCCGCCATGTACGTCGGCTGCACGACCGGCAGATTCTCGATGATCTTGTCGACCCGGCCGTCGACGGCCGTGATGTGCCCGACCTCGATGTGTCCGGCCAGGAGCACCTTGCCCATGACGTGCGCGAGCGGCAGCCACAGGTACTGCACGTCCGCCGGTTCGAGCAGACCGGTCGCGCCGATGGCCTTCGCCATGTACGCCCAGTTGTCGTGCGGCAGCCGGACCCCCTTGGGGCGGCCCGTGGTGCCCGAGGTGTAGATGAGGGTGGCGAGCTGGTCCTTGGTGATCGCCCCGACCTTCTCCTTGATCAGGTCGGGGTTCTTCTCCAGGTACGCGGCGCCGCGCTTCTCCAGGTCGGCCAGGGAGAGCACCCAGTCCTCGGAGAGGTCCGCGCCCTCGGGGTCGATGACGACGACATGGGCCAGGTCGGGCAGCTCGGCCTTCTTCTCGCGGGCCTTGTCGAGCTGCGCCGCGTTCTCGGCGATCAGGACCCGGCTGCCGGAGTCGGACAGGATGTACGCGGATTCCTCGGCGTTCGTCTGCGGGTAGACCGTGGTGTTGGCCGCGCCCGCGCACATGATGCCGAGGTCGCACAGGATCCACTCGATCCTCGTGGCCGAGGACAGGGCGATACGCTGCTCCGGCTGTACGCCCAGCTCGACGAGGCCGGCCGCGATGGCGTTGACCCGTTCGGCCGCCTGGGCCCAGTTCAGCGACTTCCAGTCCGACGGGCCCTGGCCCGAGGCCGGCGCCACGGGATAGCGGAAGGCCTCGGCCTCCGGTGTGGCCGCCACGCGCTCCAGGAAGAGGGCCGCCATGGACGGCGGGCGGTTCTCGATCAGGGTCTGTGTGTCGCTCACGACATCCTCCGGGGCACGCGACAGCGCGGCTGGCTCATGGACTGTGTGCTCAGGACTGCGCGGCTGGCTCAAAGCGGCTGTTGTTTAACTCGCGAGTAACCATCGAGTGGTGATCAGGGTAGAGCGCGGTCGGCTGGTTCGTAAGGGGCGGCGGGCAGTCACTTTCCACCGAGAACGACCCTACGAACACACGCCGGTATCTCCCGGACGACCTGCGGGCCCGTCGCGGCGAAACGCGACGGGCCCGCATCATGCCCGAGTTTCCGGGGGTAACAGCGGCCGCCCCGCGGACCGGGGCCCCCGCCGCCCGGTGGCTACTTCTTGCCCTTGCCGCTGCCGGCGCTCTCGTCGCTGGACAGAACGGCGATGAAGGCCTCCTGCGGAACCTCCACAGAGCCCACCATCTTCATCCGCTTCTTGCCCTCCTTCTGCTTCTCCAGCAGCTTCCGCTTCCGGGAGATGTCACCGCCGTAGCACTTGGCGAGGACGTCCTTGCGGATGGCGCGGATGGTCTCGCGGGCGATGACCCGCGACCCGATCGCGGCCTGGATGGGCACCTCGAAGGCCTGCCGCGGGATCAGCTCGCGCAGCTTGGCCACGAGCCGCACACCGTAGGCGTAGGCGGCGTCCTTGTGGGTGACGGCCGAGAAGGCGTCCACCTTGTCACCGTGCAGCAGGATGTCGACCTTGACCAGGCTGGAGCTCTGCTCACCGGTGGGCTCGTAGTCCAGGGAGGCGTAGCCGCGCGTCTTCGACTTCAGCTGGTCGAAGAAGTCGAAGACGATCTCCGCGAGCGGGAGCGTGTAGCGGATCTCGACCCGGTCCTCGGAGAGGTAGTCCATGCCGAGCAGGGTGCCGCGCCGGGTCTGGCACAGCTCCATGATCGAGCCGATGAACTCGGACGGCGCGAGGATCGTGGCGCGTACGACGGGCTCGTACACGGCGTCGATCTTCCCCTCGGGGAACTCGCTCGGGTTGGTGACCGTGTGCTCCGCGCCGTCCTCCATGACGACGCGGTAGACCACGTTCGGCGCGGTGGCGATCAGATCGAGCCCGAACTCGCGCTCCAGCCGCTCACGGATCACGTCCAGGTGCAGCAGACCGAGGAAGCCGACGCGGAAACCGAAGCCGAGCGCGGCGGAGGTCTCCGGCTCGTACACCAGCGCGGCGTCGTTGAGCTGGAGCTTGTCGAGGGCGTCGCGCAGCTCGGGGTAGTCGGAGCCGTCCAGCGGATACAGACCCGAGAAGACCATCGGCTTCGGGTCCTTGTAACCGCCGAGCGCCTCGGTGGCCCCCTTGTGCAGGGTGGTGATCGTGTCACCGACCTTGGACTGGCGGACGTCCTTCACACCGGTGATCAGATAGCCGACCTCACCGACACCGAGGCCGTCGGCCGCCTTCATCTCCGGGGCCGAGACACCGATCTCCAGCAGCTCGTGCGTGGCGCCCGTGGACATCATCCGGATCCGCTCACGCTTGTTGAGCTGCCCGTCGATGACACGCACGTACGTCACGACACCGCGGTAGGAGTCGTACACCGAGTCGAAGATCATGGCCCGCGCGGGCGCGTCCTGGACGCCGACCGGGGCCGGGACCTCGGCGACGACCCGGTCCAGCAGCGCCTCGACGCCCAGACCGGTCTTGGCGGAGACCTTGAGCACGTCCTCCGGGTCACAGCCGATGAGGTTGGCGAGCTCCTCGCTGAACTTCTCCGGCTGGGCGGCCGGCAGGTCGATCTTGTTCAGCACGGGGATGATCTTGAGGTCGTTCTCCATCGCCAGGTAGAGGTTGGCGAGGGTCTGGGCCTCGATGCCCTGAGCCGCGTCGACGAGGAGGACCGTCCCCTCGCAGGCAGCCAGCGACCGCGAGACCTCGTACGTGAAGTCGACGTGCCCCGGGGTGTCGATCATGTTGAGGATGTGCGTGCTGCCCGGATCGTCGGTCGGCGCCCAGGGCAGACGCACCGCCTGGGACTTGATCGTGATGCCGCGCTCACGCTCGATGTCCATGCGGTCGAGGTACTGAGCACGCATCTGCCGCTGCTCGACCACACCGGTCAGCTGGAGCATCCGGTCGGCGAGTGTGGACTTGCCGTGGTCGATGTGCGCGATGATGCAGAAGTTGCGGATCAGAGCCGGGTCGGTACGGCTCGGCTCGGGCACATGGCTAGGGATCGCGGGCACGCAGGGTCCTGATTCTTGAGGTGTCCGCAGCCGTCTGCGGTCTCGGGTCGGATCTAGCGGGTCTTGTACGTAGGCACCATGGTCCCACGGGCGGAGAACTGCGACCGGTTTGGGCCGACCCGTGGGCGGCTGGTAGCGTGGGCGGCTGTGTCTCATGCCCTCTCAGCAGGAGACACGTCCCTAGGAAATCAAACGGTGTCCGAGACGTGCGCGGCGTGTCCTGCACGACCTCCACGGTCTCGCACACCTGTAGCTGAAAAGGCTCATTCGTGGCGAACATCAAGTCCCAGATCAAGCGGAACAAGACCAACGAGAAGGCGCGCCTTCGCAACAAGGCCGTCAAGTCGTCGCTCAAGACCGCGATCCGCAAGGCCCGCGAGGCCGCTGCCGCGGGTGACGTCGAGAAGGCCACCGAGTACCAGCGCGCTGCCGCGCGCCAGCTCGACAAGGCCGTCTCGAAGGGTGTCATCCACAAGAACCAGGCCGCCAACAAGAAGTCGGCGCTTGCTTCCAAGGTCGTGGCCCTCAAGGGCTGAGCTCCACTTTGATCTGACCGCCGGCTGGACCCAGAGCGGGCCCTCTCTCATCCGCTCCCACCCGGCACCCCGGACCCGTACGCGGCCTGCGTTCGCCACGCGGGTACAGGTCCACAAGCAGTGACCCGAGGCCCCGCCCCCATCCCTTCCCCAGGGACGGAGACGGGGCCTCCGGCATACCTTCCCGTCGACGGAGACAGGGGTGAGGGGTTCTCGGGAGCGGGGGGTTGGCGGGTCCCGGGGTAGAAGGGGCAGCGCCCCTGGGGACGGGACGGGTAGGGGCGGCGGGGGCGAGAAACTCAGCCCCGCCGAGACCGAGCCGCCCGAGCGATCACCACAACCGCCTTCTCCAACGCGTACTCAGGATCATCGCCCCCACCCTTCACCCCCGCATCCGCCTCAGCCACCGCCCGCAACGCCACAGCCACCCCGTCCGGCGTCCACCCCCGCATCTGCTGCCGCACCCGATCGATCTTCCACGGCGGCATCCCCAACTCCCGCGCAAGATCCCCCGGCCGCCCACCCCGCGCCGACGACAGCTTCCCGATCGCCCGCACCCCCTGAGCCAACGCACTGGTGATCAACACCGGCGCCACCCCCGTCGCCAACGACCACCGCAGCGCCTCCAACGCCTCCGCCGCCCGCCCCTCGACGGCCCGGTCGGCCACCTCGAAGCTCGACGCCTCGGCCCGCCCCGTGTAGTACCGCCCGACAACCGCCTCGTCGATCGTCCCCTCGACATCCGCTACCAACTGCGACGCCGCGGCCGCCAGCTCCCGCAGATCACTCCCGATCGCGTCGACGAGCGCCTGGCACGCCTCGGGTGTCGCGGACCGCCCGAGCGTGCGGAACTCCCCCCGCACGAACGCCAGCCGATCCCCGGGCTTCGTCATCTTCGGGCACGCCACCTCCCGCGCCCCCACCTTGCGCGCCGCGTCCAGCAGCGCCTTCCCCTTGGCACCCCCCGCGTGCAGCAGCACCAGGGTGATCTCCTCGGCAGGGGCCCCCAGATACGCCTTCACGTCCTTGACGGTGTCGGCCGACAGATCCTGCGCATTGCGTACGACCACGACCTTCCGCTCCGCGAAGAGCGACGGACTCGTCAGCTCGGCGAGCGTGCCGGGCTGCAACTGGTCCGAGGACAGATCCCGTACGTCCGTGTCGGCGTCCGCGGCCCGCGCGGCGGCCACCACCACCTGCACGGCACGGTCGAGCAGCAGCTCCTCCTGCCCGACGGCAAGCGTCACGGGGGCGAGAGGATCGTCATTCGCAGTCTTCTTGGCCATCCCGGAAAGCATCCCACGCCCCACTGACAACCCACCCCGCCCCGCACGGCAGCGCCACCGGCAGCGCCACCGCCACCAGCACCAGCACCAGCACCAGCACCCCGGAACAGCGCAGGGAACCGCGTGGACACCCTCACCGACCAGCAGCCGGCGAACCACCCCCGCGCTCCTCGGCGCTCCCCGGCCACCGGAGCGTCACGGCTCCTCCCGCCACCCCTCCCACTCTCCCGCGAACTCGTCCAACGCCACCGGATCGAGCCGCCCCCGCTCGTCCCGCAGCACCAACAGCCACTGCGCGTCCTCGGCGTCGTCCTCCCCCGCCAGCGCGTCCCGCACCAGCTGCGGCTCCTCGTCCAGCCCGAACCGCTCCCCGAGCGCCTCCGCCGCCGCCTCGGCCGCGTCACGATCAGGCAGCACCAACACATGTCTCACATCACTCACGCCCCCATTTTCCGTCCGCCCTCCCCCTGCTCCTCCGGGGGCCCTCCCCTCCCCCGCCCTACCCCAAGCTCCCCCTCCCGTCCCCCACCTCCGGCACCCGCCCCAACTCGACCCCGAACCGCTCCCGGTACACGGCCAGCACTTCCCCGTCCGTCGCCGGCTCGGTCACCTCCCGGTCGCCCTCCGCCGAGGTGACCGTGAGGGTGCGGCCGCTGAGGGTGATACGGCCGCCGTCCTCGGCGACCCGGGAGCAGACGAGGGACCGGGTGAAGTGGGAGGCCGGTGAGGTGCTGTGCCACCAGGCGCCGGCCACGAAGTCCCCGAGAACCCTCGGCCGCACCTCCAGCCGGTACTGCGGCTTGCCGTCCCGGAACACGTCCAGGTCCCCGAACTCCCGCCCCCCGCTCTGCCGGTCCGCCTCGGCCACCCGGAACGTGCCCCCCGGATCCTTCTGCTCCCCCCGATTCCCGAACTCCAGCGGACAGTGGCTGTTCGCCCCGAACCCGACATCGACCAGCCAGTCACCCCCGTCCACCGTCCCCACCCGCAGCGCGAGATGGTCGTACGGGATGCCGAGCCGCTCCTGCTCGCCGTACACCCGCGCCGCGAGCAGCGTCACGTCGAACCCGAGCGCCGCGAGCAGTGCCCCGAACGACCCGTTCAGTTCGTAACAGAACCCGCCCCTGCGTCGCCCCACCACCTTGTCCAGCAGCCGCTTCTCCTCCAGGACGATCTCCTCACCCAGGTGGATCGACAGGTTCTCGAACGGCACCGCCCGCAGATGGCACAGGTGCAGTTCACGGAGCACGTCGGCCGTGGGCCGGGCCGGCTGCTCGGCTCCGAGGCGGCGAAGGTAGGCGTCAATCTCTGCGGTGTCCATGAGGTCAGTCTCGCGCCACGAGCAACTCCTTCGCCGTACCCGCGACGGCGATCGCGCCGTCCTCGTCCGTGCGCAGCACCGTGGCGCCCCCGGCCCGCAGCGCGGCGACCGTACTGGGCGCCGGGTGGCCGTACGGGTTGTCCGCGCCGACCGAGATGAGGGCCAGCCGTGGCGCCATCGCACGTATCAGTCCGGGGTCCTGGTAGGCCGAACCGTGGTGGGCGACCTTCACCACGTCCACGGCTCCCAGCGCCGCGGCCTCCGGTGATCCCGCCAGTTCCCGCTGGCCGGGTGGCTCCAGGTCGCCCAGGAGCAGCAGGGTCAGCCCGGCCGAGCGGACGAGCATGGTCACGCTGGCGTCGTTCGGCCCGTCCGGTGCGGCGGCGTCGGCCGGTGGCCACAGCACCCGCCAGGTGAGGCTGCCCGTGCGCCGCTCCTCCCCGGCCACGGCCCGGGTCAGCGGGATCCCCCGGTCCGCCGCCTCCCTGCGCACGAACTCGGCCTGTTCCACGGGCTCCTCGAAGCCGGTCGCCGCGATCGCCCCCACCGCACGTCCTCGCAGCACTCCCGGCAGCCCCATCACGTGGTCGGCGTGGAAGTGGGTGAGGACCACGAGCGGGATCCGGGTGATGCCGAGCGTCGTGAGGCAGCGGTCGACCGACACCGGATCGGGACCGGCGTCCACGACCACCCCGGCACCGTCGCCCGCCGCGAGGACGCTCGCGTCCCCTTGCCCCACATCGCACATCACCAGGTGCCAACCCGGCGGCGGCCACCCCGTGATCACCCTGGTCAGGGGCGGTGGCTGCACCACGACCAGCAGAAACGCCAGCAGGCAGGCTCCCACCGGATACGGATGGCCGAGGAGGCGCCGCCCGATCAGGACGACCACCACGGTGACCAGGACGAGGAGCAGCGCACCGGTCCAGCTGCCCGGCCAGTCCACTCCCGCGCCGGGCAGCGACGCCCCGGTGCGGGCGATGTCCGCGATCCAGCCGGCGGGCCAACTCGCGCACCAGGCAAAGCACTCGGCGACGGGCATCGCGACCGGGGCCGTCGCCAGCGTGGCGAACCCCAGCACCGTGGCCGGGGCCACCGCGAACTCCGCCAGCAGGTTGCACGGCACCGCCACCAGGCTCACCTTGGCCGACAACACGGCGACGACCGGCGCGCACACCGCCTGCGCGGCTCCCGCCGCGGCCAGCGCCTCGGCCGGACGCGGTGGCACCCGGCGCCGCTGGAGCGCGGCGCTCCAGCGCGGGGCGACGGTGAGCAGCGCTCCGGTCGCGAGGACGGACAGCAGGAAGCCGTAACTGCGGGCCAGCCACGGGTCGTACAGCACCAGCAGCAGGACCGCCGTCGCCAGCGCGGGGACGAGGGACCTGCGCCGTCCCGTCGCGATGGCCAGCAGCGCGATCGCACCGCACGCGGCCGCCCGCACCACGCTGGGTTCCGGCCGGCACACGATCACGAACCCGAGCGTCAGCGCACCACCCGCCAGCGCGGTCGCCCGCAGAGAGATGCCGAGCCGGGGTGCGAGTCCCCGTCGCTCGGCCCGCTGTGCCAACCCCGGCGGTCCGATGAACAGGGCCAGGAGAATCGTGAAGTTGGCCCCGCTGACGGCGAGGAGGTGCGTGAGATCGGTCGCCTTGAACGCCTCGTCCAGCTCGGCCGGGACCCGCGAGGTGTCCCCGACGACGAACCCCGGCAGCAACGCCCGCGCGTCGGCGTCCAGCCCGTCGGTCGCCTCCCGCAGTCCCGCGCGCAACCGTCCCGCGAGCCGCTGCACGGCGCTCGGCTCCTCCGTCACCACCGGCGCCCCACCGCCCCGCACCCGCAGCACGGCTGCCACCCGGTCGCCGCCGACCATGGCCGGTGCGACCCGCGCCGCGACCCGTACCCGCGTGGACGGCAGAAGCGAGAGCCACGACGCTCGACCGGAACGCTCGTCCACGTCGACGATGACCAGCACCGGTGTGCGTGTCCGCACGACCGTCCCGTCCGGGCTCCGCACCCGGCGTACCTCGGCCTGGAGGAGCACGGCGTCCGGGGCCGCGTGGTTGCCCTTGATGCGGGGGCGGGTGAGCCGTGGGTCGGCCGTCAGCCTTACCTCCGCGGTCACCCGGGCGTACTGCTCGGCCAGCGCGGGGACGGGCCCCCGCCGCAGATCCGCCCCGTGCAGTCCGGCGGAAGCGGCGGCCGCTCCGGCGCAGAGCAGCGCGGCGGCGACGGACACCCTCGTCCGAGCCCCGGCCCCACCCCGTGACGGCCCGTCCGCACGCCCCGGCCTCTGCCGAAGGACCAGTAGGGCCGAGCCCATCACCAGGCAGGTCACGACCACTCCCGTGACCCACCCCGGCGAGGCGTGCACCATGAGCGCGGCCGTCCCCCACGCGGCCAGCGCCGGGGGCACGAGACGCAGGTCCGTCGGTCCCTCCTGTCTGGGGTGGGCGTCGCCGAGCCGGGTGCCGGAAGCCGCGTGCACGGCGGGCCGCGGCGGAGCGATCCCCGCATCGGCCGCCGCCGTGACCTGCTCCTCCGTCGTGCTCACGGCTGTACGAGGTCGCGCAGGTCGGCGAAACGGCGGTCCCCGATGCCGTTCACCTCGCGCAGTTCGTCGACCGAGCGGAAGCCGCCGTGGCGGGTGCGGTGGTCGATGATGTGCTGGGCGAGGACGGGGCCGACGCCGGGCAGGGTGTCCAGCTGGTCGGCGGTGGCGGTGTTGAGGGAGACGGGGGCCGTGGGCGCGGCCCCGGTGACGGCGCCCCCGGCCGCACCGGCTCCGCCCGTACCCGGCCCGGGCATCGCGCCCGGCCCGGACACCGGCATCGGACGTCCGACCAGGACCTGTTCGCCGTCCACGAGGATTCGGGCGCGGTTGAGCCCGTCGGTCTTCGCCCCCGGCCGGACACCGCCCGCCGCCCGTAGCGCGTCGGCGACCCGGGAGCCGGCCGGCAGCCGTTGGATGCCCGGTCGGCGGACCTTCCCGCCGACGTCCACCACGATCGAGGGCCCCGTCGAGGCGACCGCACCGGCCGAGGCGTCCGGCACCGCCGCCGCCCGGCCGTTCCACGGCTGACCGTACGAGGCCGCCGGGCCCCCCGAGGCGCCTGGGGCACCCGCCCGCACCACCTCCGGCGCGCTCACGGTCTGGGTCCGTCCGGTCCAGAAGTGCTGGGCCGCGAACAGCGCCGCGACGACCAGCACCACGCTCAGCGCGACCACGCTCTTGCGTTCGGTGGCGCACCGCACCTGCAACCACAGCGGCAACCGCTCCCGCAGGGCCGGCCCCATCCGCTCCCGCCACGCACCCCTCGCCGCACGGTCGGCCTCTCCGAAGCCGATGTCACGACCGGTCTCGCACCTGTCCGCCCCAGCGGTCCTGGCGGTGGCTGTGGCATCCCTGCCGGTGACGGCGTCACCCCTGCCTGCAGCGACGGCTTGCTTCTCGGCGATATCGGTGATCTCGGCGACCTCATCGACATCGACGTCACCACGCATCGCGGAGGCCTCAGAGCCCACGGCCCCCTCCGCAGTGAGAGCCCGGACCGCGCGGCCGTCGCTGCCACCCCTCGCCGTCCCCCCGGTCGCTCCCGGAGGCCCGTGCCCCAACTCCCTGGGTTCTCGCGCCCTCTCGGGGAACATTGCCTCCGCGCGCAGGCGGAGCGTCTCCGCCGTTGCCCGGCGGCGGCCGGCCCTGCCCCCGGGCTGTCGAGGGCGGTGGCGGGCGCGTCCGTCGGAGGACGGGCCCCTGCCGGGGCCGCTGGTGACCGTCGCAGTGCGTGAACGTGATCGAAGTGCCATGCGACGAGGATCGGGCAGACTCGCCCCATCGCGATGATCTTGCTCAATTACGGTGGATTACTACCGGGTTGTGGATAACTCCGTCACCCACACGAGCGGTGAAAGTCTCGACGCCCCGACTCACCGACTCACCGACTCACCGACTCACCGACTCACCGAGGTGAGACGACGACCCCCAGCAGCCCGGGCCCCGTGTGCGCTCCGATCACTGCTCCGACCTCGCTGACATGCAGGTCGGCCAGTCCGGGCACCCGGCTCCGCAGCCGGTCCGCGAGCGCCGAGGCCCGCTCGGGCGCGGCGAGGTGATGGACCGCGATGTCGACCGGCGCGCCGCCCGCCCGCTCGGCGACGATCTCCTCCAGGCGGGCGATCGCCCTGGACGCCGTACGGACCTTCTCCAGCATCTCGATGCGGCCGCCGTCGAGCTGCAGCAGCGGCTTGACGGCCAGCGCGGAACCGAACAGCGCCTGGGCCGCGCCGATCCGTCCACCCCGGCGGAGATAGTCCAGGGTGTCGACGTAGAAGAAGGCGGACGTCCCCGCGGCCCGTTTCTCGGCGGCCGTGACGGCCTCGTCCACCGTGCCGCCCGCCTCGGCCGACTCGGCGGCGGTCAGGGCGCAGAACCCGAGGGCCATCGCGACCATCCCGGTGTCGACCACGCGCACCGGCACGGGTGCCTCGCGGGCCGCGAGCACGGCCGCGTCGTAGGTGCCCGAGAACTCGGCGGAGAGGTGCAGGGAGACGATGCCCGTGGCGCCCGTCTCCGCGACCCTGCGGTAGGTCTCCGCGAACAGTTCGGGGCTGGGGCGGGAGGTGGTGACGGACCGTCGCTTCTGCAGCGCCTGGGCCAGGGAGCGTGCGGAGATCTCGGTGCCCTCGTCGAGCGCCTGGTCGCCGAGGACCACGGTCAGGGGCACCGCGATGATGCCGTGACGCTCCATCGCCGGCGGCGGCAGGTAGGCCGTGGAATCGGTGACGATCGCGACATGGCGGGACATGAGCTGGAGGTTACCCGCCCAGCCCCGTCGACGGCAGCCCGGCCCCTCTCACCTGCGACGCGCGAGCCGGCCGTCCAGGGCGAGCCGGTCGCCGTGGCGAACAGATCAAGTCGTGCTCTCCGGGCGGGGCTTCTTCTGCCACGGGTACGTCGGCCGCGCGCTCGCCGGGGCGATCGCGGGCTTGGGCGGCCCCTCACCGCCAGGGGACTCACCACCACGGGACTCTGCACGGGGCTCGGCCGCGGGCGACGCGGGGGTCTCCTGCCAGGTCTGCCCCGTGGAGGCGGTGGCCTCGGGCTTCGGCGCCTCGGGCCACACCGCGGCGGGTTCCGTCGTCCAGTGCCGCAGCGCGCCCGCCTCGACGTCGATCTGCGCGCTGAGCGTGTCCAGGTCGTCCTCCGCGAACCTGCGCGCCCGGTCGTGCGCCGCCCAGCGCAAGGAGTCGGCGGACTTGACGACCCGCTCCGTGCGCTCGCGCAGCGCGGGCAGCCGCTGGGCCAGCTTGCTCCGGTCCGGCTCGGGCTCCAGGCGCCGGAGCTCGTCGTCCAGCTCCCGGCCGTGCTTGCTGAGCTGCTCGAAGAGGGCCAGGGACTCCTTCAGGGACTCGTCCTCACCCACCCCCGCCTGCAAGGCCTCCTGGGTGGCCCGCATCGACGTACGCAACTTGAGCCGCAGGTCGGCCAGTTGTCCCGCCGGGCCCGGCTGGGCCAGGCTTCTGGCGCGCAGGGTGGTGTCCTCGACGGTCCGCTTGGCCTGGGTGATCGTACGGTCCACGCCGCGCTTGGCCGCGCCGACCGCCTTCACCGTGGCGTACACGCCCAGCACCACGAACAGCACGAAGAACAGGGCGACGATTGCGATGACGGCTTCCACGACGCGCTCCTCCTCCGACCGGCACGGCATGTGCTGCGGCGCTCTTCAACGGTAAACGCAACGGGCAGGTCCCGAGTTCCACCGGAACCCGGAACCTGCCCGTAGGGGACGACCCCGAACCACTGCCGACAGCAGCCGACCGACTACAGCCGGTCGCCCCACGACCACCGCCGGTCGCCCCGCAACGCCCCGCGGAGCACTCCGCCGGGCACCTTGCTCACGTGACGATGTTCACCAGCTTCGGCGCCCGCACGATCACCTTCCGGATCGGCGCCCCGGCCAGCGCCGCGACCACCTTCTCGTCGCCCAGGGCCACCTTCTCCAGCTCCTCCTCGGAGATGGCCGGCGACACCTCCAGGCGGGCCTTGACCTTGCCCTTGATCTGGACGACGCAGGTGACGGCCTCGTCGACGACGTACGCCGGGTCGGCGACGGGGAAGTCCCGGTGCACGACCGAGTCCGTGTGGCCCAGCTTGCGCCACAGCTCCTCGGCGATGTGCGGGGCCAGCGGCGCGACCAGCAGGACCAGGGCCTCGGCTACGGGGCGGGACACCGGTCCGCCCACCTTGGTCAGGTGGTTGTTCAGCTCGGTGATCTTGGCGATCGCGGTGTTGAACCGCATGCCCTCCAGGTCCTGCCGTACGCCGTCGATGGCCTTGTGCAGCGCGCGCAGGGTGTCCTGGCCGGGCTCGTCGTCCACCACGGTCACCTCGCCGGTGGCCTCGTCGACGACGTTGCGCCACAGCCGCTGCAGCAGGCGGAACTGGCCGACCACCGCGCGCGTGTCCCACGGCCGGGAGACGTCCAGCGGGCCCATCGCCATCTCGTACAGGCGCAGCGTGTCCGCGCCGTACTCCTCGGCGATCGACTCGGGAGTGACGGCGTTCTTCAGGGACTTGCCCATCTTGCCCAGCAGACGGCTGACCTTCTCGCCCTGGTAGTAGTAGGCGCCGTCGCGCTCCTCCACCTCGGCCGCCGGCACCGCGAAGCCACGGCTGTCGCGGTAGACGAAGGCCTGGATCATGCCCTGGTTGAACAGCTTGTGGAACGGCTCGGCCGAGGAGACGTGCCCCAGGTCGAACAGGACCTTGGACCAGAAGCGCGCGTACAGCAGGTGCAGCACGGCGTGCTCCGCGCCGCCGACGTACAGGTCGACACCACCGTGCGGCCGGCCCTCGCGCGGCCCCATCCAGTACCGCTCGATCTCCGGGTCGACCAGCTTCTCGGAGTTGTGCGGGTCCAGGTAGCGCAGCTCGTACCAGCAGGAACCGGCCCAGTTGGGCATGGTGTTGGTCTCGCGGCGGTACGGGCGCGGGCCGCGTCCGTCGCCCAGGTCCAGCGTGACGTTCACCCAGTCCTCGTTGCGCGACAGCGGCGTCTCGGGCCGGGTGTCGGCGGCGTCCGGCTCGAAGGTGCGCGGCGAGTAGTCCTCGACCTCGGGCAGCTCCAGCGGCAGCATCGACTCGGGCAGCGGGTGGGCGACGCCGTCCTCGTCGTAGACGATCGGGAAGGGCTCGCCCCAGTAGCGCTGGCGGCTGAACAGCCAGTCGCGCAGGCGGAAGTTGACGGTGCCGTGACCGATTCCGGACCGCTCCAGCCATTCCGTGATGCGTGCCTTGGCCTCGACGACGCCCAGGCCATCCAGGGACACGCCCTCACCGCTGGAGTTGATGATCTTCGCGTCGTACGAGGCGAAGGCGTCCTCCCAGGTGGAGGTGTCCGTGCCGCGGCCGTCGGTCGGCTCGACGATGCAGGTGACGGGCAGTTCGAAGGCGCGCGCGAACTCGAAGTCGCGCTGGTCGCCCGCCGGGACGGCCATGATCGCCCCGGTGCCGTAGCCCATCAGCACGTAGTCGGCGATGAAGACCGGGATCCGCTCGCCGTTGACGGGGTTGGTCGCGTACGAGCCGGTGAAGACGCCGGTCTTGTCCTTGGCCTCGGCCTGCCGTTCGACGTCGGACTTGGAGGCGGCCTGCGCGCGGTAGGCGGTGACGGCGTCGGCCGGGGTCGCGTGGCCGCCGGTCCACACGTCGTGGGTGCCCTCGGGCCAGGCGTCCGGGGTGAACTTGTCGACCAGCGGGTGTTCGGGGGCCAGGACCATGTAGGTCGCGCCGAACAGGGTGTCGGGGCGGGTGGTGAAGACGGTGATGTGTTCGCCGTCGATGGGGAAGTCGACGCGGGCGCCCTCGGAACGGCCGATCCAGTTGCGCTGCTGCAGCTTGATGGCCTCGGGCCAGTCCAGCTCGTTCAGGTCGTCCAGCAGGCGGTCGGCGTAGGCGGTGATGCGCATGTTCCACTGGCGCAGCTTGGCCTTGAAGACGGGGAAGTTGCCGCGCTCGGAGCGGCCGTCGGCGGTGACCTCCTCGTTGGCCAGCACGGTGCCCAGGCCGGGGCACCAGTTGACCGGCGCGTCGGAGGCGTACGCCAGGCGGTGTCCGCCCAGCACGTCGGCACGCTCGGCGGCGCTCAGCCCGCTCCAGGAGCCGCCGCCGGGCAGCGCGCGCTCACCGGACTCGAACTGGGCGACCAGCTCGGCGATGGGGCGGGCCCGCTTCGCCTCGTCGTCGTACCAGGAGTTGAAGATCTGCAGGAAGATCCACTGGGTCCACTTGTAGTAGTCCGGGTCGATCGTGGCGAACGACCGGCGCTTGTCGTGGCCCAGGCCCAGCCGGCGCAGCTGGGACTTCATGTTGTTGATGGCCGCTTCGGTGGTGATCCGGGGGTGCTCACCGGTCTGCACGGCGTGCTGCTCGGCGGGCAGGCCGAACGCGTCGAAGCCCAGGGTGTGCAGGACGTTGTGGCCGGTCATCCGCTGGAAGCGGGCGAAGACGTCGGTGGCGATGTAGCCCAGGGGGTGGCCGACGTGCAGGCCCGCACCGGAGGGGTACGGGAACATGTCCATGACGAACTTCCTGGGCTTGGCGGCCAGTCCGGGATCGCCAGCCAGATCACCCGTCGGATTGGGGGCCGCGTAGGTGCCTTCGGCGTCCCAGAAGTCCTGCCAGCGTGCCTCGATGTCGGCCGCGACGGTGGCCGTGTAGCGGTGCGGCGCTGCGTCCACCGCCGTGTCAGCGGCAGCGGGGTTCGTCTCGCTCATGATCCTCAAAGCTCCATCGATCGTCTCTGCCAGCGGCTGTGTCGTCGGAAAACGAAAAATCCCCTCGCACAGGAGGGGACGCCGCGCCGATGCCGACCACGCCGTTCATCGGCGGTCGGGACTGATCAGCGCGGCTCACTAAGCAGAAGGCGTACGGCACGCATGGGCTCAGGGTACCGCAGCCCTCACAGCCGTCGCGACGAGGTTCCGGCCCGCCGACGGGCCGGAACCAGCGGCGCGTCCGCCACAGGTTCCGGCCAAAAAAGTTGAACTTTATTCAAAACTTACTTCGCGTAACAACCACTAACGGGCATCACAGATGTGAGATTGGTCCTTGATAACAGCGCAATAACTCAAACCTCGTACCGCCCGGTATTGGCACCACTTACAGTTCGACGACGGGACCGCTTTCCCGAACTGTTCGGAGTTGCCCCCATGAACCCTCGTCGCAGTAACAGCTCGATGCCCCAGACCGGCCGTTCGGCCTACGGGATGGCCACGGCTGCCGCTCTGCTGCTGATACCCGTAAGTGTGCTGGTCGGAGGTGACGCGTACCGGGAGTTCCTCGACTTCGGAGCGGGCGTGCTCTCGCTCGTCTCGTTGACCCTCTCGGTGCTCTGGGGGCTCGTCGCCCAGGACCGGACCCTGCTCACCGTGCGCCAGCGGATCATCGGCCAGGCCGTCCACCGGACGACCGCCATCGCGTCCGTCGCGTTCCTCGTGCTGCACGTCACGGTCAAGCTGGCGCTCAACCACGTCTCCGCGATCGCCCTGTTCCCCTTCGCGCTCGGCGTGACGGGCACCGGAGCGCTCATCGGTTTCGGCGCCACCGCCGGATCCATGATGATCTTCGTCGCCATCACCGGCGCGCTGCGCAGCAACTTCGCGTCCCCGGCACCGGTCGCGGCACGCTGGCGCGCGATGCACATGATGGCTTACCCGGCCTGGTGTTTCGCGCTCGTACACGGACTCTACGCGGGTCGCGAAGCGAAGCCGATCTTCATCACCCTCTACTCCCTCGGCCTGGTCGCCGTCGCCGCCGCCCTGCTGCTGCGCGCCGCGCCGCGCCCGGTCAAGCGCCAGGTGGTGGAGCGGATCGCCGCCGTCCTGGGCACCGACGGCCAGCGTCCCCCCGAGGTCGACGACCTCATGAAGTCCCGCTCCGCCCTGCAGGGCATGGACGAGCCCGGCGGCGGACGCCGTGAGGGCGGCCGGCGCGAAGGCGGACAGCGCGACCGGATGCGCGACACCGGCCAGTTCCCGCTGCCCGGCTTCGGCGGCGGACAGGGCAACCCCCCGCTCGGCGACCCGCTGGTGCCCCCGCAGCGCGGTGCGGCCGCCGCCGCCGACAGCGGCCCCGGCTTCGCGGCCGCCTACCGCGCGGTGTCGATGACCCCGCGCGCGGCGGAGCCCACGGCGCCCTATCTGACCCAGCAGCAGCCGCCGTTGGACATGCAGCCCACCCAGGCCATGCCCCGCATGGACGACGGCTCGACCACCGGGAGCACCCGCTGGCCGGCCCCGTCCCCGCCGCCGGTGGGCGAGGCGCCCCCGTCGTCGTACGACCCGATGCAGGACACCTTCGCCGGACAGCCGCTGGGCGGGCAGACCTATCCGGGCCAGGCGTACCAGAGCCAGGCGTACCAGGGCGAGACGTACAACACGGGCGTCTCCGAAACTCCCTACGGAACCGCTGAGACGAACGCCCCCTACGGCACGTACAACCCGAACGACACGTACAACAGCGGTCCCGCCACTGAAACGCTGTCCGGCTACGACGACTACAACCAGCCGGGCTCAGGCGAACCCTGGAACGCGCCTTCCGGAGGATTTAAGTGAACGAGGCCCTTCCCGACGTCCCCGAAGTCCGAGTGGTGGGGCTCCCCCAGCTCACCTCGGGCTTCGACCTCGTCGAGAGACTCGACCTCCCCATGCACCTCAAGGTGCACGGTCCGCTCGAACCGATGGGCGGCGAACAGCTCGCCCAGCTGTCCGAACGGATCAACCTCAAGGGCAGGGGCGGCGCGGGCTTCCCGTTCCACAAGAAACTGCGGTCGGTCGCCGAGTCGGCGATCAAGCGCGGCATCCGGCCCGTCGTGGTCGTCAACGGCAGCGAGGACGAACCCGCCTGCCGCAAGGACACGGTGCTCATCAACCGTGCCCCGCACCTCATCCTGGACGGCGCCCTGCTCGTCGCCGAGGCCCTGGGCGCCCGTCAGCTCGTCATCGGGGTGACACGTGAATCCACCGAGCGTTCGATGGAGGCGGCCCTCGCCGAGCGCGGGCTGAGCAACCGGCGCGGCGCCGCCATCCGCGCGAGCGTGCAGCGCAACCCGATCCGCATGGTCACCGGCGCCGCCGGCTCGCTGATCCGTTCCATCGACGGCGGGCCGCCCATCCCGCCGGGCCGCAAGACCAGCGCGTCCAAGAGCGGTGTCGGCGGCGCGCCGACGCTGCTCTCCAACGCCGAGACCTTCGCCCAGCTCGCCATCGGCGCCCGCATCGGCTCCGAGCGGTACGGCAACACCGGCCTGTACGACGAGCCGGGCACCGTCATGCTCACCGTGTCCGGAGCGGTCGCCCGCCCCATGGTGATCGAGGCACCCACCGGCGTGCCGCTGCGCTACATCCTGCAGTTGGCCGGTGCCCCGCCGGTCCCGCAGGGCGTGCTGACCGGCGGCTACCACGGCAAGTGGATCGACGCGGCGACGGTCAACGAGGCGGTCGTCTCGCGCAACTCGCTGGACGCGGTGGGCGGTGCGCTCGGCGCGGGCGCGATCCTGCCGATCAGCCAGGACACCTGCCCGCTCGGCGAGTCGCTCCAGGTCGCCAAGTGGCTCGCCGAGGAGAGCGCGGGACAGTGCGGCCCCTGCTACCTCGGCCTGCCGGCCGCCGCGCGCGGCATGGAGGACATCCTCAACGGCGGCGGTCCGGCCGCCCTGGAGGCCCTCAAGCAGGTCGCGAAGAACGTCAAGCGGCGCGGCGCGTGCTCGCACCCCGACGGTTCCGCGATGTTCCTGGAATCGACCATCAAGGCGTTCACGGACGACCTCGCCGCGCATGTCCTCGGCAACGGCTGCGGCCGCCCCGTCGAGGGCGTGCTGCCGCTCTTCGAGGGCGGCAGGATGCCCACCGGCATCCCGGGCGGTGCCGGCGAGGAGGAGACCGGCAGCCGGCAGAAGATCTTCGTCGACTGGACGCTCTGCCGGGGGCACGGCCTGTGCGCCGACATCCTCCCCGAGGTCTTCCAGCTCGGCGCCGACGGCTTCCCCACCGTCGCCCAGGCGAAGGTCCCCCAGTACGCCGAGGCCAAGGCCCTGCGCGCGGTGCGCCGCTGCCCCGCGCTCGCCCTGCGCCTGGAGGAGGACAACCGCGCCTCCGCCCCGTCCCGCAACCTCCCGGTCCTCTCCCCGGGCCGTGGCCGCCGGGCCCTGGGCAGCGGCCGCTGACGCACCAACGCCGAAGGGCGGGTCACCCCGGTCAGGGGCGACCCGCCCTTCTCCGTTCCACCGCGACTGCTGAGGCTCCACTGCGGTCCACCGAGGGCCGCTGCGGTCGCCGCGGTCCGCCAACAACGCGAAGACCCCGTCCACTTGGACGGGGTCTTTTCTGTGGAGCTAAGGAGAATTGAACTCCTGACCTCCTGCATGCCATGCAGGCGCTCTACCAACTGAGCTATAGCCCCTTGCCGTGCTGTCCGCCCGGTCTCCCTGGCGACGACGCCAACATTACCGGTCCCTCACGCGCACCACCAAATCGATTCCGACGGACGCGAAGGAGGAGTTGATTTGGTACTGAATGTCGAATATCGAACCCCCGGCCACCCACCCGCCGTTCACGACCGCCGACGACGGCCGCCGACGGGCCGCCACAAGGGCGCCGGGGCACCCCTGACGGCCCCGCGGTGGGCGGGGGCCGGGCAGGGCCGCGGAGTTGACTCTCAGGCCGTCACGAACGAGTAGAAGCGCTTGAGCGTGCAGTGCTCTTCGAGGAGCCGGCCATAGATCGGCTCACCCTCCAGCTCGCGGTACGTCTCGATCGGGTCGCCTTTTATGATCAGCGCCCGGGCGCATTCCTCGCACCAGTACTGGTAGTCGGCGTTGACGGGCTCCATGTCGCGGACGATGGGCGTGCCGCTGCCGCACCAGTCGCACTTTCTCCTGTGTGCACCCATCGTTCAGCTCCAGCTGTGGCCGCAGGCCGTGCACACGTAGGAGATCCCTCCGTTGTCACCGAGGACTTGGGCCACGTGGAGCGAGCCGCAGGAAGGGCAGAGGAGGGTGGTCTTGCTCCGCATCACCACCTTCGCGGGAAGGTCGTGGACCCTCCCGCGGATGCTCGCAGGCATCGCTTCTCCCTCCCGTCGGGCCGCGCCCCCTTCCGGCCGTTTGATTCTGCCACGGCCGGACCAATACGGTCAGCGACGCCTTCGTACCAGTCCGGGTGAGGAGCGGGAAAGAAGACGTCCTCAGAGCTATACGCCTCCGGAGCGGCGACTGCTCAAGAAGGGACGCAGGTCACACACGAAAAATCCCGTCCCCTCGCGGGAACGGGATCTTCTGTACCGATCTGTGGAGCTAAGGAGAATTGAACTCCTGACCTCCTGCATGCCATGCAGGCGCTCTACCAACTGAGCTATAGCCCCTTGCGTCACGCGGCGAACCGCGTGGTGTCCGGTCCCGCTCGGCGGGGCGAACAAGAAGAACTTTAGCCTGCGACCAGCCGGAAAGTGAAATCCGGGCCGCGGCCCCGGTACGGGGCCGCGTGCGGGGTCAGTCGTCGTCGCCGAGCACCGGCTCGGGCAGCGTGCCGGCGTTGTGCTCCAGGAGCCGCCAGCCGCGGGCGCCCTCGCCGAGGACGGACCAGCAGCAGTTGGAGAGGCCGCCGAGGCTCTCCCAGTGGCGGGGCTCCAGACCGAGGAGGCGCCCGATGGTGGTGCGGATGGTGCCGCCGTGGCTGACGACCACGAGCGTGCCGCTCTCCGGGAGCTTGTCGGCGTGCCGGAGCACCACGGGGGCGGCGCGGTCGGCGACCTCGGTCTCCAGTTCGCCGCCGCCGCGGCGGATCGGCTCGCCGCGCTTCCACGCGGCGTACTCCTCGCCGTGCCGGGCGATGATCTCGTCGTGCGTGAGGCCCTGCCAGACGCCCGCGTAGGTCTCGCGCAGGCCCTCGTCGTGGCTGACCTCCAGGCCGGTGAGCGCGGCCAGCTCGGCGGCCGTGTCGGCGGCACGCCGCAGGTCGGACGCGACGATCGCGTCGGGCTTGAGGGAGGCGAGCAGCCGCGCGGCGCGGCGGGCCTGGCCGAGCCCGGTCTCGGTCAGCTCGACGTCCGTGGTGCCCTGGAAGCGGCGCTCCACGTTCCACGAGGTCTGGCCGTGCCGCCAGAGGATGAGGCGGCGGCCCTTGCGGGCGGCCGCGTCGGTGCCCGCGGTCACCGCAGCTCCCCGTCCAGCTCGGCCTCCTCCTCGGCTGCGCGCAGCTTGGCGTGCTCGGCGCCCTTGCCCCGGGTGGCCTTGGCGTCGGCGGGCAGTTCCAGCTCGGGGCAGTCCTTCCAGAGCCGCTCCAGGGCGTAGAAGACCCGCTCCTCGCTGTGCTGGACGTGGACGACGATGTCGACGTAGTCCAGCAGCACCCAGCGGGCCTCGCGGTCGCCCTCGCGGCGGACCGGCTTGGCGCCGAGCTCCTTGTTCAGCCGCTCCTCGATCTCGTCGACGATCGACTTGACCTGGCGGTCGTTGGGCGCGGAGGCGAGCAGGAAGGCGTCCGTGATGGACAGCACATCGCTGACGTCGTACGCGATGACGTCGTGCGCGAGCTTGTCGGCGGCCGCCTGCGCGGCGGTGGTGATGAGCTCGAGGGAGCGGTCGGTGGCGGTCACTTACACGGCTTTCGGTCGTCGGTCAGGAACCCTCACGGGCTACCCCAAGGGTCTCACGGCCCACCGACACCGCCCCACGCGTTAATCGATCGGGCCCCGGAGCGACGCCGATGCGGCGGCTCCGGGGCCTGATGTCGATCACTCCGGTGCGATCAGCACGGCACGGTCACCCCGTGGTCCCCGTGGTCCCCGTCGTCCCGGACGTGTCCGTCGTCTCGTAGTTCTGGCCGAGTACGACGGACACGTCGGCGTTGGACGTGGTCTCGCCCTTCTTGACGGAGCTGGTCGGCAGGCCGAGGGTCTTGGCGACCTCGACGGCGTCCTGTTTGCGGGCCGCGTCGGAGTAGGTGACCCGGGAGGTGGCCTCGGCGGTGGCGGTCGTGCCGGCGTCGAGGAAGGTGTAGCCGCCGTTGAGGACGACCACGCGGGCCTGCTCGGTGGCGTCCTTCTCGCCGGTGGCGTTGCGGATGCCCACGCGGACGGCGTCCCCGGCGTCGGGGCTCTTGGCGGCGCCGCCGAGCAGGTCCTTGACCACGCGGTCGGAGTCCTCGGCGCTGAGCGTGCCGTCCTGCTGGACGGGCAGCAGCTCGGTCCTGTAGTCGCCGCCCTTGGCGTGGTCGGCGAGCTTGGCGAGGAAGGTGCCGAGGTCCTTGTCGCTGAGCGAGGGGTCGAGGATCTGGGCCAGCGTCTGCACGGTGACCGTGGCGGCCTGCGCGTCGGACGACAGCTTGCGCAGCACGCCCTGCATGACCTGCCCGAACCGCTTGAGCTGCGCGTCCTGCGTCTCGCCCGAGGCCCGGTAGGTGGCGTAGGCGACGGCCATCTTGCCGCTGAGGGTCTGCGCCTTGCCCTTGGTGACGAGGGGGGCCTCGGTCTTCTTCTTCGCCTCGGGGTCGGGCACGTTCGCGTTCGTGTCGATGTCGATGTTGCCGACGAGTCCGACGAGGTTGTTCAGATACGGGGTGTCCAGCCGCCAGGTGCCCTCGATGTCGGTGCCGAGGACGGTGTCGAGCGCGTCGCGGGTCCCGGAGGAGCCGTCGTCGTCGACGGACTTGGCCAGGGTGGTCGTGGTGCCGTCGTCGTCGGTCAGGGCGAGGGCGTTGGGGAGCAGAACGGTGGCGCCCCGCTCGGTGGTGGCGTTGTCGACGAGCAGCGCCGTGGAGGTGCCGCCGTTCCTGGTGTCGTGCAGGTGGACGACGACCACGTCCCGCTTCTGGGCGGCCGCGGAGGTCGTGGTGCCGGTCCGCTCGTCCGAGGAGGAGCCGGGCAGCATTCCCGCCCACCACAGGTAGCCGACGCCGCCGACCGCGACGAGCGCGAGGGCCACGACCAGGGCGACCATCCGGGTCCTGGCCCGCCGTTTGGCCTCCTCGCGGCGCTCGGTGCGGTTCTCGGTGAAGTTCAGCCAGTCGATGACGTCCTCGGAGTCGCCGTCGGGCTCCTCGACGAAGGCGAACTGCTCGGTGCGGTAGTCCGGTTCGGCGCTGCCCGCTTCGGCGGAGTCCGCTTCGGCCGGGTTCCGTTCCGCGAAGGGATCGCCGGTCCGCGGGTCGCTGCCCTCGTGGGTCCCCGGGGGTGCCGACTGCTGCGGGATGTAGGCGGTCTGCTCGGCGACGGGCGTCTGCAGGCCGGTGGCCGCGGTCTGCCCGTAGGGGTCGTACGGGTCGTAGGCGGGCGCCGGTGCCTGCTGACCCGGGTCGTAGCCCGTGCCGTAGCCCTGGGCGGGCTGCTGCTGGACCTGGCCGGTCGCGTACGGGTCGTAGCCGTAGCCCTGGCCGTACCCCTGGGGCGCTTGCGTCCCGTAGGGGTCGTACGCATGCTGCTGAGGCACCTGCTGGGCGGGCACCTGTCGGTACACCGGCTGCCCGAACTCGTCGTAGCCGACGAGTTCGTAGCTCTGGTCGCCTCCGTAGCCGGCGTCGTATCGGTCGTTCACCGGTGCCCCTCTCGGCTCACTCGCCGCGGTACAGCTGCCGCTTGTCGATGTAGCGCACCACGCCGTCCGGCACCAGGTACCAGACGGGATCGCCCTTGGCGACTCTCGCACGGCAGTCCGTGGAGGAGATGGCCAGTGCCGGCACCTCGACCAGGGAGACCCCGCCCGCGGGAAGGCCCGGGTCGGCCAGGGTGTGACCCGGACGGGTGACCCCGATGAAGTGCGCGAGGGAGAAGAGTTCCTCGGCGTCGCGCCAGGTGAGGATCTGGCCGAGCGCGTCGGCGCCGGTGATGAAGAAGAGGTCCGAGTCGGCGTTGAGGTCGTGCAGTTCGCGCAGGGTGTCGATGGTGTACGTGAGGCCCTTGCGGTCGATGTCGATCCGGCTCACGGAGAAATGGGGGTTCTCGGCCGTGGCGATGACCGTCATCAGATAGCGGTCCTCGGCCGCCGAGACCGAGCGGTGGGACTTCTGCCACGGCTGACCGGTCGGTACGAACACGACCTCGTCGAGACCGAACTGCGCGGCGACCTCCTGGGCCGCCACGAGGTGCCCGTGGTGGATCGGGTCGAACGTGCCGCCCATGACGCCGAGACGGCGGCGGCCGGGCTGCGACGGGCGGTTTCCCGGTGCGCCGGAGGCACTGTCGGCCCGGCCGTCCGTGGTGTCGTGCGCCTGGTCCGCCGCCTTGTCGTGCTCGGGACCGGTAGGCATTTCCTGCTCTCCCATGCGTGGAGAGCCTACCGGCCCGGCCGACGCAGACCGTTCGAACGTCCTTTTGCGCGGATTAGCGATCGCGGTTGAAACGGGTGGTGATCCACAGCAGCAGCATCAGGGCGAAGAAGGCTCCGCCGCCGGTCAGGTAGGGGCTCAGGCTCTCGTGGTTGCCGCCGTGCTCCCCGCCGCCCTCGGCGGCGAAAGTGACCAAGTCGGCAGCGGTGCTGTGGAAGCTCATCGTCGGCGTGACCTATCCGGTGGTGGGATCGGGATGAAGACCCGCCCATCGTAAGCGGGAGCCTTCGCCGCGATCACGCCGACTCCGCCCAGGAGTGAACGCGGGCGCCGCCGGGCGCGTACTGCGCGTGCGGGCAACCGTTCGCGCGCGGCGTACGTCCTTCCCGTCGGCGGGCGTCAGTCGTCCCGCTTGTATCCCCGCAGAAGGAACCACGCCATCAGGACGGAGCCCAGGACCATCACGATCAGCACCACACGCAGCAGGTTGCCGGCTCCCTGTTCCTTCGCGGCGGCGTCCGCGGCCTCGGTGAGCCAGGCGGACGCGGGCAGGTGCGGGAGATGCCCCATTGAGATCGCTCCTTACGGTTGATGCCCTGCCACGGTAACTCCGCCTAGGCTGGACCCCGCTTCGGGGGGCAACTTGGGCAAACAGACGCATGGGGGAAACATGCCGGAAGAAAGCCACGAGCAGAACGGGCGCGAGAACGTGCCGAGCAGGCAGCGCAGGCGCTTCGAGGGGATCTCCTCCCGGGCGTACGAACACCCCGCCGACCGCTCGGCGCTGGTGGCGCTGCGCAAGCTCAGCGGCTTCGACACCGTGTTCAAGGCGCTCAGCGGCCTGCTGCCGGAACGCAGCCTCAGGCTGCTGTTCCTGTCCGACTCCGTACGGGTCTCGGACCAGCAGTTCACCCACCTCAACGACATGCTGCGGGACGCGTGCTACATCCTGGACCTGGAGAAGGTCCCGCCGATGTACGTGAACCAGGACCCGCAGCCGAACGCGATGTGCATCGGCCTGGACGAGCCGATCATCGTCGTCACCACCGGGCTCGTCGAACTGCTCGACGAGGAGGAGATGCGGGCCGTCATCGGGCACGAGGTGGGCCACGCGCTCTCCGGCCACTCGGTGTACCGCACGATACTGCTCTTCCTCACGAGCCTCGCCGTGAAGATCGCCTGGATCCCGCTGGGGAACCTCGCGATCATGGCGATCGTGACCGGGCTGCGCGAGTGGTTCCGCAAGTCGGAGCTGTCCGCCGACCGTGCGGGTCTGCTGGTCGGCCAGGACGTCCAGGCGTCCATGCGCGGTCTGATGAAGATCGCGGGCGGCAACCACCTGCACGAGATGAACGTGGACGCGTTCCTCGCGCAGGCCGAGGAGTACGAGGCCGGGGGCGACCTGCGCGACTCCGTCCTCAAGATCCTCAACGTGCTGCCCCGCTCGCACCCCTTCACCGCCGTGCGCGCGGCCGAGCTGAAGAAGTGGGCCGAGTCCCGCGACTACCAGCGGATCATGGACGGGCACTACCCGCGGCGCAGCGAGGACAAGGACACCTCGGTGACCGACTCCTTCCGTGAGTCGGCCTCGCACTACACGAGCAGTGTGAAGAACTCCAAGGACCCGCTGATGAAGCTGGTCACCGACATCGCGGGCGGCGCGGGAGACCTCGGCGGCCGGGTCCGCCGCGGCTTCGGCAACGCCACGCGCGGCGGCGCGACGGCCACCGACACCGACCCGGGCCAGGGCGGCGGCACGGACACCGCCACGGAGGACAGGCGCCGCGACGAGGAGTGACGCACGGCACGACTGCCGGTGGGTGGGGCCGGCCGCGCGAACCGCGCGGCCGGCCCCACCCACATGTGGCTCACACCTTCGGCTGTGCGCTCTCCGCGAGGGTGCCGCAGAGGGCCGTGGCGGCGCCCGTGCCGTACGGGTCGGTGCCCGCGGAGGGGCCGCCCTCCTTGGCGGACTGGCCGGCCAGGAGGGGACGGAGATGGTTCGTGGCGTCGTCGGCGCAGGCCAGCGGCCCGGCCTGGACGTAGGAGACGACGACCTCGACCTGGTGGGTGCGCAGGTCGTCCTGGTCGAAGCGGAAGTGCAGCTCGCGCCGGACGGTGAACAGCGAGGCCTCGGCGTCGGTCCGGTCGCCGGGCGGCCGCAGCGCGTACACCAGGGTGTGGGCGGCGACGACCTCCAGGGTGCCGGAGTCGAACTCGGCGGCCTGGAGGGTGCCCTGGACGCGGATCCGGTGGTCGGCGAGTGCCGCGCGGGACGGGTCGAAGCGGACCAGCCAGCCGGTCGGGGCATGCCTCCCGTCGGACGCCGGGTGATCGAAGCTCTGCTCGAACTGGTCGAGCTGCTCTCCGTCCAGCAGCCGCCGCACGGGCTGGACGGTGACGCCGCCGAGCACCTCCGGGTCGAGCGAGGAGGCGACGAGGTACTCCTTGGCGATGGTCAGCGCGGAGACGACCTGACTGTCGGTGAAGTGGGCGGTGCGCCGGGTGGCCGGCATCGTGATGCCCTCGGCGCCGATCCGGAACTGTGCGGCCGGGCTGTGCGCGTACAGCGTCTCGGCGTTCTGGGCGCCGGGCACCGCGGACTGTGGGGACAGCGGGATCACCGTCATCCTCAGCGGCTCGGTGGGCTTGGCGGCCGGGGTGTCGTACGGATGGCGGACGCCCATGTAGATGGCGGTGCCGAAGGCGAGGGCGACCAGCAGGACGAGGACGAGGGCCTGCCGGGAGAGGCCTCGGCGGACGACGGGGCGGCGGCGGACGGCTGGGGCGTGGTCGGAGAGGCGCTCGTGGGCGGAGAACTCCTGGATGCGGGCAGCGCGGACGAACGACTCGTCGAAGACGACGGATCGGTATTCGTCCTCGCCACCGCCGGGGGCGCCCTCGGGAGTCCCCTCAGGTGGGTTTCCTGGCCCGCCCATACCTTGAGAGTAGGTCTTCGGGAGGCCCGGTAAACGCACCGGTGCATGACAACTTCTGACAGGTCCTCACCAGGTTCGCGCACGACCGGCGAACCGCTCTCCCGGGCCCGCGCGAGCCCCTGTCAGGGTGTGCGGGGGTCCGCGGAGACGACCGGCTGGGAGAAGTCGGCGGACGCGGAGGGCCCCGTCGGGGCGCCCTGTTCGACACCGGTGGTGGCGGGGGGCGGGACCCGGTCGCCGCGGCCGGACGAGGTGCCCCGGTAGACGGCGGTGAAGGCCAGCGCGACCATGCCGATGCCCATCACGAGGGCGAGGATCCAGGCGACGGGCCGGTGCCAGCGGGTCTGCTTGCCGTACGGCCTGCCGTAGGCCCCGTCGGCGCCGTAGCGGCCCTCCAGGATCTCGGAGTCGTCGAGGTCGTCCAGGTCGTCGCGGCCGTGGCCGTAGTCGGGGCCGAAGCCGTCGTCGTAACGGTCGTCGTCGCGTACTCCTCGGGAGTGCGACCGGCGGGCTTCGGCCTCCTGGGCCGCGGCACGGGCCTCCGCCGCCGCCAGCAGACGTTCGACCGCGGTCGGCTCGTGGACCACGGCCGCCCGGACGAAGTCCTCGTCGAAGACCACGGAGGCGAACTCTTCGTCCATACCCCCGCGGTCGCGGTCGTCGTCGGGCTCCCAGCCGTCAGGGAACGGCGTGCCCCCCACGTCCTCCGGCACGGATCCAGAGTAGACCGGGGTGGTCAATTTGGGCAGACGGTAAGGAAATTCATGCGTTACGCCGAACGGGGCGCCGGCCCGTTCACAGGAACGGGCAGACGCCCCGCGCGATCCGCGCCGGCTAGCGGCGGACGTGTCCGTCGCCGGTGACGATGTACTTCGTGCTGGTCAGCTCGGGCAGGCCCATCGGGCCCCGCGCGTGCAGCTTCTGCGTGGAGATGCCGATCTCGGCGCCGAAACCGAACTGGCCGCCGTCGGTGAACCGGGTCGAGGCGTTGACGGCGACCGTGGTGGAGTCGACCAGCTGGGTGAAGCGGCGGGCGGCCTGCTGGGAGGTGGTGACGATCGCCTCGGTGTGGCCGGAGCTCCACAGCCGGATGTGCTCCACGGCCCGGTCGAGCGAGTCGACGACGGCCGCGGCGATGTCGTACGACAGGTACTCGGTCTCCCAGTCCTCCGTGGTGGCCTCGACGACCGTGGCCCGGCTCTCCTTGGCGTAGGCGAGCACGCGCTCGTCGGCGTGGACCGTGACGCCCGCGTCGGCGAGCGCGTCGAGGGCGCGGGGCAGGAACTCGGGGGCGATGTCCTGGTGGACGAGGAGGGTCTCGGCGGCGTTGCAGACGCTGACGCGGTGGGCCTTGGAGTTGATCAGGATCTCGATCGCCATGTCGAGGTCGGCGACCGCGTCGACGTAGACGTGGCAGTTGCCCGTGCCGGTCTCGATCACCGGGACGGTGGACTCCTCGACGACCGTGCGGATCAGGGAGGCGCCGCCGCGCGGGATGAGCACGTCGACCAGGCCGCGGGCGCGCATCAGTTCCCGGACGGACTCGCGGCTCTCGCCGGGGACGAGCTGGATGGAGTCGGCGGGCAGGCCCGCGCCGCCGACGGCGTCCCGCAGGACGCGCACGAGGGCGGCGTTGGACTCGTGGGCGGAGGACGAGCCTCGCAGGAGGACGGCGTTGCCGGACTTCAGGCAGAGGGCGGCGGCGTCCACGGTCACGTTCGGGCGGGCCTCGTAGATGATGCCGACGACGCCGAGGGGGACGCGGACCTGGCGCAGGTCGATGCCGTTCGGGAGGGTGGAGCCGCGCACGACCTCGCCGACCGGGTCGGGCAGCGCGGCCACGTCACGGACGTCGGCGGCGATCGCGCGGATCCGCTCCGGGGTCAGGGTGAGCCGGTCGACGATCGCCTCGCTGGTGCCTGCCTCACGGGCCCGCTCGATGTCCTTGGCGTTGGCCTCCACGATGTCGCTCGTCCGGACCTCCAGCGCGTCGGCGATGGCGAGCAGCGCGTCGTCCTTGTCGGCACGCGGGAGCGGCGCGAGGTCGGCGGCGGCGGCCTTGGCACGGTAGGCGGCCCGGGTGACCGGCGTCATGGAGTCGTACGGCGAGAGCGAGGTCATACAGGAAGGGTAGTGCGCCCGGCGGAGGGGTCCAGCGCGTGTTCCACAGCGCGAGACACGCCGTGCGGGGTACCACCGGGGCACTCCTGGGCAGGGCCGGGCTCCCGCCGGGACGGTCAGTAGGGATGGACCCCTACGGGTGTCGCCGGGGGCGACCCGTACCCCTCGGCGATGCGCTGGTGGTAGGTCTGGCGGTCGATGACCTCCAGGCCGACGATCTCCCAGGGCGGCAGCCCGGCCGTCCGGCGGTGCTCGCCCCACAGGCGCAGGGCGACGGCGGCCGCGTCGTGGAGGTCGCGGGCCTCCTCCCAGTAGCGGATCTCGGCGTGGTCGTTGGCATAGCGGCTGGTCAGCAGGAAGGGATGGTCGTGGGCGAGCTGTTCCAGGCCGCGCCGCACCTCCGCGAGGGGGGCCTCGGCCCCGGAGACGCTCAGCGTGACGTGCCACAGCCGGGGCAGGTCCTGCGGCTTCTCGGCGCCCTCGCTCTCGTACGTGTCCGAGGCGGCGACGCTGGTGAGCTTGCGCTCCTCGCCGGCCGCACGGGAGGGACCACCACCGCGGGACGCCGCGGCCCCGGGGCGCACTCGTCTCACGACGGCCTCCTTCGCAACGATTCGAGCTTCGCAACAGGTCGTGCGGAATCTCCCTGGTCAAAGTTGAGCAGGCTCAGGGGCTTCGCGTGGCGGTTTTACGGAACGTGCACCGCCGGGGCGCGCGCTCTGCTCCCTCCACGAGGCCGCTGGTCAGGGGTGCAGGAGGACGAGGTCGTCCCTGTGTACGACCTCTCGTTCGTACGCGGGACCCAGCTCGCGCGCCAGTTCCCGGGTCGAGCGGCCGATCAGCCGGGGGATCTCCTTGGCGTCGAAGTTCACGAGCCCGCGGGCGACCGCCCGGCCCGTGCCGTCGCGCAGCTCCACCGGGTCGCCGGCGGTGAAGTCGCCCTCGACACCGCCGATCCCGGCCGGGAGCAGTGACGTGCGGCGCTCGACGACCGCGCGCACGGCCCCGTCGTCGAGGATGAGCGCGCCCTGCGGGGTGGAGGCGTGCTGGAGCCACAGCAGGCGGTCGGCGGAGCGCCTGCCGGTCGGGTGGAAGTACGTGCCCGTGTCACGGCCGCCGAGGGCGTCCGCCGCGTGGACGGCGCTGGTGAGGACCACGGGGATGCCCGCGCCGGTGGCGATCGCGGCGGCCTCGACCTTGGTGACCATGCCGCCGGTGCCCACGCCAGCCTTGCCGGCGCTGCCGATCTCCACGTGCGCGAGGTCCTCGGGCCCCCGGACCTCCGCTATCCGCGACGTGCCGGGCTTGGCGGGGTCGCCGTCGTACACGCCGTCCACGTCCGACAGCAGGACCAGCAGATCCGCCCGTACGAGGTGGGCGACGAGGGCGGCGAGGCGGTCGTTGTCGCCGAAGCGGATCTCGTCCGTGGCGACGGTGTCGTTCTCGTTGACGACCGGCAGGGCGCCCATCGCGAGGAGCTTGTCGAGGGTGCGGGAGGCGTTGCGGTGGTGGGCGCGGCGGCTCATGTCGTCGGAGGTGAGGAGCACCTGGCCGACGCGGATGCCGTAGCGGGCGCAGGAGGCCGTGTAGCGGGCCACGAGGAGGCCCTGGCCGACGCTGGCGGCGGCCTGCTGCCGGGCGAGGTCCTTGGGGCGGCGGCGCAGGCCCAGCGGCGCGAGCCCGGCGGCGATGGCGCCGGAGGAGACGAGGACGACCTCTCGCTCTCCCCCGCTGCGGGCCTTGGCGAGGACGTCCACGAGGGCGTCCACCCGGTCCGCGTCGAGGCCGCCGGACGCCGTCGTCAGCGACGAGGAGCCCACCTTGACGACGATCCGGTGCGCTTGCGCCACTGCCTGCCTAGCCGCTGACACGCCTATCCCCAATGCTCCGAACAGCCCGGTGTGTGCACTTCGCAATCTACGGGAGCGCGCGGACGTCACGCGTTCCCATTTCGAGGGGCGGACGGCGCGGGATCCCGGGGCGGACGGCGGTCGGCCCGTGCCGGGCCATTCAGAGTGAGATGCTCCGACGGACGTCGAGGTTGCGTGCGTTATGTCCGGCTACCGGTGATTGTTCCCACGGCGGATTGCTCCCCGGCCGCCCTAGGTCATACGGTCAGGGATCGGCCTCCCGCAGGCCGCCCCCTGAGTCACCCTCCCCTCCTCCGTCCGTCGCACCCTCCGCAGGAGCCCAGCCCGTGCCCTCCGCAGGCCTCCCACCCCGCCGCATCGCGCAGCTCTGCGCACTGCTCGCGATGTTCGCGCTCTTCACGGCCCAGATCGTTTCCGCGCTGCTGCCGAACATTCCCGTGTTCGTCGCCGCCGGCGCGGCGGGCCTCCTTCTGGACACGTTCCTGCAGTACCGGGATCCCGGACTGCTCGCGCTGCTGGGCAAGGTCCGCTTCGACGCGCTGGTGCGCCAGCTGATGCGCGACATGCTGATCCTCGTGGGGCTGCTGCGCATCGACGGGATCGACCCGTTGCGCGAGCAGGCCCCGCTCCTGGTCGGCCTCGTCCTCTTCTACGCGGTCCACTTCACCTGCCAGGCCGTCTCGGTGCTCGTGCGCCGCACCCGGACCCTGCCGATCGTGACCCGCAACATCGACGCCTCCGCGCTGCGCCTGACGGTCTCCCCGCCGCGCATACTGGCCCGCCGCCAGGCCCACCGGCTGCTGACCTTCTCGCTGCCGATCACGGCCGGCCTGCTGCTCACCGCGGCCACGCAGGACGCCACCTGGGGCGGCGCCGGCCTCGGCGCCGGTCTCACCCTCCTCGTCGCGGGCACCGCGTACCTGGCGACCTGGCTGCTGCCGAAGAAGCGCGCGAAGAGCGAGCAGCAGGTCATGGAGTGGCTGGACGCGTGGCTCGCCGACTACCGGCCGACCACCGCGATGTACTTCTCCGGCGGTACGTCGTCGGCGTACCAGGCGAACATGTGGCTCTCCACGCTCTCCAAGCTGGAGAAGCCGCTGATCGTGCTGCGTGAGCGCTTCATGGTCCAGAAGATCGACGCGACGGACGTGCCGATCATCTGCTTCCCGAAGGTCGCCACGATGTTCTCGCTGGAGACCTCGACGCTGAAGATGATGCTGCACCCGGCCAACGCCGCGAAGACCTCCCAGGTGCTGCGCATCCCCACCATCAAGCACGCCTTCATCAACCACGGCGAGAGCGACAAGCTGTCCTCCTGCAACCCGTACGCGAAGGCGTACGACGAGGTGTGGGTGGCCGGTCCCGCGGCGCGCGAGCGGTACGCGCTCGCCGAGGTCGGTGTCGAGGACAAGGACATCGTCGAGGTCGGCCGGCCGCAGCTGTCGCCGATCCGCCCGTACGCCGGCCCGCCGACCGGCACGTACACGACCGTGCTCTACGCCCCCACCTGGGAGGGCTGGGACGGCAACCCGGGCAACACCTCCGTGGTGCTGGCCGGCGAGAACATCGTCCGGGGCCTCCTCGCCGACGACAAGGTCCGGCTCCTCTACAAGCCGCACCCGATGACCGGCTCGGTCGACCCGCGCGCGGGTGTGGCCAACGAGCGCATCAAGGCGATGATCCGCGAGGCCAACGCCAAGCGCTCGGGCGCGCGGCCGGGGGCGGAGGCGGCCGCCGAACTCGCCCGTCGTACGGCCGAGCTGGACGAGCTGACCTCCACGTCGTTCCGTGCCAGCGCGGACGAGATGGAGCGGATGCTGCTGCAGGGCACCCCCAGCGGGGACCGCGAGGCGGCGATCTCCGAGGCGACGCTCGCGTGGGAGAAGGCGTACTGGGCGTCCTTCCCGGAGTGGGAGCACCGCATCGTCACCGAGGCGCGGCCCGCGATCTTCGCCTGCTTCAACGTGTCCGACCTGCTGATCAGCGATGTCTCCTCGGTGGTCTCCGACTGGCTGTCCAGCGAGAAGCCGTACGCGGTCGCCAACACGTCCGGACTGCCGGAGGCGGCCTTCCGCGCGGCCTTCCCGACGGTCTCCGCGGGTGTCGTCCTGACGCCCGGGGCGGACGGTGTCGCGGCCCTGCTCGACGCGGTCCGCAACCCCGAGAAGGACGGTTTCGCCAAGGCCCGCGCCGACCTCAAGGAGCAGCTGCTGGGTCCCTCCGACCCGCCGTCGCCGGTCCGCTTCGGCTCCGCGGTGAAGGCGCTCTGCGCCAAGGCCGACGACCGCCGCGTGCGGATGGAGTCCCGCCTGGTCAACGACCTGCCGTCGCCGCGTGAGGCCGGCGACGAACTCACCGAGGGCGAGCCGAGCGAGGCACTCGCCTAGGGACACACGCACCGCGTTGTGCCGAAGGGCCCCGGAGAGATCCGGGGCCCTTCGGCATGAGGCGGTGTGCGGGGTCTGCCCGGCGGCAGCCCTAGAACGGCTCGAAGTCGTCGTACTCCTTCTGGAGTTCGTCCCGCGCCGCCTGGCGGTCACGGCGACGCGTGACGGCCGGGCGGGGCTCCTCGAAGCGGTGGTCCTCGCCACGGCGGCCGAGCATCTCCGCGCCGGCCATGACGGTCGGCTCCCAGTCGAAGACGACGGCGTTGTCCTCGGGGCCGATGGCGACGCCGTCGCCGGAGCGGGCGCCCGCCTTCATCAGCTCGTCCTCGACGCCGAGCCGGTTCAGACGGTCGGCGAGGTAGCCCACCGCCTCGTCGTTGCTGAAGTCGGTCTGACGGACCCAGCGCTCCGGCTTCTCGCCCCGGACACGGAACAGCCCGTCCTCCTCCCGCACGACCGTGAAGCCCGCGTCGTCGACGGCCTTGGGCCGGATGACGATCCGCGTCGCCTCCTCCTTCGGCTTGGCGGCACGCGCCCGGCCCACGAGGTCGGCGAGCGCGAACGACAGCTCCCGCAGACCCGTGTGGGCGACGGCGGACACCTCGAAGACCCGGTAGCCGCGGGCCTCCAGGTCCGGGCGCACCATCTCGGCGAGGTCCTTGCCGTCGGGCACGTCGATCTTGTTGAGGACGACGATCCGGGGCCGCTTGTCGAGCCCGCCGTACTGCGTCAGCTCCTCCTCGATGATGTCGAGGTCGGAGACGGGGTCGCGGTCCGACTCCAGCGTCGCCGTGTCGAGGACGTGGACGAGGACGCTGCAGCGCTCGACGTGGCGCAGGAACTCCAGGCCCAGCCCCTTGCCCTGGCTGGCGCCGGGGATGAGCCCGGGGACGTCGGCGATCGTGTAGACCGTCTCGCCGGCCGTCACCACGCCCAGGTTGGGGACGAGTGTCGTGAAGGGGTAGTCCGCGATCTTCGGCTTGGCAGCGCTCAGCACCGAGATCAGCGAGGACTTGCCCGCGCTCGGGTAGCCGACCAGCGCCACGTCGGCGACGGTCTTCAGCTCCAGGACGATGTCGCCCATGTCGCCGGGCACGCCGAGCAGCGCGAAGCCGGGTGCCTTGCGGCGGGCGGAGGCGAGGGCCGCGTTGCCGAGGCCGCCCCGGCCGCCCTGCGCGGCGACGAAGGAGGTGCCGTGGCCGACGAGGTCGGCGAGGACGTTGCCCTGCCGGTCGAGGACGACCGTGCCGTCCGGCACGGGAAGGACCAGGTCCTGGCCGTCCTTGCCCGACCGGTTGCCCCCCTCGCCGGGCTTGCCGGCGGTGGCCTTGCGGTGCGGGGAGTGGTGGTAGTCGAGGAGAGTCGTCACGGACTGGTCGACGGTCAGGATGACGTCGCCGCCCCGGCCGCCGTTGCCGCCGTCGGGGCCGCCGAGCGGCTTGAACTTCTCCCGGTGGACGGAGGCACAGCCGTGGCCTCCGTTACCCGCGGCGACATGCAGCTCGACGCGGTCCACGAAGGTGGTCATGGTGGGTGCCTCCAGATACGCGCTGTGCGTGGTGTTCGGAAATGTCTTACCTGTAACACGTCAAAGGCGGACCCGCTTCCCGTACGGAATCCCGTACGAGAAGTGAGGTCCGCCTCGACGAATCGCTCTACGGAAGCCTTGGTCGAAAGACCGGGCGAGTCAGAAGACTCAGGCGGCCGGAACGATGTTGACGACCTTGCGACCACGGCTGGTGCCGAACTCGACCGCACCGGCGTTCAGCGCGAACAGCGTGTCGTCCTTGCCGCGGCCGACGCCCGAGCCCGGGTGGAAGTGCGTGCCGCGCTGGCGGACCAGGATCTCACCGGCGTTGACGACCTGACCGCCGAAGCGCTTCACGCCGAGCCGCTGAGCGTTGGAGTCGCGACCGTTCCGGGTGGACGATGCGCCCTTCTTGTGTGCCATGTCTCCTCAGTCCCTTACTTCGCAGCCGCGGGGATCTCAGTGACCTTGATCGCCGTGTACTGCTGGCGGTGGCCCTGACGACGGCGGTAGCCGGTCTTGTTCTTGTAGCGCAGAATGTCGATCTTCTGGCCCTTGTGGTGGTCCACGACCTCGGCCTGGACCTTGATGCCGGCCAGCACCCACGGGTCGCTGGTCACAGCGTCGCCGTCGACGACGAGCAGGGTCGAGAGCTCGACCGTGTCGCCGACACTGGCGGTGGAAATCTTGTCAACCTCAACGATGTCGCCGACAGCAACCTTGTGCTGGCGACCACCGCTGCGCACGATGGCGTACACGCGGATCTCACTCTCTCGCTCCGGAACGGCACCCCCGCAGTCCAGCCGTCCGAGATACGAACAGCCTCTCCCACGGCGCCCGGCGCGCGGAAGGAATGAGGTTTACGGGGATGTGACGCGTCTCTACCTACGGACACGCCGACGGTCAAGGTTACGGGGCCACGCCCGAAGGGGTCAAACCGAGCCCTTCACTCGCCACGTGACCGACATCTCACCGCCCGCCGGCGGGCGTTTCCCGGCCGGGCCGAAGTCCTCGCGCGCCGCGCGCACACCCGTGCCCCAGCGAGCCGTCCCCGTCCTGCCCCGAACCCGAATCCGCGCGCCCAGTGTGAAGTTGCTCTCCCCGGCCTCGCCGGTGCCACCACACGCCGGTGCCCCTGCCGGGTGGTGTTCCCACCCGGCAGGGGCACCGGTCGGAGCGGACGGCTTCTCCGCCCGGGGCTCAGCTCTCGTCGGTCGAAGCGGTGACCGTGGACGAGGACTGCTCGGCGGCCACCGTGGTCTTCTTCGTGGCCGTCTTCTTCGCCGTGGCCGCCTTCTTGGCCGTGGCCTTCTTCGCGACCGTCTTCTTGGCCGCCGCCGTCTTCTTCGTGGCGGCCTTCTTCGCCGTCGCCTTCTTGGCCGTCTTCCGCGCCGCCGTCTTCTTGGCGGGCGGCTCGGCCCCGGTCTCCTCGGCGGCCGCGGCGGCCTCCCCGACGGGCGCCTCGACCGGGGTCACGACCGCGTCCTCGGCGGACACCGACGGAACCACGACCACGGCCGCCTCCGCCGACGCCGAGGGCGCCGTCGCCTTGCGCACCGCGCGCCGACGCGGACGGGCCGGAGCCGCGCTCTCGGCGGCGGCAGGCTCCTCGGGCCGTGCGGCCTCCTCGGCCACGACCGGCTCGGTCACCGTCACCGTGGTCTCGGCCGCGACCGGCTCGGACACCGTCACCACGGTCTCCTCCGCCGCCGCTCCGGCCGGAGCGCCCGCCGGGGCGGTGGCCTTCCGGGTGGCCCGGCGACGCGTACGGCCCTTGGGCGCGGCGTCCTCGGTGCTCACGGCGGCCGGCGTCTCCACGACCGGGTCCTCCACGGCCACGGGCTCCGCCTCGGCGGCCTCCCGCGGCTTCGGGGCACGGTCCTCGGAGACGGTGGTGGCCACGGCCTCGCGGGACTTCGGCGCACCGGTGGGCGCGGACGCCCGCCGGGTCGCGCGGCGCCGCGAACGGCCACGCCCGACCGCCGCCTCGGCCTCGGCCACGCTGCTGTACAGCTCCTCGTCGGGCTCGAACTCGGGAGCGGGGAGCGCCACGGGCTCGGCGACCTCGGCGGCCACCTCCGCCTCGACCAGCTCGGCCTGCTCCGCCGGCTCGACGGCCTCGTGACCGGACACGTGGTCATGGTCGTGGTCGTGCTCGGCACCGCCGCGCCCGCGCTTGCGGCGCTTGCCGCCACCGCCGACGGCCGTCGGCTGGTCCATGTGCACGATCACGCCGCGCCCGTTGCAGTGGACACAGGTCTCGGAGAAGGACTCCAACAGGCCCTGTCCGACCCGCTTGCGGGTCATCTGGACCAGACCCAGCGAGGTGACCTCGGCGACCTGGTGCTTCGTGCGGTCGCGTCCCAGGCACTCCAGCAGGCGCCGCAGCACCAGGTCCCGGTTGGACTCCAGGACCATGTCGATGAAGTCGATGACGACGATGCCGCCGAGGTCGCGCAGCCGCAGCTGACGCACGATCTCCTCGGCCGCCTCCAGGTTGTTCCTGGTGACCGTCTCCTCCAGGTTGCCGCCCTGGCCGGTGAACTTGCCGGTGTTGACGTCGACCACGATCATGGCCTCGGTCTTGTCGATCACCAGCGAACCACCGCTGGGCAGCCACACCTTGCGGTCCAGCGCCTTCATCAGCTGCTCGTCGATGCGGTACGTCGCGAAGACGTCGACCTCGGAGGTCCACTTCTGCAGACGCTCCGCCAGGTCGGGCGCGACGTGCGAGACGTAGCCGTGGATGGTCTCCCACGCGTCCTCGCCGCTGACGATGACCTTGGAGAAGTCCTCGTTGAAGATGTCGCGGACGACGCGGACGGTCATGTCCGGCTCGCCGTACAGCAGCGTCGGCGCGTTGCCGTTCTTCGCCTTCTTCTGGATGTCCTCCCACTGCGCCTGCAGCCGCTCGACGTCACGGCGCAGTTCGTCCTCGCTCGCGCCCTCGGCGGCGGTGCGCACGATGACGCCCGCGTCCTCGGGGACGATCTTCTTGAGGATGGTCTTCAGCCGGGCCCGCTCGGTGTCGGGCAGCTTGCGGCTGATACCGGTCATCGACCCCTCGGGGACGTAGACCAGGTAGCGGCCGGGCAGGGAGACCTGGCTGGTCAGGCGCGCGCCCTTGTGGCCGATCGGGTCCTTGGTGACCTGGACGAGCACGGACTGGCCGGACTTCAGGGCGGACTCGATGCGGCGCGGCCCGTTGGCCATGCCCAGCGCCTCGAAGTTGACCTCACCGGCGTACAGGACGGCGTTGCGGCCCTTGCCGATGTCGATGAAGGCGGCCTCCATCGACGGCAGCACGTTCTGCACCTTGCCGAGGTAGACGTTGCCGACGTACGAGGTCGACTGCTCCTTGTTGACGTAGTGCTCGACGAGCACGTTGTCTTCCAGGACGCCGATCTGGGTGCGCTCGCCGCTCTGGCGGACGACCATGACGCGCTCGACGGCCTCGCGGCGGGCGAGGAACTCGGCCTCGGTGATGATCGGGACGCGCCGGCGCCCCTGCTCCCGGCCTTCGCGGCGGCGCTGCTTCTTGGCCTCCAGACGGGTCGAGCCCTTGATGGACTGCACCTCGTCGGAGAACTCGGTCTCCTTGGCGCGCCGCTCGCGCGGCTCACGGACCTTGACGACCGTGCGCTCGGGGTCGTCGGGCGTGGCCTCGGCCTCGGTGCCCGAGTCACCGGCACGACGACGGCGGCGACGGCGCCGACGGCTGCTGCTGGAGCCGGAGCCGGACTCCTCGCGCTCGTCGGCCTCGTCCTCGGCGTCCTCGTCCACCTGCTCGGCGGTGTCCTCGGTGTCCTGCGCGGCCTGCTCGGCGGCGAGTTCGTCACCCTCGGCGTCGTCGGCGTCGGCCGCGTCGCCCCGACGGCGACGGCGTCCGCCCCGGCGGCGGCGACGACGCGATCCGGTGGACTCCTCCTCGCCGTACTCGTCACCGTCGCCGGTGTCCTCGGCGCCCTCCTCGGGCTCCTCGGCCTCCTCCGGCTCCTCCTCGGTCACCACGGCGGCGGCGGGCTGCTCCGCCTCGACGGGCTCGCTCCGACGGCGACGACGGCGGCGCGGGGCGCCGGTGCTCTCCTCCTCGGCGAACCCGCCGAGGTCGGCGGTCTCGACGGTCTCCTCGACCTCCACGGTCTCGACCTCCGCCTCGGCGGCGGCCTGCGCGGCGGCCCGCTCGGGCGTCTGGAACATCGGCTCGGTGAACACCGGCGCCTGGAACACGGCCACGGCGGGCCGGGACGGGCGGGACGGCGCGTCCTCCGCGGCGGGCGGGGGCGGCGCCGAGAATCCGACGGCGGCCTTGCGCGCCGACCGGCGACGGGCCCGACGCGGCCCACCGTCCTCCGCCTCGGCGGCCGGGGCCTCCTGAACGGCCTGGGCCGGCGCGGTCTCGGCGGCGGGCGTCTCCTGCGGCGCGGCGCTCGGGGCGGCGACGGACTCGACCGCCTCGGCGGACTCGCCCTCGGGCGCCCCGGCGGGCGTGGTCACCCGGCGCGTGGCACGACGACGCGTACGAGCGGCCGGCGCGGCCTCCTCGACAGCGGCGGGCGCCTCGACGGCCGCAACCTCGACCGGG
>NZ_JBSFCF010000036.1:53774-58900 GCF_053593335.1 Streptomyces sp. NPDC002324
GGCAGCGGCCTCGGACGCGGCGGCGCCCTCCTCGGCGGCCTGCGGCGCACCGGTCGGGGCAGTGGCCCGGCGAGTCGCACGACGACGCGTACGAGCAGCGGGCGCGGCCTCCTCGACAGCGGCGGGAGCCTCGACGGCCGCAACCTCGACCGGGGCAGCGGCCTCGGACGCGGCGGCGCCCTCCTCGGCGGCCTGCGGCGCACCGGTCGGGGCAGTGGCCCGGCGAGTCGCACGACGACGCGTACGAGCGGCCGGCGCGGCCTCCTCGACAGCGGCGGGCGCCTCGACGGCCGCAACCACGGTGGTCTCGGCACTCTCGGCCACGGCGGTGGCGGCGGCCGGCGCCACGGTCTCGACGACCTCGACGGCCTCGGCGTCCTTGGGCGCACCGGCGGGCGCGGAGGCGCGGCGGGTCGCACGACGGCGTGTACGAGCGGGGGGCGCCGCCTCCTCGACGGCGGGCGCCTCGGCGGCTTCCTCGTCCGGCTCGGCGATCGCGTCGGCGGTCGCGAGATCCTCGGACTCGGCGGCCGGTATGGCCGGCACAGTGCTCTCCGCGGCCGTCTCGGCGCCGGCGGACGGCGGTCCCGCGGGGCGGGACGCGGCACGGCGACGGCGGCGCGGCGGCAGCGTGTCGCTCGGTGTGTTCTGCTCGGAGCCCTGCGCGGGCTCTGCGGATTCGATCGATTCGGGCATGCGGGCGTTTCTCCCGTCAGGCTCCCGGGCGCCGCACCCGGTCCGGCAGGGCCGGTGACGTCCGCGGCTCGCGTCGTGCGCGACTGCCGCCGTCCGGGGCGCGGGCGCCGCACGGGAGCTCTCTGTGTCCTGTCTCGCCGGTTCCGTACGCCATGTTGCGTACGGCCTGGCGAAAGTCTTGTGGTCGGTGCGCTGCCCGACCCAGGTGGCTCCCGGATCAAAGGGCGACGCTACGACGTCCGTCCCTACGCGGGGCCCACCGGCGCCGACGCCTTCGCGGCGGCAGTGGGTTCGGCCGTTGAGAGGGCCGGCGCTGCCTCGCGGTCGGGCGCGAGCGGGTCGGTCACCGTGCCGGTCTCTTCATCGAAAAGCCCCTGCGCCAGCCTGGTCACCGCTGCGGGGACCGGCGGCGCCAGGTCGGCCACGGCGCGGAGACCGGACAGGACGTCGTCGGGTCGTACGGCAGGCGTCACGTGCCGAACAACCAGCCGCAGTATCGCACAGGGCTGGTCCGTCGGCCCAGCAAGGGGCACGGCGCCGGCCGCTCCGGTGGAGCCGACGCCTGCGGCGGGCTGTGGACCGGGCGTCTCAGAACCGTCGGCTCCGTCGCTTCCGTCCCGTCCGTCACTACTGGTGAGGTCGACGACGGCAGCCCTGGCGTCGAAGGTCCGCAGACCGTTCTTGGTCCTGCGCTGGACCTCGACGAGGTCCGCCGCCGTGAAGGCCTCGACCGCGCGCGCGGCGTCCGCCGGGTCCACGCCGTCGAGGCGCAGTTCCCACACGGAGGCCGTGAGCCGGTCGGCGAGCCCGGAGGTCCGGGCCTCGACCGCGTCCACGATGTCGAGCCCGGTGGGCAGCGACTCGTCGAGCAGGATCCTGAGCTTTTCCGGGTCGCGCGCGTCGGTGAGCGCGATCTCCAGGTACTCCGCCTCACTGCCCGTGCCGGTGGGTGCGGCATTGGCGTACGACACCTTCGGATGCGGCGTGAACCCCGCCGAGTACGCCATGGGCACCTCGGCACGGCGCAGCGCACGCTCGAAGGCGCGCTGGAAGTCACGGTGGCTGGTGAACCGGAGGCGGCCGCGCTTGGTGTAACGCAGTCGGATGCGCTGCACCGCGGGTGCGGGCGGCGGGCCTTCGGGCTGTCGCTTGCCCAGTGTCGTTCAGTCCTTCGTGAGAGCGGTCGTACTTCTACCAAGAGTACGTGCCCCGGCGGCCACCGGTTCCCGCCCGAGGGCAGGCTTCGGCTCCGCCGGACGTCCGAAGAGTGCCGAGCGCACGGCGGCGCGGGCCTGGCGGGCGGAGTCGCGGGCGGTGGCCCAGGCCTGCCGGGAGGCGCTGCCCACCGCGCGTGCGGCCGCCGTGGCCGGCTTCCACACGGCGTCCCGCACGACATGGCCGGCGGGTGTGAGGACGGTCCGGTACAGCCACCGCGCCGGCTCGACGAGAAGTCGGCGGACGAGGCCGGCCAGGAACCGTCCCATGGCGCGCGAGAGGCGCCCGGCCACGCGCCAGGCGTGCCCGAGGGCGTCCCGCAGCTCCCGGCCCACGACGGCGAGCATCCGCCCGACCGGTACCAGCACCCACCGCCACACGGCGAGCGCGGGCAGCACGAGCAGCACGCGTGCCGTCCAGAAGAACCCGAGCCAGATCCCGGTGAAGACCGTCCGTATGAGCCACCCGGCACCCCGGGCCGCCCACGCCATCGCGTGTCCCACGGGGGTCAGCGCATACCGGTACACCCACCCGGCCGGTACGACGAGGAGGTACCGCGCCAGCCAGGCCAGGGCCGTGAACAGCGCGACCGCGACGGCGGCGGTCCCGGCCCCGACACCCCTGGCCAGCCAGGCGATGCCCCGCCCGAACGGCACCAGCGTCCACCGGTACAGCCACCCGAACCCGGCCCGGAGCCCACCGGCCAGCCGGACGGCCGCGCCCCACATCCCGGCGAACGCCCAGGCGATCGCATGCCCCAAGGGCGTCAGCGCGTACCGGTACACCCACACCGCCGGCACGACCAGCAGCCGGTGCCCGAGCCACCCGAGCCCGTGGGCGACCGGCACGACGGCGTAGCGCCACAGCGCCACCCACGGCCGGACGAGGACGGCCATGGCGACCCACAGCGACGCCCGCCCCAACGGCCGCACCACGGCGTCCCTCAGGAACCGGCCGACCACCACCAGTACATCCCACACCATCCGCACCGGCACGACGAGCACGAGCACGACGATCCGCACGGGAATCCGGATCGCGGCCGTGAGGCATCCCTCGGGCGCCTGCTGCCCCTCGGGAGCCGGCCGCCGCTCGGGCGCCTGCTGCCCCTCGGGCGGGCGCGCCGCCGACAGCTCGGCGGGCGGCTCGACCGGCGGCCGGGCAGGGGGCCTCTTCTCCAGGTCCATGACCACATAGACGCCTCAGCGGCCCGTACGGATGCGACCGTCGGCTGCGCATTCCACGCCGTTCGCAGGCGCGCCCCCGCGCCCGCCCCCGGGCGGTCGGCCGAGGGCCGCTACCGCCTGCGCCCGGAAGCCCTCGCGGACTTGGCGGGCTTGGCGGACCTGGCCGCCTTGCCGGCCCGGGCGGCCTCGGGGCGGCGCACCACGGCGGACAGCTGCGCCCGGGAGGCGTGGGCGGCGGAGAACTCCCGGTTGATCTCCACCTGGCGGCGGACGCGTTCGGGCAGGTCCCGCATGGCCAGCAGACGGTCGCACGCCCGCAGGGCCCCGGCGTGGTCACCCACCCAGTGGGCATTGATGGAGAACTCGAACAGCAGGCCCCAGCGATAGACCCAGGGCCTGGTGAAGAGGAGGTCGTCCGGCGCGGGCCGGTCGACGACGTCGACGAGGAGGGCGTACGCGGTGTGGTAGCGGCGGCGCAGCCGCAGCCGCGAGGCCAGCTCGTAACAGGCCTCCAGCCGCTCGGGGCGTGCCTCCCAGGCCCGCGAGAGCGCGTCCATGGCTCCCGGCCAGTCCTCCTCCTTCTCCGCCCGGAGAATGCCCGCTTCGAGCAGCGAGCAGTACACCTCCTCGCCCCAGCCGCCCATCTCCGCGCGCCGCTCGTACAGGGCGATCGCCTCGCGTGCGTGGCCCAGGTCGCGTTCGGTGTTGGCGAGGTAGAAGACGGTGCGGGGATTGGTGGGGTCGCGGTCGAGTTCGCGTCTGAGCAGGCGCGCGTCGCGCTCGAACTTGTCGCCGCGGCAGCCGCCGTCGGCATGGTCCTCGATGACGATCGCGTCCAGGTTCTCCTGGACGTCGGGCCCGTCGGTGCACGGGTACTCGTGGGTGACGCCCTCGTAGCGCCACAGCCGGTCCCCCCGCATCAGGTGCTTGAAGCGGTGCTGGGTGCCCGGGGTGTCGTAACGCAGCATGTACGAGGTGGCCGTCAGCCGGGGCAGTGGCGCGTCCTGGCGCAGTACGTGGTCGGCGTCGATGGTGAGCAGGAAGTCGGCCCTGCCCCGGGCGTGTTGGATGTTCCGCGTCCGGTTGTGCCCGAAGTCGACCCACGGGTCCTGGCGGAGCTCGCCCGGGATGCCGTCCAGCGCCTCGCGGATCAGGTCCTGCGTACCGTCCGTCGAGCCGGTGTCGGAGATGACCCAGGTGTCGATCAGGGGGCGCACGGAGGCGAGGCAGCGCTCGATCACCCGGGCCTCGTTCTTGACGATCATGCAGAGGCAGATGGTCTGCGGCTTCACGGCCTCACCGGTCCCGGGGACGTTGGAACGCTGCCCGAGCGGCTGCGTGACATATCTCCTCATATCTCACAAATGCCTGCCGACGGCGTCGAATTAGCCCACCCGGGACTCCCGGTTACGCCGACTTGATGATCTACATCCCCGTCCGGTCCAGCGCGCTGGTCGGCTCGGTGGACAGGGGTGAGGCTCACGATCGAGTGAGGGGAAAAGCCCCAAACCGGTTGAAACAAGGAGCACATAGATGAGTCCTGAGCGCAGGACGATCTCGCTGATAGGCCCGCTGGCTCGCGACAGGATCACCAAGGTCAGCACCTTTGCCTCGCTCGCGCTGGTGGTGACAGCCGGTCTGGCCGCCCCCGCCGTCGCGACCACACGAAGCATCTCCGACCACTCCACCATGACGAGGGCCGACGACGAGGAGTGCCCTCCCTCCGAGGATCACGGCCAGGACCACGACGAGCACGGCGGGCAGCAGGCCGACCACGACGAATCGTCGTCCGACTGGTACGACGAGGAGGACCACGACCGCACCGCGACCCTCGGTGGCAACGACGACCACTGCGAGGAAGGTCCCGACGGTCTCACCGGCCCGACCGGCCCCCCGGGAGCGACGGGCGCCACGGGCCCCAGAGGCGAGACCGGCCCCCGGGGCGACACCGGCCCCCAGGGGGAGACCGGCCCCCAGGGCGACACCGGCGAGGCCGGCGCCACGGGTCCGACCGGCCCCACGGGCGCAACC
>NZ_JBSFCF010000036.1:59000-104234 GCF_053593335.1 Streptomyces sp. NPDC002324
GGCATCGCGGGTCCGACCGGACCGACAGGCGCGGACGGCATCGCGGGCCCGACCGGCCCCACCGGCGCAACCGGCATCGCGGGTCCGACCGGACCGACAGGCGCGGACGGCATCGCGGGCCCGACCGGGCCCACCGGCGCAACCGGCATCGCGGGTCCGACCGGACCTACGGGCGCGGACGGCATCGCGGGCCCGACCGGACCGACAGGCGCGGACGGCATCGCGGGCCCGACCGGACCCACCGGGCCCGCGGGAGTGAACGGTGTCACCGGAGCCACGGGCGCGACCGGCGCCACCGGCTCGACCGGCGCCACGGGACCCGCCGGCTCCTGCTCCGACATCGACGCGGTGCAGGACTCGAAGAAGCTCGAATTCCGGGTCGTACTGGCCGAGGGACGGGTCTTCGCGGGCATCCGCGACCTGACGGGCGCGACCGCCCACCCCTTCCTGTGGACCGACCTCACCACCCACCCCAACTTCCCCTCGGGCGGCAGTGATTCACAGGGCCGCCCGGTCGGCTACGCCTGCGGCGTCTCCGTCAACACCCACTCCTACACCGGCCACGGGAAGAAGGAGACGGGCAAGGACCACGGCACCGGTACCGGGCAGGACCACGGCCAGAGCACGGGGCACAGCCAGAGCACCGGGCACAGCCAGAGCACGGGGCAGGGCCAGGACCACGCCCAGAACACGGGCCAGCACCAGAGCCAGGACCAGGCACAGGGCCAGCACCAGAGCCAAGGGCAGGGCCAGGGCCAGGCACAGGGCCAGGGCCAGAGCCAGTGGCAGGGCCAGGGCCAGGGCTACGCCGCGAACACGAGCCAGGGTCAGGGTCACACCCAGGGCACCGGCACGGACACCGGCAAGGACCACTCCCAGGGCACCGGCCAGGAACACGGCACGAACACGGGCAAGGACCACGGCGCCGGCGGCGGGCAGGACCACGGCGAGGACAAGGGTCAGAACAAGGGCGACCACACGAACGCCGACAAGGGCCTCGTGAAGTTCAACCTCGTCACCACCGTGGGCCAGATCTGGGAGACCACCTGCGTGCCGGTCGACACGGCGCCGCACGCCACCCTGAACTGCGACGACGCCCAGGGCAACCCGCGCCCCTGGTACAGGGTCGAACTCCAGCCCTCGGACAGCATCATCAACGGCGGCTCCACCGTCACACCCCGCGTGACCGGCCGGTAAGCAGCACACGAACAGGGGTGCCCGGAGATCGGCCGACCCGACCCTCCGGACACCCCTCACGACCCAGCTCCCTCACGCCATGACCGTCGCACGCTCATGACCGTGAGGTTCAGTGGCTGTGCTGCCCACTCCCCACCGGCTGCTTGACCGACAGCGGCAGCAACTTCTTCCCCGTCGGGCCGATCTGGATGGAGGTGTCCATCTGCGGGCACACCCCGGGATACCACTCCGAGCGCAGCCACCGTTGCAGGCTGAAGCCTTCAAGAGCAGGACGACAGATGGTCGTTCTACTCGGGACGCCACCAACCGCTTGCAGCGTGCCAGTCCTTCACCCAGTTCGCGAAGCCGTGTTCCGGCTGCCCAGTGAGAGAACCGGTGTAAGGCGTAGCGCAGCCGTCACAGAGCCACCACACGCGCCCACGCTGCGGCCCGGCCACCACCAACGTCCAGTACTCACCTACTCCATCGGCCCCCAGCAGCACTGAACCGTCCTGGTACGTCCGGTGCAGCAGGGACGAGTGGAGCACGTGATCGTAGTAGTCGTACTCCCACTGCCATTCCTCCTCCAGGGGGAAGGGCCGGCCGGGCACGCGTTCGGCAGTACCGTCGAACGGCTCCGGGCTCATCCAGCAGTCCGCCTCCCAGGACACCCAGCTGATCGGCTTCTGCCCCAGGGGCAACAAACCACCCCCATCAGGCGGACCTTCGTTCGTCCCGTTCGCGACCTCGGCCACAAAGGTGCGATACGGCTCAGGCAACACCACGCCGTGCCTGCTCTCCCAGGCCCCGAGCGCTTCCCAGCCCAGAGGACGGCGACGGCACTCCGCCGGAAAGGCTTCACGCAGCAGGGCCATCACACCCGAGATCGCGTCATCCATGCGCCAACAGTTACCACCGGGCACCGACACTCTGAAGCCATCAGATCCACTCCACCCCGGAGTAAAGCTGCAGGCAGTCTCCAGGAGGCGGCAACGGCGAATACACCAGGACAAGGGCGCGGACCCTGCACTCAAGGCGAGATGTAGTCCCCCCAGCCAAACGTCGCCACGTACGCGCGCCGCACGGCGTTCCGACCACGCCAATCGCTCAGATGCACAGCCAACAACGCCACGGAGTACCAGGCACCGAAACAGCCCACGACCGCGCATGCCCGTCCGAGGCTTCCAAGGGTGGCGACGACCACCACCGCAATGGCGGTCGCCACCAAGCCGATGTGGGCGCCCCGCACATCCACACTCATGGCGCGACGCACCGGCCGGCGGTCCGCAGGTGCATCCCGTGCGGGCCGATGCTCCGCAGCCGCACCATCACCGTCGAAGTCAGGACCGCCCGCCACGGGCGCCTCCGAAGCCCTCATTCACCGGCACCGCCTCAGACCCACTCCACCTCGGACCGGACCCGCGCAGAGCCTCCAAGAGGCGGCAACGGCGTCCTGGGGACATCCCGTGAGGCTTGCTGCCGCCCACCGGGAGCGCCCAGCCCGCGAAGTACGACAGCAGCCTCCTCCTCCGTCACGTCCGCCAGCGCATCCGCGATCCGCCGCAGCGCCTCACTCACCTCAGTGCCCGTGCCCGTGTCCGCTGGTCGCAGCGTCCTTCTTCACCGTCAGCGGCAGCAGCTTCTTGCCGCTCTCGCTCAGTTGTGGCCATGTGTCGAACTGCGGACACACCCCACAGTCGAAGCACGGAGTCCAGCGGCAGTCCTCGACCTCGGTCTCGTCGAGGGAGTCCTGCCAGTCCTCCCAGAGCCAGTCCTTGTCAAGGCCGGAGTCCAGGTGGTCCCAGGGGAGGACCTCCTCGTAGGTGCGCTCGCGGGTGGTGTACCAGTCGACGTCGACGCCGAAGGCCGGGAGGGTCTTGTCGGCGCAGGCCATCCAGCGGTCGTAGGAGAAGTGCTCGCGCCAGCCGTCGAAGCGGCCACCGTCCTCGTAGACGGCGCGGATGACGGCGCCGATGCGGCGGTCGCCGCGGGACAGCAGGCCCTCGACGATGCCAGGCTTGCCGTCGTGGTAGCGGAAGCCGATGGAGCGGCCGTACTTCTTGTCGCCGCGGATCTTGTCGCGGAGCTTTTCGAGACGGGCGTCCGTCTCCTCCGCGGAGAGCTGCGGAGCCCACTGGAACGGCGTGTGGGGCTTCGGGACGAATCCGCCGATCGACACGGTGCAGCGGATGTCGTTCTGGCCGGAGACCTTGCGGCCCTCGGCGATCACCTTCATCGCCATGTCGGCGATCTGGAGGACGTCCTCGTCCGTCTCCGTCGGCAGCCCGCACATGAAGTACAGCTTCACCTGGCGCCAGCCGTTGCCGTACGCGGTGGAGACGGTCCGGATCAGGTCCTCCTCCGAGACCATCTTGTTGATGACCTTGCGCATGCGCTCGGAGCCGCCCTCGGGCGCGAAGGTGAGGCCGGAGCGACGGCCGTTGCGCGTCAGTTCGTTCGCCAGGTCGACGTTGAAGGCGTCCACGCGGGTCGAGGGGAGGGACAGACCGATCTTGTCCTCCTCGTACCGGTCCGCGAGGCCCTTGGCGATGTCGCCGATCTCGCTGTGGTCGGCGGAGGAGAGGGAGAGGAGGCCGACCTCCTCGAAGCCCGTCGCCTTGAGGCCCTTCTCGACCATCTCGCCGATGCCCGTGATGGAACGCTCACGGACCGGGCGGGTGATCATGCCCGCCTGGCAGAAGCGGCAGCCACGCGTGCAGCCGCGGAAGATCTCCACCGACATCCGCTCGTGGACCGTCTCGGCGAGCGGGACCAGGGGCTGCTTGGGGTAGGGCCACTCGTCCAGGTCCATGACGGTGTGCTTGGACACCCGCCACGGGACACCGGACTTGTTCGGTACGACGCGGCCGATGCGGCCGTCGGGGAGGTACTCCACGTCGTAGAACGCCGGGATGTACACCGATCCCGTCTTCGCGAGGCGGAAGAGGACCTCCTCGCGGCCGCCGGGCCGGCCCTCCGCCTTCCAGGCGCGGATGATCTCGGTCATGTCGAGCACGGCCTGCTCGCCGTCGCCGATGATCGCCGCGTCGATGAAGTCGGCGATCGGCTCGGGGTTGAAGGCCGCGTGGCCGCCGGCCAGCACGATCGGGTCGTCGAGCGTGCGGTCCCTGGACTCCAGGGGGATCCCGGCCAGATCCAGCGCGGTCAGCATGTTGGTGTAGCCCAGCTCCGTGGAGAAGGACAGACCGAACACGTCGAAGGCCTTCACCGGGCGGTGGCTGTCGACGGTGAACTGCGGGACGCCGTGCTCCCGCATCAGCGCTTCCAGGTCCGGCCAGACGCTGTACGTGCGCTCGGCGAGGACGCCCTCGCGCTCGTTCAGTACCTCGTAGAGGATCATGACGCCCTGGTTGGGCAGACCGACCTCGTACGCGTCCGGGTACATGAGCGCCCAGCGGACGTCGCTGGACTCCCAGGGCTTGACGGTGGAGTTGAGCTCACCGCCCACGTACTGGATCGGCTTCTGCACATGCGGCAGCAGGGCCTCGAGCTGTGGGAAGACCGACTCGACAGACATCGCGGGGGTTACCTTCGTGAGCGGACGGGGGGTGACCATCTAGCGTAACGCCCCGGGAGACACCCCTCGCACGTCCGCTCACCAGTGACCGGCGGACGGCCGGACCGTCCGACCTCAGAAGGGCATGTCCGCGCTGACCTTCGCCCACGTCTCCGGCAGCGCTTCCTCCGCCAGCTCCGCCCGCCGTTCCTCCCTGCCGTACAGCAGTCCGTACGTGAAGGCGCTCTCTCCCGGTGCCGCGTGGGCCTGGTGGGCGAGGTCGCGCAGGGCCTCGCGGGCCATCACGCTGTCCTGGTGGTCGCCGAGGAGGGTCTGCAGGGACTTCATGTCCTTGACGAGTGCCTTGGCCGGCCTGCCCAGCAGGGGGTGTGCCGCTTCGGCCGCGTACCGGGTGCGCTTGGTCTTCTTGCGGGCCTCGTGCATGGCGAGGTCGCGGTCTGTGCCGGACGGCTGCGCCAGGGCCTCCTCCACCAGGGCCGCCACCTTGGCGAAGTCCTTCCTGACCGCCTTGGTGATCACCTTCTCGGGGTCGCCCTCGGCGGCCGCGAGCAGCGGCGGGTCCGCGATCACGGCGTCGAGGGAGGTCAGCAGGGCCAGATACCGCTCTCCGTCCAGTACCTCGATCAGTTCGCGCCGGGGGCCGGTACCGCCGTCCTTTCGCGACCAGGCGCGCAGCCGTGCGTGGACCGGGCCCGTCACCAGGCTCTCGGGGAGGCTGTCCAGCGCCTCGGTGAGCCGTTCCGTCAGAACCTCCTGGTCGCGGTCGACACCCAGCTCCCCCGCGAGCCACTTCAGTTCCTCGCCGATCGGGTCCGTGACGGCCCGGTCCAGCACCTTCCCGAACGACTTAAAGGTGCTGCGCAGTCGGCGCGTGGCGACCCGCATGCTGTGGACGGAGTCGAAGACGTCCCGGCGGACGGCGGGATCGAGCTCGACGATCGCGTCACGCTGGGCGCGAACGTAGGCGAGAACATGATCCCCGGGGGTGACGGGCTCGCCCGGAGCCGCCGTCCCAGCCTTCTTCCGGTCCTTCTTCCGGTCCTTCTTTCCGCCCTTCTTCGGTGCCGTCTCCTGCAGGGCCCTGGCCAGTTTCGACGGCGATTCCGACGGCCGTACGCCCGCCTTGCGCAGCTTCTTGTCGACCTTGTCGAGGAAGGCGGGGTCACCGTCGTCGGCGAGTTCCACCTCGATCTCGGACCACTGGGCGGTCCGGCCGTCCTCGGTGAGCCGCTCGGCGACCACGGCGTCGACGCTGACCTCGGCGAGGAGGGTGCCGTTCGCGTCGAGGAGTTCACTGACGTCGCGGGTGGAGAGGAGACGGACCAGCGGGACCAGTTCGGCTCCCCTGACCCGGGAGCGCACGAGTCCCTTGAGTTCGTGCGGCAGCGTGTCGGACAGCGGGGCCCGGATCTCGTCCCGTACACCCGCCGAGACGGGGAGCTTCAGATGCCAGCCGGCGTCGCCGCCTCCCGTGCGGCGGCGCAGGGTGATGGAGGCGGCGGCCAGGCGTGCGTCGGGGGTGTCGTAGTAGACGGCGTCCAGCTCCGCCACACCCTTGTCCATGACGGTCGCGACCCCGGCCACGCCGGTGAGATCGGGCAGGCCGCTCTCGTCGGACTCGTACTTCCGCTCGATCTCACGCTTGGTGTCCGCCATGAAATGAATCTAGTCCCACTTCAGGCAAAGGGGCAGACCACCATGCTCCGACAGGAGAGCGGAAGCCTGCCCCGGGGCGGCGCAGCCCTAGGCGGACATCGGCCGCTCCACCCGGATGGACTGCAGCAGTCCCACCGCCACCCACACAGCGAACATCGACGATCCGCCGTACGAAACGAAGGGCAGGGGCAGTCCCGCCACCGGCATGATGCCGAGGGTCATTCCGATGTTCTCGAAGGCCTGGAAGGCGAACCAGGCGATGATGCCGCCCGCGACGATCGTGCCGTACAGCTCGGTGGTCTCGCGGGCGATGCGGCAGGCGCGCCACAGGACGACACCGAGCAGCAGGATGATCAGTCCGGCGCCCACGAACCCCAGCTCCTCCCCCGCCACCGTGAAGACGAAGTCGGTCTGCTGCTCGGGCACGAACTGTCCGGTGGTCTGCGAGCCCTTGAACAGCCCGGTGCCGAGGAGTCCGCCGGAGCCGATGGCGATGCGGGCCTGGTTGGTGTTGTAGCCGACGCCTGCCGGGTCGAGTTCAGGGTTGGCGAAGGCGGCGAAGCGGTTGATCTGGTACTCGTCGAGCACGCCGAGCTGCCAGACGGCGATCGCGCCCATCGCGCCCGTGCCGATGAGGCCGAGGACCCACCGGTTGGACGCGCCGGAGGTGAGCAGGACCCCCAGCACGATGACCACCATGACCATGACCGAGCCGAGGTCGGGCATGAGCAGGACGATCAGTATCGGCACGGCGGCGAGGCCGAGGGCCTGCACGACCGTGCGGTGGTCGGGGTGGGCCTTGTCGCCCGCGTCCACCCGGGCCGCCAGCAGCATCGCCATGCCCAGGATGATCGTGATCTTCACGAACTCGGAGGGCTGGAGCGAGAAGCCGCCGCCGATGACGATCCACGCGTGGGCGCCGTTGATCGTCGCGCCCAGCGGGGTCAGCACCAGCAGGATCAGCAGGACCGAGATGCCGTACAGGATCGGTACGGCCGTGCGCAGGGTGCGGTGTCCGAGCCAGACCGTGCCGATCATCAGGGCGAAGCCGATGCCGGTGTTGAGCAGGTGCCGGAAGAGGAAGTAGTACGGGTCGCCCTGGTTGAGTTCCGTGCGGTTACGGGTCGCCGAGTAGACGAGGGCGGCGCCGATCAGGGAGAGCGCGATGGCCGAGAACAGTATCGGCCAGTCGAGTCGGCGGGCGAGCGAGTCACGGGCGAACAGCCGGGTCCAGCCGGAGCGTTCGGGCCCGTACCCGGAGACGGAGAAACTGTTGCCGGTCATACGGACGTCCTCCGCCCCGTGCCGCTCCGGCGGCGGTCTGTGCCGCTGTCGCGGGGATCTGTGCCGCTGCCCTTCCGCCGTCGGCCGCGGTCCGTGCGCCGGCGTGCGGCGCGGTTGCCGCCGCCGCGCGTGCCGACGATCGCCGGCGGGCCGTCGAAGGACACCGGCTGGGCGAGCGGGCCGGCGGCGACGGTCTGGGTGCCGTCCTCCGCGGCGTCCTTCTCGGTCTTCTTCGGCGGGTAGGTGCCGAGCTTCGGGCTGTCGATCGAGCCGTCGGGCTCGATCTTCGGCAGGCCCTTCTGCGGGGTGGGCAGCAGCGCCTTCCTCTTGTCGATCTTGCCGTCCTCGGAGACGCCGTACAGCGCGTTGTACAGCTTGCGCACGGCGGGGGCCGAGGCGCCGGAGCCCGTACCACCCTGGGAGATCGTCATGACGATCGAGTAGTCCTTGGTGTAGGTGGCGAACCAGGACGTCGTCTGCTTGCCGTAGACCTCGGCCGTACCGGTCTTGGCGTGCATGGGGATCTTGTCCTGCGGCCAGCCCTGGAAGCGCCAGGCGGCCGTACCGCGGGTCGCGACCCCTTCGAGGGCTTCGTCTATCTCGTCGTGGGTCTTCTTCGTCATCGGCAGCTTGCCGTGCGACTTGGGGGCGATCTCCTGCACGCGCTTGCCGTCGGCGCTGATGACGGCCTTGCCCACGGTGGGGTCGTAGAGGGTGCCGCCGTTGGCGATGGCCGCGTAGATGGTGGCCATCTGGATCGGGGTGACGAGGGTGTCGCCCTGGCCGATGGAGTAGTTGACGGAGTCACCGGCGCGCATGCGGTTGCCTTCGAGGCAGTTCTCGTACGCGATCTGCTCGGCGTACGTGCCGCCCTTCTTGCCGTACTTGCACCAGGCGTCCTTGTTGGCCTTCCAATAGTCCAGCTTCCACTTGCGGTCCGGGATGCGGCCGGTGACCTCGTTGGGCAGGTCGATGCCGGTCTCGGCGCCGAGGCCGAACTGGTGGGCGGTCTTGTAGAACCAGTTGTTGGCGCCCTTCTTGGGCTTGATGCCTCCGTCGCGCTTCCACTCCTCGTGGGCGAGGCGGTAGAAGACGGTGTCGCAGGACACCTCCAGGGCCTTGCCGAGGCTGATTCCGCCGTGGCTCTGGGACTCGAAGTTCTTGAAGACCTGGCCGCCGATCGAGTACGAACTGGAGCATTCGTAGGGGCCGTTGAAGGAGTAGCCGGCGTTCACCGCGGCGGCGGTCGGGACCACCTTGAAGATGGAGCCGGGGGCCGACTGGCCCTGGATCGCGCGGTTCAGCAGCGGGTAGTTGGACTTCTTGCCGGTGAGTCTGGCGTAGTCCTTGGCGGAGATGCCGCCGACCCAGGCGTTCGGGTCGTAGTCCGGGTTGGAGGCCATGGCGACGACGCGGCCGGTCTTGGCCTCCATCACGACGACGGCGCCGGAGTCGGCCTTGTAGTTCGTGCCCGTGTTGCGGTCGTTCTGCTTGCGGGCCTCCTTCATCGCCTCGTTGAGTTCGTACTCGGCGATGCGCTGCACGCGGGCGTCGACGCTGGTGACCAGGTTGGCACCGGGCTGGGCGGGGTCGGCCTCGGCCTCACCGATGACGCGGCCGAGGTTGTCGACCTCGTAGCGGGTGACGCCGGCCTTGCCGCGCAGCTCTTTGTCGTACTGGCGCTCCAGGCCGGAGCGGCCGACCTGGTCGGAGCGCAGATACGGCGAGTCGGTGTCCTGGGCCTTGGTGATCTCCTCGTCGGTGACCGGCGAGAGGTAGCCGAGGACCTGCGAGGTCTTGGAGCCGCCGGGGCTGGCGTACCGGCGGACGGCCTGGGGCTCGGCGGTGATGCCGGGGAAGTCCTCGGAGCGCTCGCGGATCTGCAGGGCCTGCTTGGCGGTGGCCTCGTCGGTGATGGGGATGGGCTGGTAGGGCGAGCCGTTCCAGCAGGGCTGGGGGGTCTCGGAGTCGCAGAGGCGGACCTTGTCCATGACGTCCTGGGGCTTCATGTCCAGGACACCGGCGAGCTTGGTGAGGACGGCCTTGCCGTCGTCGTCCATCTTCAGCAGGTCGGTGCGGGAGGCGGAGACGACCAGCCGGGTCTCGTTGTCGGCGATGGGCACTCCGCGGGCGTCCAGGATCGAGCCGCGCACGGCGGGCTGGACGACCTGCTGGACGTGGTTGCCGGAGGCCTCCTTGGCGTAGGCGTCGCCTTCACGGATCTGGAGGTACCAGAGGCGGCCGCCGAGGGTGCCGAGGAGCGAGAAGACGAGGATCTGGATGATGACGAGCCGGATCTGGACCCGTGGGGTCCGCCCGGTCTCCGGGATGTTGGTCACTGCCTGTCTCCCCCTCTCAGTACGTGTGCGGGCCGTGCGCGGATTGCCGGTACATGGGGTACACCGCTCGGCCGTGATCGGTTCCCGATTCCCATAGCCCCGCCCTCACAGCCGCTTGACCCCCTTGATGCGTCCCGCCCTGGCCGCCCGTGAGCGTGCGGCCTTCATCCGCAGTCCTCCGCGCTGGCTGCCGATACGCAGTCCGGTACCGGAGGAGAGCCAGCCGGACGCGACGTCGGAGGTCTTGGCGGCGCCACCCGTCTCGGCGAGCGGGTTGTTGTCGGCGCGGCGGGCGAGCGCCATGACGCCGGGGACGACGAAGGGCGCGAGCAGCAGGTCGTAGAGCGCGGCGGTGAACAGCAGGCTGGACAGGCCGACATGGCGGGCCGCGTCGTCGCCGACGAGGGCGCCGACTCCGGCGTACAGCAGGGTCGCGCCGAGCGCGGCGACGACGACCACGGCCATGGGCCCGGTCGCCGACTTCAGCCGGCCCGTCTCGGGCTTCGCCAGGCCGGCGAGGTAGCCGATGACGCACAGGACGAGGGCGTACCGCCCGGCCGCGTGGTCGGCGGGTGGCGCGAGGTCGGACAGCAGCCCGGCGCCGAAGCCGATGAGGGCGCCGCCGACGTGGCCGTAGACCAGGGCGAGGCCGAGCACGGTGAGGAGCACCAGGTCCGGTACGGCGCCCGGGAGATGGAGTCTGGCGAGGACGCTCACCTGGATCACCAGGGCGACGATCACCAGGGTGGTGGAGAGCAGCATCCGGTTGAAGCGCATCAGGGGGTCAGCTCCTACTGTCCTACGTCTACTGCTCTTGCGGCTGTCCGTCGGCGCCTTCGGCGAGTTCGTCCGCGCCCGGGGTGACCGTCACCGTCACGGTCGGGGTGGGCGTGGTCTTCGGCCTGTTCGGCAAGACGGTGTCGCGCGGGTCCTTGCGGGGCGGCTGGACGACGACGCCGACGATGTCGAGCCGGGTGAAGGAGACGAACGGCTTGACGTAGATCGTGCGGGTGAGGTCACCGCCGGAGGGGTCGACGCGGGAGACGAGGCCGACCGGGACGCCCGGCACGAACGGCTTGTCGGCCTGGGAGCCGAAGGTGACGAGGCGGTCGCCCGCCTTCACCTTGGCCTTGCCGTTGAGCAGTTCGACGCGCAGCGGGCGGTCGCCCTGACCGGAGGCGAAACCGAGTTCGTCGGTGGACTCCATACGGGTGCCGACGGTGAAGTCGGGGTCGTTGGCGAGGAGCACGGTGGCGGTGTTCGGTCCGACGGTGGTGACGCGGCCGACGAGCCCGTCGCCGTTGAGGACGGTCATGTCACGGGTGATGCCGTCGTCGCTGCCGATGTCGATGGTGACGGTCCAGGAGAAGCCCTGGGCCGCTCCTATGGCGATGACCTCGGCGCCCTTGATGCCGTACCGGCCGTTCGCCGCGGTCCTGAGGATCTTGTCGAGCTGCTTGCTCCGGCTGCGGTTGCGGTCGTCGCTGCCGAGGGACGCCTTCAGTTCGGCGTTCTCCTTCTCCAGCGCGGCGAGGCGGTCGTGGCGGGAGCCGGAGTCACGGACGGCGCTTATGGCGTTGCCGATGGGGTCGACGGCGGTCGACACACCGTCCTCGATCGGGCCGAAGACGGTGGCGGCTCCACGTCGGGCACCGTCGACCGGTGAGTCCTCCCCGCCGCGGATGTCGACCGTGATCAGCGCGAACGCGACGGCGATCAGCAGCACCAGGAGCAGCCGGCTCTCTCGTGTGTCCCTCACGTGCGGCGGCCGTGCCTTCCTCATAGGAATTCGACAGGAATGGGGGAATTCGGGTAGCCCCTGGGAATCCCGAGACGGGAACGACAGGGGCGCTTTGTGGGAGCTTATGCCTCGATATCAACGATCCGCCGCACGAGAAGAGAACGTCCCGTACGGCGGAATCGAAGTGTTACTTCATCTGCGGGGCTGGGCGTCGAGCACCTGCTGCAACGCCTCGAACTCCTCGACGCACTTGCCGGAGCCGAGCGCCACGCTGTCCAGCGGGTCCTCGGCGATGTGGATCGGCATTCCGGTCTCCCGGCGCAGCCGCTCGTCGAGACCGCGGAGCAGGGCGCCGCCACCGGTCAGGACGATGCCGCGGTCCATGATGTCGCCGGAGAGTTCCGGCGGGCACTTGTCGAGGGTCGTCTTGACGGCATCGACGATGGCGTTGACGGGTTCCTCGATCGCCTTCCGCACTTCCCCCGCGGAGATGACGACGGTCTTGGGCAGCCCGGACACCAGGTCCCGGCCGCGGATCTCGGTGTGCTCGTCAGCGTCGAGGTCGTACGCCGAACCGATCGTGATCTTGATCTGTTCGGCCGTCCGCTCACCCAGAAGGAGTGAGTACTCCTTCTTGATGTGCTGGATGATCGCGTTGTCCAACTCGTCGCCCGCGACGCGGATGGACTGGGCGGTGACGATGCCGCCGAGGGAGATGACCGCGACCTCCGTGGTGCCGCCGCCGATGTCCACCACCATGTTGCCCGTGGCCTCGTGGACCGGCAGGCCGGAGCCGATGGCCGCGGCCATGGGCTCCTCGATGATGTGCACCTGACGGGCGCCCGCCTGGGAGGACGCCTCGATGACGGCGCGGCGCTCGACACCGGTGATGCCGGACGGCACGCAGACGACGACCCGGGGACGGGCGAGATACCGCCGCTTGTGGATCTTCAGGATGAAGTAGCGGAGCATCCGCTCGGTGATCTCGAAGTCGGCGATGACACCGTCCTTCAGCGGACGTACGGCAACGATGTTGCCGGGCGTCCGCCCGATCATCTTCTTGGCCTCCGCGCCGACCGCGAGAATTCCACCGGTGTTGGTGTTGATCGCGACGACGGACGGCTCGTTCAGTACGATCCCGCGACCCCTGACGTACACCAGCGTGTTGGCGGTCCCGAGGTCGACAGCCATGTCACGGCCGATGAACGACATTGAGTTCCCCATCAGGATTCGTGTGGCCTTCCCAAGTGGAGCGCTGACGGCTTTTGAGAGCTTTTCAGGCTTTTCGGGTCGGCGAAGTGGGTGCTGTGACGTGAAGGCTTACATCGTAGTCTCGCCCGCACGAACACTGCGCGAGGGTCTTCGCCATTGTGGGCATGCGATGCGTCGCCTCGCCTCTGGAGACGATCCATCGGGGGTGCGCGTTCCCCCGATCGCCGCGCATATGCCGTTGTACGGCCGGATTTCGCGCGGGATGGCTGGTCAGCCGGTGTAGGCCGGTCGGGTGGTGGCCGAGTGTCGCGAGAAGAGTAAGGGCGGCGGGGACGGGACGGATCACCGGCCCCCGCCGTCGCGCATGTCGCTACGCGCGCCCGGGGAAGAAGATCTTCACCTCGCGCTCCGCGGACTCCTCCGAGTCCGACGCGTGGATCAGGTTCTCCCGCACGATCACGCCGTAGTCGCCCCGGATGGAACCGGGCTGCGCGGCGATCGGGTCGGTCGGGCCGGCCAGCGCCCGCACCCCTTCGATGACGCGCTCACCCTCGACGATCAGCGCGACGACCGGTCCGGAGGCCATGAACGCGACGAGCGGCTCGTAGAACGGCTTGCCCTTGTGCTCGCCGTAGTGCTGCTCCAGCGTGTCCTGGTCCAGGGTCCGCTGCTCCAGCGCGGTGATCTGCCAGCCGGCCTTCCGCTCGATACGGCTGATGATCTCGCCGGTCAGGCCACGCCGGACGGCGTCGGGCTTGAGCAGGACGAGGGTGCGCTGGCTCACGGTGGTGACTCCTTCAATTCACACGGGTGCGGAGCTCAGAGGCTACAGGGCGCCTCCGCCCCGGTGTTACGCAGCGTCAGGAGGGCCGGGCCTGGGCATCGGCCCGGCTCGACCCGGCTCAGGAGCCTCCGGCGCCGGCCCCGGTGGCCGCCTGGGCCGCGAACCGGGCCTTCGCCTCGTCGACCTTCCGCCCGTAATGGACCGACGCCCACCACAGGGCGGCGAAGACCGCGCCCATGAAGAACATGGTCGGGACGAAGAAACCGGAGAGGATCAGCGCGATCTGCAGGGCCCAGCCGAGCTGGACTCCACCGGGCCGGGTGACGAGGCCGCACAGCAGGACGCACAGGAACATGGCGACGCCGCTGACCGTCCAGACCGTCGACATGGCCAGCTCGGGATCCTTCATGGCGACCAGACCCGCGAAGCCGATCACGAAGAACTCGCCGATCAGGGTCGAAGCACAGAGGGTACGCATCGTGGAACTCAGCCCTTCCCCAGCAGCAGCCGGGCCTCGCCGACGGTGATGACGGAACCGGTGACGAGGACGCCACCGCCCGCGAACTCGCCCTCCTCCTCGGCGAGCGTGATCGCCGCCTCCAGGGCGTCCGGCAGCCGCGGTTCGACCTGCACCCGCTCCTCCCCGAACACCTCGACCGCGATCCCGGCCAGTTCGTCGGCGTCCATCGCCCGGTGGCTGGTGTTCTGCGTGATCACGACCTCGGCGAAGATCGGCTCGAAGGCCTCCAGGAGACCCCGTACGTCCTTTTCGCCGCTGGCGCCGACCACACCGATGAGCCGGCTGAAGTCGAACGCCTCGCCGACCGCCTCGGCCGTGGCCCGCGCGCCCGCCGGGTTGTGGGCGGCGTCGAGCACGACGGTCGGGGACCGGCGCACGACTTCGAGGCGTCCCGGTGAGGAGACCGACGCGAACGCCTTGCGGACCGTGTCCAGGTCGAGCGGTTCCGGACGCTGCGAGCCGACGCCGAAGAACGCCTCGACGGCGGCGAGCGCCACGGCCGCGTTGTGCGCCTGGTACGGGCCGTGCAGCGGGAGATAGACCTCGGGGTACTCGCCGCCGAGGCCGCGCAGGGTCACCATCTGCCCGCCGACCGCGACCTGCCGCCCGACGACACCGAACTCCAGGCCCTCGCGGGCCACCGTCGCGTCGACCTCCACGGCCTTCTTCAGCATCACCTGCGCCGCGTCCACCGGCTGCTGCGCCAGGATCACGGTCGCGTCCTGCTTGACGATCCCGGCCTTCTCCACGGCGATCTCGGCGGGGGTCGTCCCGAGCCGGTCGGTGTGGTCGAGGTCGATGGGGGTGACGACGGCGACGTCCCCGTCGATGACGTTGGTGGCGTCCCAGGTGCCGCCCATCCCGACCTCGACGACGGCCACGTCCACGGGCGCGTCGGCGAAGGCGGCGTACGCCATGCCGGTCAGCACCTCGAAGAAGGAGAGCCGGTACTCCTGCTGGGAGTCGACCATCTCGATGTACGGCTTGACGTCCTCGTACGTCTCGATGAACCGCTCGGCGGAGATCGGGGCGCCGTCGAGGCTGATGCGCTCGGTGATCGACTGGACGTGCGGGGAGGTGTACCGGCCGGTGCGCAGCTCGAAGGCGCCGAGGAGGGCCTCGATCATGCGGGCGGTGGAGGTCTTGCCGTTGGTGCCGGTGATGTGGATGGAGGGGTACGACCGCTGCGGCTCGCCCAGGACGTCCATCAGCGCGGCGATCCGGGTGACCGAGGGCTCCAGCTTGGTCTCGCCCCAGCGGGTCGCGAGGTCGGTCTCGACCGCGCGCAGTGCCTTGTCGACGGCCGGGTCGGTGGGGCGGGACGGCACGTCGTCGGCCTGCGCCGCGCCGCCCTGGGCACGCAGGGTGCGACTGCCGGCCTCGATCACCGCGAGGTCGGGATCCCTGTCGGTCTCCGCGGCGATGATCTCCTCGAACGGGTCGATCGGGTCGGGCTGCGTGTCACTGCGTTCGCTCACGGGGTCAGTCTACGGGTGGGGCTCCGCCGGGCCTGGGGCGCCTGAGAGCTCGGGGGTGCCCGTTGCGGGGCGGCCGCGGGTGGTGTGTGGCCGGTCGCGCGGTTCCCCGCGCCCCTTGAGGACCGGCAGCTCCCCGTTGCCCCTTCCACCTGCCCACAGCAGGCGAAGGCCCCCGGTGCCCGAGCAGTACCGGGGGCCTTCGCCTGCCTGCGAACGGCTATGCCTGGGGCAGCCGGTCCAGCTGCGCGGCGATGCGGGCGATGTCCTCGTCCGCCTTCGCCAGGCGGCCGCGGATCTTGTCCACCACGTTGTCCGGGGCCTTGGCGAGGAACGCCTCGTTGCCGAGCTTGGCGGTGGCCTGGGCCTTCTCCTTCTCGGCCGCCGCGAGGTCCTTCGCGAGACGCTTGCGCTCGGCGGCGACGTCGATGACGCCGGAGAGGTCGAGCGCGACCTCGGCGCCCGCCACCGGCAGGGTCGCGGTCGCCGAGAAGCCCTCGCCCTCGGGCTGCAGGCGCAGGAGCTGACGGATCGCGGCCTCGTGCGGTGCCAGGGCCGTACCGTCGAGCGTGAGGCGGGCCGGGACGCGCTGACCGGGCTGGAGGCCCTGGTCGGCGCGGAAGCGGCGGACCTCGGTGACGACCTGCTGGACCAGCTCGATCTCGCGCTCGGCGGCGTCGTCGCGGAAGCCACTGTCCTGGGGCCAGTCGGCGATGACCAGGGACTCGCCGCCCGTCAGCGTCGTCCACAGGGTGTCCGTGACGAACGGGACGACCGGGTGGAGGAGACGCAGCGTGACGTCCAGGACCTCGCCCAGGACGCGCTGGCTGACCTCGGCCGCCTCGCCGCCCGCCTGGAACGTCGTCTTGGACAGCTCGACGTACCAGTCGAAGACCTCGTCCCAAGCGAAGTGGAACAGGGCGTCGCTGAGCTTGGCGAACTGGAAGTCCTCGTAGTACGCGTCGACCTGCGCGACCGTCTCGTTGAGACGGGCGAGGATCCAGCGGTCGGTCGCCGAGAGCTTCGACGCCTCCGGGAGCGGGCCCTGGACCGTCGCGCCGTTCATCAGCGCGAAGCGGGTGGCGTTCCAGATCTTGTTGGCGAAGTTGCGGGAGGCCTGGACCCAGTCCTCGCCGATCGGGACGTCGGTGCCCGGGTTGGCGCCGCGCGCCAGGGTGAAGCGGAGCGCGTCGGAGCCGTACTTGTCCATCCAGTCGAGCGGGTCGACGACGTTGCCGAAGGACTTCGACATCTTCTTGCCGCGCTCGTCGCGGACCAGGCCGGTCAGGGCGATGGTCTTGAACGGGACCTCGCCGTCCATGGCGTAGAGGCCGAACATCATCATCCGGGCGACCCAGAAGAAGATGATGTCGTGGCCGGTGAGCAGGACGTCGGTGGAGTAGAACTTCCGCAGGTCCTCGGTCTGTTCGGGCCAGCCGAGCGTGGAGAACGGCCACAGACCGGAGGAGAACCAGGTGTCCAGGACGTCGGTGTCCTGGGTCCAGCCCTCGGCCTCCGTGCCGGGCGGCTGCTCGTCGGGGCCGACGCAGACCGTCTCGCCGTCGGGGCCGTACCAGACCGGGATGCGGTGGCCCCACCACAGCTGGCGCGAGATGCACCAGTCGTACATGTTGTCGACCCAGTCGAAGTAGCGCTTCGACATGTCCTCGGGGTGGATCTTGACCCGGCCGTCGCGGACGGCGTCACCGGCCGCCTTGGCGAGGGGCCCGACCTTGACCCACCACTGCATGGACAGCCGCGGCTCGACCGTGGTCTTGCAGCGCGAGCAGTGGCCGACGGAGTGGGTGTACGGGCGCTTCTCGGCGACGATGCGGCCCTGCGAGCGCAGCGCGCCGACGACGGCCGAGCGGGCCTCGAAGCGGTCCTGGCCGAGGAAGGGGCCGTGGACGGTGATGACACCGTGCTCGTCCATGATCGTCATGGACGGCAGGTCGTGGCGCTGGCCGATCGCGAAGTCGTTCGGGTCGTGGGCGGGGGTCACCTTGACCGCGCCCGTGCCGAACTCGGGGTCGACGTGGGTGTCCGCGACGACCGGGATGCTGCGGTCGGTCAGCGGCAGCTTGATCAGCTTGCCGATGAGGTGCCGGTACCGCTCGTCGTCCGGGTGGACGGCGACCGCGGTGTCGCCGAGCATCGTCTCCGCGCGGGTGGTGGCGACGACGACGGAGTCCTCGCCCTCGCCGTACCGGATGGAGACCAGCTCGCCGGCGTCCTCCTGGTGCTCGACCTCGATGTCGGAGATCGCGGTGAGACAGCGGGGACACCAGTTGATGATGCGCTCGGCGCGGTAGATCAACTCGTCGTCGTAGAGCCGCTTGAAGATGGTCTGGACGGCCTTGGACAGACCTTCGTCCATGGTGAACCGCTCACGGTCCCAGTCGACGCCGTCGCCCAGCCGTCGCATCTGGCCGAGGATCTTGCCGCCGTACTCCTCCTTCCATTGCCAGACGCGCTCGACGAACTCCTCGCGCCCCAAGTCGTGGCGGGACTTGCCCTCTTCGGCGAGCTGCTGCTCGACCTTGTTCTGCGTGGCGATGCCGGCGTGGTCCATGCCGGGGAGCCACAGCGACTCGTACCCCTGCATGCGCTTACGCCGGGTCAGGGCGTCCATGAGGGTGTGCTGGAAGGCGTGCCCGAGGTGCAGGCTGCCGGTGACGTTCGGCGGCGGGATGACGATGGTGTACGCGGGCTTGTCGCTCTTGGCGTCGGCCGCGAAGTAACCACGCTCTACCCAGCGCTCGTACAGCGCCCCCTCTACATCGGCCGGCGCGTACTGGGTCGGCAGATCGGTGGCGGGCGCTGGAGGCTGCTGCTGAGCGTTCTCGGTCACCCGCTCAGTTTAGGGGTGTCACGGGGTGGTCCCGAAACCCGATTCTTCCGTAACGGTGTGGCCCCCGGTGCGTGGGACCCATCGAGTTTGCGCCAGGATGTCAGGAACACATAAGCATCTGGAGGGGAACCCAGAACATGAGCTACAACCAGCCGGGCCCGTACGGCGGGCAGCCCCAGCAGCCCGGACCGTACGGACAGCCGGGCCCCTACGGCCAGCAGCCGCCGCAGGCCGCCCCCCAGCCCGGCTACGGCTACCCCCAGCAGGCGCCGCCGGCGCAGCCGGGTTACGGGTACCCCCAGCAGGCCCCCCAGGGCGTCCCGCCCCAGACCCCGCCCTACGGCCAGCCCCAGGCCCCCTACGGCCAGCAGCCCTACCCGACCGTCCCCCAGCCGCCGGTCCCCTCGGGCGGCGGCAAGAAGGTCGGCATCATCCTGGGCGCGGTCGCCGTGGTGGCGGCGGTGGCGGTGGGCGCGTACTTCGTCCTCGGCGGGAGCGGGGGCGCGGACATCGCGGACGACGGCCCGCACAAGCTGACTACACCGGCGAAGGTGCTCAACGGCGAGTTCAAGAAGTCCAGCAGCGCCGGCAGCGGTGGCTTCAGCGAGGACGACCTCAAGGAAGCCGAAGACCACGGCGTCAAGAACGCCAAGGACGTGAGCGCTGGATATCAGGCCGGGGACGAGAGCAATCCGTTGTCCGCGCAGATGATCAACTTCATGGGCGTGTACGGCGAGATCGACGACCCCGAATCGGTGGTCGACGCCATGTTCTCCGACATGAAGAAAGAAGCGAGCAAGGACTCCTCGGACACCGGTGAACTCGTGGGCAGTCCCGAGGCCTTCACGCCGGAGGCGCTGGACGGCGCGGTCCTCAAGTGCCAGGAGACCAAGTTCGAAGGTGACTCCTCAGCGGGCGGCCCTAGCAAGATGAGCGTGCCGATCTGCATCTGGGGCGACCACAGCACCATCGGCGTGGTGATCTACGCCGACATGGCGTCCGCGATGGCCGGCAAGGGCGCGGATCTGAGCGGCGCAGCCGACAAGGCCGCCAACTTCCGCAAGGACGTGCGCGTCAAGGCGTAGCGCCACTCACGCTCACACGGAGCCTCGGTCGACCGCGACCGGGGCTCCGCTATTGCACCCCAGACGATTGCGTCGGTCGGCGCACCGATATGGCCAGCCCCAGCGGAGCGCCCTCTACCGGAGACGCCCACTTGCTATGCTGCGTTGATCATGACCACGACAATCGAACATGGGGTGTGCTATGCATAAGCGCGTTGCCGGTGTTATGGCGGCCATAGTCGCCGCGTCAGGCATGGTCGGTCTGACAGCATCACCGGCAGAGGCAGCAAGCTGTGAGCACACGGTAGAACAGACCATTCAGGTGCGAACGGGGCCTGGCTCTGAATGGCCGTCGGTCGGAACCCGAGCGAGGGGGAGCCAAGTCTGTATCTATGCCACCGTAACCAACGGCAGCGCCTATACAGCGTGCGGCAACCGCTCAACGGTCTGGGTGCGCATCTCGTCCAATTTTCAGATCCCCGCGAAGTACGTTGTAGCGACCTGCATCCACTAGCAGCCATCAAGAGCGCCTACCCATGACATGACATGGGTAGAGCAGCAAACCAAAAGGGGCGCCCAACTCATCGGGCGCCCCTTCTCGGTACGGTATTGGGCGGCTACGCCGTCTTCTGCTCCCCCGGTCCCCGGCCCCGTGCGTCGCGTGGGATCAGGGTCGGGTTGACGTTCGAGCGGACGACGTCCGCCGTGATGACGACACGGGCGACGTCCTTGCGGGACGGGACCTCGTACATGACCGACATCAGGACTTCCTCCATGATGGCGCGCAGGCCGCGGGCGCCGGTCTGGCGGAGGATGGCCTGGTCGGCGATGGCTTCGAGGGCCTCGCGCTCGAAGTCCAGCTCCACGCCGTCGAGTTCGAAGAGGCGCTGGTACTGCTTCACCAGCGCGTTGCGGGGCTCGATGAGAATCTGGAGCAGCGCCTCGCGGTCCAGGTTGTGGACCGAGGTGATGACGGGCAGACGGCCGATGAACTCCGGGATCATGCCGAACTTGACCAGGTCCTCCGGCATGACGGCCTCGAACTGGTCCTTGGACTCCAGCTCGCGCTTGGAGCGGATCGTCGCGCCGAAGCCGATGCCCTTGGCGCCGGCCCGGGACTCGATGATCTTCTCCAGGCCGGAGAAGGCACCGCCCACGATGAACAGCACGTTCGTCGTGTCGATCTGGATGAACTCCTGGTGGGGGTGCTTACGGCCGCCCTGGGGCGGAACCGACGCCGTGGTGCCCTCCAGGATCTTCAACAGGGCCTGCTGGACGCCCTCGCCCGACACGTCACGCGTGATGGAAGGGTTTTCACTCTTCCTCGCGACCTTGTCGATCTCGTCGATGTAGATGATCCCGGTCTCGGCCTTCTTGACGTCGTAGTCGGCCGCCTGGATGAGCTTCAGCAGGATGTTCTCGACGTCCTCGCCGACGTACCCCGCCTCCGTCAGCGCCGTCGCGTCCGCGATCGCGAACGGGACGTTCAGCATGCGCGCGAGGGTCTGGGCGAGGAGGGTCTTGCCCGAGCCCGTGGGACCCAGCAGGAGGATGTTGGACTTCGCCAACTCGATGGCGTCCTCGCGGCTTTGACCGCCGCCGTTCTCACCGGCCTGGACGCGCTTGTAGTGGTTGTAGACCGCTACGGAGAGCGACTTCTTGGCCGCCTCCTGGCCGACCACGTAGCCCTCGAGGAACTCGTAGATCTCGCGGGGCTTCGGGAGTTCCTCCCAGCGGACCTCGCTGGTCTCCGCGAGTTCTTCCTCGATGATCTCGTTGCAGAGGTCGATGCACTCGTCGCAGATGTACACACCGGGCCCTGCGATGAGCTTCTTGACCTGCTTCTGGCTCTTGCCGCAGAACGAGCACTTGAGCAGATCGCCGCCGTCACCGATGCGTGCCACGGTGTGCTTCCCCTTCGCCTGGGAGTCGACTGGACGATTGGAATCCAGCGGCTCCTGGTGCTGCCTTATGTCGACGGTACCTTGCCGGGCCCCTCGTTCGGGCCCCCCTTGGCACGGTTCACTTTGACGTGCACCTTGTCGTGCACTGGGTCAAACGGTGCCAACCATGCCAAGGGGCGGCAGACGATACATCCTTTTCGCGATCAGCGGACGTTGTCGTTGTTCATCTTCCGCGTGGAGATGATCTGGTCGATCAGGCCGTACGACAGCGCGTCCTCGGCCGTGAGGATCTTGTCGCGCTCGATGTCCTCGCGGATCTTCTCGATCGGCGTGGTGGAGTGCTTGGCCAGCATGTCCTCCAGCTGACCACGCATCCGGAGGATCTCGTTGGCGGCGATCTCCAGGTCGGAGACCTGACCGCGGCCCGTCTCGCTGTACGGCTGGTGGATCAGCACCCGGGCGTTCGGCAGCGCCATGCGCTTGCCCGGCGTACCCGCGGCCAGCAGGATCGCGGCGGCGGAGGCCGCCTGGCCCATGCAGACCGTCTGGATGTCGGGCTTCACGAACTGCATCGTGTCGTAGATCGCGGTGAGCGCCGTGAAGGAGCCGCCGGGGCTGTTGATGTAGACCGAGATGTCCCGGTCGGGGTCCATCGACTCCAGGCACAGCAGCTGCGCCATGACGTCGTTGGCGGAGGCGTCGTCGATCTGCACCCCGAGGAAGATCACCCGCTCCTCGAAGAGCTTCGCGTACGGGTCGTACTCACGGATGCCCTGCGAGGTGCGCTCGACGAAGCGGGGGATGACATAGCGGGACTCGGCGCGGGGGCCGGTGTACTCGGCCTCGGTGCGGGCGTAGATGCCGCTGCCGGGGAAGTCGTTCACGGTGTCTCCTGGAAAGAGGGCTGGGGCGGTGGGCTGGAGGGACTGGGAAGGGCGCTGACGGCCCCGGGGAGGCTCAGGGACGCCCCCGGCGGGCTCCAGGGGCTCCGGGAAGCGCCCTGTGGCCCTGCTGCCGTCTTCGGCTCTCAGGCCGCCCCGGTACCGCCGCCGCCCGGCATACCGGCGGCCGTGGGGATCACGTCGTCGATGAGGCCGTACTCCTTGGCCTCGAAGGCGTCGAACCAGCGGTCACGGTCCGAGTCACGGGTCACCTGCTCGACGCTCTGACCGGTGTGCTGGGAGGTGAGCTCCGCCATACGCTTCTTGGTGTGCAGCAGCCGCTCGGCGTGGATCTTGATGTCCGAGGCCGAACCGGCCAGGCCGGCCGAGGGCTGGTGGATCAGGATCTCGGCGTTCGGCAGCGCGAAGCGCTTGCCGGGAGTGCCCGCGCTGAGCAGGAACTGGCCCATCGAGGCCGCGAGACCCATGGCGATCGTCACGACGTCGTTCTTGATGAACTGCATGGTGTCGTAGATCGCCATGCCGGCCGTGATGGAGCCGCCGGGGCTGTTGATGTAGAGGTAGATGTCCTTGTCGGGGTCCGCGGCAAGGAGTAGCAGCTGTGCGGTGATCTTGTTGGCAATGTCGTCGTCGACCGGCTGGCCGAGGAAGATGATCCGCTCGCCAAGCAGCCGGTTGTAGACCTGGTCGCCGAGGCCACCGCCGATGGAAGGCTCTCCGGCGGCGTAGGGCATCAGATTCGTCACGTATCCACCTGCTCGTCTTACGACGGCGCCGGGCCGTCTTCACGTTTCCCTTCCGGGGGCCGAGCCGTTCACCGACAGCCCAGCCCTCGTCTTCATGGACCCTAACGCGGTGGCTCCGCCGGTGAATCCCGCAAAGGGAACTGTTCGCTGTCAGCGCATGCGCTGAGCTGGGTCGAGCGGGGCCTTGTGGCCCCCGGCCCGCCTTCAGGTAGGCCGACGGGCCCCTGGGTCACGAGTGATCCAGGGGCCCGTCGTCAGGCATTCACCGGCTGCGGGGTGATCAGGCCTCGTTCTTCTCCTCGGCGGAGCCCTCCGCCTCGGCCGCGGCCGGGGTCTCCTCGGCGGACTCGGCGGAGCCCTCCGTGGTCTCCTCGTCCTCGTCGTCGTCCAGGTCGACGATCTCGCCGTTGGTGTCCTTCACGGTGGAGGACTCCACGACCAGGGCCAGGGCCTTGCCCCGGGCGACCTCGCCGACGAGGAGCTGGACCTGGTTGTTCTGGACGACCGCCTGGGCGAACTCGTCCGGGGACATACCGGAGGAGGCGGCGCGGCGCATGAGGTGCTCGGTGAGCTCCTCCTGGTTGACGTTCAGCTTCTCCTTGGCGACCAGCTCGTCGAGGACGAACTGGGTCTTGATGCCCTTGACGGCCGCTTCCTTGGTCTCGGCGTCGAACTCCTCGACCGTCTTGCCCTGGATCTCGAGGTACTTCTCCAGGTCGAGGCCCATCTGGCCGAGCTGGTGGTGCTCCAGGTTGTGCTTGCGGGTGTTGATCTCGTCCTCGAGCAGCTTCTCGGGGACGGGCACCTCGACGATCTCCAGCAGCTTCTCCAGGACACGCTCCTGGGCCTGCGTGGCCTGGTCGTACTGCTTCATGTTCTCCAGGCGCTTGCGGCTGTCCGCCCGCAGCTCCTCGAGGGTGTCGAACTCGGAGGCGAGCTGGGCGAACTCGTCGTCCAGGGCCGGGAGTTCACGGGCGGCGACCTGGGTGACCTTGACGGTGACCTCGGCCTCCTTGCCGGCCGCCGAGCCGCCCTTGAGCTCGGAGGCGAAGGTGGTCTCGCCACCGGCCTCCAGGCCCTTCACGGCGTCGTCGATGCCGTCCAGCAGCTCGCCGGAGCCGATCGTGTAGGAGACGCCCTCGGCGACGCCGTCCTCCAGGATCTCGCCGTCGACCTTGGCCTCCAGGTCGATCGTCACGACGTCGCCGTCCTCGGCGGCACGCTCGACCGGGGAGGTGGAGGCGAAGCGCTCGCGCAGCTGCTCGACCGCCTTCTCGATGTCCTCCTCGGTGACCTCGACGGCGTCGACCTCGACCTCGATGCCGGAGTAGTCCGGGATCTCGATGGCCGGGCGGACGTCCACCTCGGCGGTGAAGTTCAGCGTCTCGCCGTCCTTCAGCTCCGTGATGTCGACCTCGGGCTGGCCCAGGACGTTGAGCTCGGCCTCGTTGACCGCGTCGGTGTAGAACTTCGGAAGCGCGTCGTTGACCGCCTCCTCCAGGACCGCACCGCGGCCGAACCGCTGGTCGATGACGCGGGCCGGGATCTTGCCCTTGCGGAAGCCCTTCACCGTGACCTGCTGGTTGATCTTCTTGTACGCCGCGTCGAGGCTGTCCTTGAGCTCCTCGAAGGGCACCTCGATGCTGAGCCGAACCCGGGTCGGGTTCAGGGTCTCCACGGCGCTCTTCACGGTTCGGTCTCCTTGGGGGCTGACTTCTTGGGGTTCTGCCGATGTCCCCCGCCGGGTACGACGGGGCTTCGGCAAGATTCGCGGCCCTTGAGGGACGTCAGAGTGCAGACACACGGGCGCGCAGCTTGCATAGTAACCGCAGGCGGTACACGCCCCAAAAGGCGATCTTGCCGGTGGCGGGCGCGCCCTGCCGGCACGGTGGTCGGGGTGGCGGGATTTGAACCCACGGCCTTCCGCTCCCAAAGCGGACGCGCTACCAAGCTGCGCCACACCCCGTCTGGTGCGACACGTAGGGTACATGCCCGCAGGGCAGGGGATTGCCGCATTTACCGAGTGCGCGGGCGTGTGCGACGGCGGACGACAGGCGCGGCCCGGAAGGGGTGTGCGACGGTGGCGCCCGACCCGCTACGATGCCTTCAGTGCCGCGGTCGCCCGACCTGCGGCGCGAGCTGTGCGGGCGTAGCTCAATGGTAGAGCCCTAGTCTTCCAAACTAGCTACGCGGGTTCGATTCCCGTCGCCCGCTCCAACGGCCTCCGGCCCGGTTCGAGGGATTCCCTCGGACCGGGCCGGAGGTTTTTTGTCGCCTCGCGGTTCGCCGACAGCCGTCCGCCTTCGCACGGTGCGTGTCCGCCTTCGCACGGTGCGCGCCCGCCCCGCACGGCGCGGGTTCGGTTCGCACGGTGCGTGTTCGGGCGGTCACTAGAACTGGATCGAGTTGATCGTGTCCGCTATCGAGTTCAGGAAGCGTTGGATGTCGTCGGCCATGCCCGTCGAGGCGAGGAAGAAGCCGAAGAGGATGGCGACGACGGCCGGTCCGGCCTTGATCGTCCCTCCCCGCATCAACACTACCAGGATGATCCCCAGCAAGAGCACCACTGACAGCGAAATGGCCACACAGATCACACCCTCGGTCGGTCCGCACCCGGCCCGGGGCGCCGACCCCACGCGCACCCCGCCAGAACCATCGTGCCACCAACGGGGCCGTCATATGCAGCAGGTGAGACAACGTCGGTCACGGCACCGCACGCGCGCCACCTCCGCCTCCGGCCAACGGGAGCGTGCCGGGAGTGAATTCGGGATGATCGTTTCCGTGCACACACAACCCGTACGCAGGTAATTCGAATTGTTGCCACAGACACATCAAGAGGCGGGACCAGGGCGGTAATTAACCGGACATTTCACCGGAGTCGCCTGCGCACGTTATGCACCATTTAGTCGGGATGAATGCGGACAGACCGCCGGATGCCATCCGCCGTACGGTGTACACACGGTGATGCTCTACCCGGTCATGACTTCACGAATCCGGGGTACGCGTGAGGCACACGTGCCCCTCAATACGGGATTCACGTGGGTGGTTTTACGTCATCGCACAGACAACGCTAGGGTGCCTCAGATGTTCACCGCTGCCTCGTCCCCCGCTTGCGCAGCGAGTGCTCGGACCGTCTTCCGGAGTTTCCGGCGGGAGGGTCTGTGACGAACTCGCTGCGACCGCACGGCCGGTCCGGGACGCCGCTCCCGCCGGCACAGTCACCACAGCCGTCCGCCGACGGAGTGCCGAGTCCGCGCTCGCTGAAGTCCTCGTCCCCCCACCCGGCGCCGAGTGGCGTCTCCCCGGAGGCCAGACCGGCCAAACAACGTGACGCGTTCTTCGACAACGCCAAGTACCTCGCCATCGTGCTCGTGGCGATGGGGCACGCGTGGGAGCCGCTCACCGACCACAGCCGCGCCGCCGAGGCGCTGTACATGGTCGTGTACACGTTTCACATGCCGGCGTTCATCATCATCTCCGGCTACTTCTCGCGCAGTTTCGACATGCGCCCCGACCGGCTCCGCCGACTGGTCACCGGCATAGCCGTGCCGTACGTCCTCTTCGAGATCGCCTACTCCTTCTTCAAGCGGTGGGGCGACGACGACCCCTCCCACCCGATCAGTCTGCTCGACCCCTGGTACCTCACCTGGTTCCTGATCGCGCTGTTCGTGTGGCGGCTGACGACGCCGCTGTGGAAGGTCGTGCGCTGGCCGGTCCCGGTGGCGCTCGCCATCGCGGCCCTCGCCTCCGTCTCCCCCGACATCGGGGACGACCTGGACCTGCAACGCGTTCTGCAGTTCCTGCCGTTCTTCGTCGTCGGTCTCTTCATGAAGCCCGCGCACTTCCAGTTCATGCGGCGCCGTGAGGTGCGGATCCTGTCCCTGCCGGTGGCCGGGAGCGCGCTGGCCATGGCGTACTGGCTGGGCCCGGACATGAACTCGGCCTGGTTCTACCACCGTGACAGCGCGCAGGAGCTGGGTGCGCCGTGGTGGGCCGGGATCGTCATGACCTTCGCGCTGTTCGGCTGCTCCATGGTGCTCACCACCTGCTTCTTCGCCTGGGTGCCCCGGCGCAAGATGTGGTTCACCGTCCTGGGCGCGGGCACGCTGTACGGCTACCTGCTGCACGGGTTCCTCGCGAAGGGCTCGCGCTTCTGGGACTGGTACGACGCCAACGCGTGGGTGTACCAGCCGCTCGGCGAGCTGTTCGCCACCTTCTTCGCGGCGGCCGTCATCACCGTGCTGTGCACCCCGCCGGTGCAGCGGATGTTCCGGTTCGCCATGGAGCCGAAGATGGAGTGGGCGTTCAAGCGGGACGCCACCGAGCTGGCCCGTGAGCGTGGGAAGGCCGGCGCCAGGTCGTAGGCACCCGGGTTCCCTCCGGCCCCGGCGCCGGGTTTCTTCGCCCTCAGTTGTTCCCCGTGGCCTCCTCGGCCGCCGGTTCGTCCGGCAGGCCGAGGAGGTTTCGCATGTGGGCGTACTTGTCGGTCAGGCGGGTGCGGGTGGGTTCGTCCAGGACGGCGAGGCGGGCCGGGTTCGCGTTGTGGGCGAGGTCCGACTGCTTGACGAGCAGGGCGCCCGGGGTGTCGAGGATGCGGGCGGCGTACGCCTCCGGGGGTTCGCCCGCGCGCTTGGTGAGGGCCCGCACGATGGCCTTCGTACGGGCGGTCAGGGGGGCCTCGGTGAGCCAGGTCTCGGTGAGGGCGTCGTCCTCGATGGCGTCGTGCAGCCAGGCCGCGGCGATCTGGTCCTCGTCGCCGCCTCGTGCCGTGACGCCGTCCGCCACCGCCTGGAGGTGCTCGGTGTAGGGGTGGCCGGCCTTGTCCGTCTGGGTGGCGTGGGCGGTTCTGGCCAGGGTTTCGACTTCGGGGAGGGAGAGCGGGGTTGGGGGCATCGGGCGCCTGGCTCCTTCGGATGGCGGGTGGCGGGTGGTAGGTGACGGGTGGGTGTGGTGGGTGGCGGTCTGGATGTCGCCCCCGCCGCCCCTACCCGTCCCATCCTCCAGGGGCTGCGCCCCTTCGACCCCCGTCTGCGGGTCCGGTGGGGGTTGATCGCGCAGTTCCCCGCGCCCCTTTCAGGGGCGCCTACCGTGTCGTCGTCGGGCCTTCTCGGCAGATCAGGAGGAGGGCTCGGTCGTCGTTGACGTCCTTGGCCACGGCTTCGATGAGGTGCCAGGCGGCGCCGTGGAAGCCGCCCGCGACGTAGCGGTCGGCCTCGCCGGTGAGGCGGTCGATGCCTTCGACTATGTCCCGGTCGGAGGTCTCGACGAGGCCGTCGGTGAACAGCATCAGGACGTCGCCGGGGCGCAACGAGCCCTTGACCGGGTCGAACTGGGCACCGTCGTAGACACCCAGGAGGGGGCCCTCGGCGGCCTTCTCCTCCCAGCGGCCGGTGCCCGCGCTGAGCTGGAGGCCCGGGGGGTGGCCGGCGGAGAAGAGTTCGTAGTCGCCGGAGTCGAGGTCGAGGACGAGGTGGATGGAGGTCGCGAAGCCCTCGTCCCAGTCCTGGCGGAGGAGATAGCCGTTGGCGGCCGGGAGGAAGGCGTGCGGTGGGAGCGATCCCAACAGACCGCCGAAGGCACCCGACAGGAGCAGGGCGCGGGAGCCCGCGTCCATGCCCTTGCCGGAGACGTCGGTGAGGACGACTTCGAGGGTGCGGCCGCCGTTCGTACGGGCGGCCACGACGAAGTCGCCGGAGAAGGACTGGCCGCCCGCGGGGCGCAGGGCCATCTCGCGATGCCAGCCGGCGGGCAGCTGCGGCAGCTTGCTCTGCACCCGGATGCGTTCGCGCAGGTCGAAGAGCATGGTGCCGCCGCGCCGCCAGGGCACTCCCACCCGGCTGCGGAACTGGGCGATGAGGAGGCCGAAGAAACCGCAGGCGGCGACCACGAGCACGATGCCGGGCGTCACCCGGGCCGGGCCCTCGGGATAGGGGCCGAGCCGTACCGACTCCACGATCAGCGCGGTCGCGGCTGCCGCGTACAGGCCGAGGAGGCTGGCGGGCCGCAGCAGCAGGCCGCCCGCGACGATGGGCAGGACGAGGACGGCGGGTGAGAACCAGACCTCGTTGATCAGCGTGAGGCAGGCGATCAGCGGGATCATCAGCAGCAGGCCGACCAGGGCGATCCAGTCGGAGCCGTCCCCGCGGAAGTAGTCGACGGCGGATTTGCGCACGCCGGTGCGGACCCGGTGAACCAGCTTCTTCATCCGGGCCGTGAGCGTGTCGGCCGCCGCGCGCCGCTCTCGTCCTGCTGCCATTGTTCGGGACCTTATCCATCGGACCAGCCCCTGTGCACAGGAGGTCCTACTTGTCCCCCTTCCGAGGGCCGGTTCACGACGAATCTCACACAGATCTCACACCGGAACGCGTCCTTCGGCCCCCGTGCGCCCTCCGTGCGGCACCTGGGAAGGATCCCACGTCGCACAGCGACGCGCGGGGCAAATTCGCTCGCCCGTGCCGGATCGCCCTGCTAGGCATGGCGTATGACGACTGAGCTGCGGCCATTGCGCAAGGAAGACTGGAACGTCTGGTACGACAACCTCGTCCGCGCCTTCGGCGGCACACCCGAACCGCCGGAGGAGCGCGAGTTGTGGCAGGCGCTCACCCCGTACGACCGCTCCATCGGCGTGTGGGAAGAGGACCAATGCGTGGGTACGGCGGGGGCGTTCGACTTCCGCCTCGCGGTGCCCGGCGGCTCGGTCGTCCCCGCGGCGGGTGTGACGATGGTCGGTGTCGCGGCCACGCACCGGCGGCGCGGGGTGCTGACGTCCATGATGCGGCGGCAGTTGGACGACATCCGTTCCTGGGGCGAGCCGCTGGCCGTGCTGACCGCGTCGGAACCGGCGATCTACGGCCGGTTCGGATACGGCCTCGCCACGCGCCGGCTCGCCGCCGACATCGACACCGCCCGGGTACGGCTGTCCGTACCGCCCGGCACCGATGACGTACGGCTGCGCTACGCCGACCCCGCGGAGGTTCTCGACGCGTGTGAGGCGGTGTACGCCCGCCAAGTGCCGGAGCGGCCGGGGATGCTGGCAAGGCGGCCCGGCTGGGAGCAGGCGGACCTGCTCGACACGGAACGCCATCGCAACGGGGCCTCGCCCCTGCAGTGCGTGGTGGCCGAGCGGGCCGACGGCGACGGTTTCGAGGTGGTCGGGTACGCGCGGTTCCGGATCAAGTCCGACTGGGGGCCGAGCGGGGCGGAGGGCGTCGTCCAGCTGAGCGCGCTCCAGGCCCTGGACCCCGCCGCGCGCGCCGCCCTGTGGCGGTTCCTCTTCGACATCGACCTGACGTCGTGCGTCGTCGCGCACCGGCTGCCCGTGGACGAGCCCGCGCTGCACCTCGTGTCGGACATCCGCCGTTGTGGACTGCGGATGACGGACGACCTGTATCTCCGGCTGGTGGACGTCGGCGCGGCCCTGCGTCTGCGGACGTATCAGGCGCCGCTGGACGTGGTGTTCGAGGTCGAGGACTCCTTCTGCCCCTGGAACGAGGGGCGTTGGCGGCTCACCGGCGACCCGAAGGGCGCGACGTGCGAGCGGACCGCCGACGCCGCCGATCTCTCCCTGTCCGTACGGGAGTTGGGGTCGGCCTATCTGGGCGGTGTGAGCCTGTCCGCCCTGGCCGCGGCCGGGCTGGTGCGGGAGCTGCGGGAGGGGGCGCTGGCGGAGGCGTCCGTGGGGTTCCTCGCGTCGGGGCCGGCGCCCTGGCTGCCGCACGGGTTCTAGGGCGCGGAGCCCGAACCCGACCCGGCGGTCCGGGGGGATCACCTCTGCTGGCAGGACGGGCACCAGAAGAGGTTGCGGGCGGCGAGGTCGGCGGTGCGGATCTCGCCGCCGCACAGATGGCAGGGCATGCCCGCCCTGCGGTACACGTACACCTCGCCGCCGTGGTCGTCGACGCGGGGCGGGCGGCCCATGGCCTCGGGCGTGTGTTCCGGGCGGACGGTGTCGATGCGGTTGTGCCGCACTCCCTCGCGCATGAGGCCGACGAGGTCGGCCCAGACCGCGTCCCACTCCGCCGGGGTGACGTCCTTGCCCGCGCGACAGGGGTCGATGCCGTGCCGGAAGAGGACCTCGGCGCGGTAGACGTTGCCGACGCCCGCGATCACCTTCTGGTCCAGGAGCAGCGCGGCGATCGTCGTACGGCTGCGGGAGACACGGGCGTACGCGCGGGCCGGGTCCGCGTCGGTGCGGAGCGGGTCGGGCCCGAGGCGCGCGTGCACCGCCTGCTTCTCGGCGTCCGTGATCAGGGCGCAGGTCGTCGGACCACGCAGGTCCATGTACGACGTGTCGTTGCGCAGCCGCAGGCGGACGGTGTCCGTGGGCGGGGGCGCGGGGGCCGGCCCGAAGGTGACCTTGCCGAAGAGGCCCAGGTGGATGTGCACCCGTTCCTCGGCGTCCGGGTCGCCGAAGTGCAGGAAGAGGTGTTTGCCGTGGGCCTCGGCGGTGTGGAGGGGGGCGCCGGTGAGGAGGGCCGCGGCATCACTGAACTTGCCCTGGGGGCTGGTGACGTGGGTGGGCCGGGCGCCACCGCCGAAGTGGGCCAGGCAGTCTTCGGCGAGTCGGTGGATGGTGTGCCCCTCCGGCACGGGGTCCTCCGGGGGTTCGGCAGGGGGTGGGGGGTGGCCGGCGTGCGATTTCGGGTGCGGATGGAGTGGGGGTTGCTCGCGCAGTTCCCCGCGCCCCCTGAAAAACGGGGGCTGCGCCCCCTGCTTTTCCAGGGGGCGCGGGGGGCTTCTCAGCCCTGGGGGTGGTGTGCCGGGATGGGCGGGAGGTCGCCGGTCGTTTCGTACGCCGCCAGCATGTCGATGCGGCGGATGTGGCGCTCGTCACCGGAGAACGGGGTGTTGAGGAAGGTCTCGACGAACTTCGTCGCGTCCTCCTGGGAGTGCATGCGGCCGCCGACGGCGACGACGTTGGCGTTGTTGTGCTCGCGGCCCAGCGCGGCGGTCTCGGCGCTCCACGCGAGGGCGGCGCGGACACCGGCCACCTTGTTCGCGGCGATCTGCTCCCCGTTGCCGGAGCCACCGATGACGATGCCGAGGGACCCGGGGTCCGCGGCCGTGCGCTCCGCCGCGCGGAGGCAGAACGGCGGGTAGTCGTCCTGGGCGTCGTAGATGTGGGGACCGCAGTCGACGGCCTCGTGGCCGGCGGCCTTCAGCCACTCCACGAGGTGGTTCTTGAGTTCGTATCCGGCGTGATCAGAGCCGAGGTAGACGCGCATGGTCCGAGTGTGACACGCGCGTTTCGGCGCGGCACGACGGGGTGCAGACCGGCGAAACCTGGCGCCAGGCCAGGGAACCTCAAGTAAACCTCAAGTAACAATCTGGATTCAAAGGCCCAGTAGGACTTTCGCCTCCGATTCACTGGACCGATCTTTATGGCGGCCCAGTTGGCTCCCGGCTGCCGACTCTCGTTTCCCGCTCGTACGAGAGTCGATCGGGGGTCGCTGGGCAGACGCACGGAAGTCCCCACAACGGCGCAAAGGAAACCTCCCCCATGACCTCGCAGCCGACTCTGCCTCCCCAGGCGGACGATCCCGACTCGTCCTCTCCCCCCTCCCCCGGTCTGCACGCCGGCCTCAAGAACCGTCATCTGTCGATGATCGCGATCGGCGGTGTGATCGGGGCCGGCCTGTTCGTCGGATCGAGTTCCGGCATCAGGACCGCCGGTCCCGGCATCCTCCTGTCCTACGCGCTCGTCGGCACGATGGTGGTGCTGGTGATGCGGATGCTCGGTGAGATGTCCGCCGCGAACCCGACGTCGGGGTCGTTCTCGGCCCACGCCGACCGCGCGCTCGGGCGCTGGGCCGGGTTCTCGATCGGCTGGCTGTACTGGTTCTTCTGGGTCGTCGTGCTCGCGGTCGAGGCGACCGCGGGTGCGGTGATCCTGGAGGGCTGGATCCCGGCGGTGCCGCAGTGGGGCTGGGCGTTGATCGTGATGATCGTGCTGACCGCCACGAACCTGGTCTCGGTCGGCTCCTACGGTGAGTTCGAGTTCTGGTTCGCCGGGATCAAGGTCGTCGCGATCGCCGCGTTCATCGTGGTGGGCGGTCTCGCGGTGTTCGGCGTACTGCCGGGGGCCGACACCGACAAGGCCGGGCTGTCCAACCTGACCGACCACGGCGGGTTCCTGCCCCACGGCCCGGGCGCGATCCTCATCGGTGTCCTGCTGGTCGTCTTCTCCTTCATGGGCAGCGAGATCGCCACGCTGGCCGCCGGAGAGACGGAGAACCCGCAGAAGGCCGTCACCAAGTCGACCAACAGCATCATCTGGCGGATCGGCGTCTTCTACCTCGGCTCGATCTTCGTCGTGGTCACGCTGCTGCCGTGGAACGACCCGTCGATCAAGGAGAAGGGCTCCTACGTCGCCGCCCTGGACTCCCTCGGGATCGCGCACGCCGGTCAGATCATGAACTTCATCGTGCTGACGTCGGTGCTGTCCTGTCTGAACTCCGGTCTGTACACGGCGTCGCGCATGGCCTTCTCGCTGGGCGAGCGCGGGGACGCGCCGCGGGCGTTCGGCCGGACGAACGCACGCGGTGTGCCGATGGCGGCCATCCTCTCCTCCGTGGTGTTCGGGTTCGTCGCGGTCATCTTCAACTACTTCTTCCCCGAGGGTGTCTTCCTCTTCCTCGTCAACTCCTCCGGCGCGGTCGCCCTGTTCGTGTGGCTCGTCATCTGCTTCTCGCAGCTGCGCATGCGCAAGATCATCGAGCGGGAGACGCCGGAGAAGCTCGTCGTGAAGATGTGGCTGTACCCGTATCTGACGTGGGCCACGATCGGGCTGATCCTCTTCGTCCTCGGCTACATGCTCACCGACACCGAGCACGGCAACCGCGAGATCCTGCTGCTGTCGCTGCTGGTCGCGGCGGTCGTCGTCGGCATCGCGGTCGTCAAGGAGAGGCTCGGCGGGCGGAAGTCCGCCACCGCCGAGGTGACCGACAAGGTGCACTGAGATCCTGGATCCTGGCATGGTCCGGGGCCCGGTGGCGGTTCGTCCGCCGCCGGGCCCCGTTTTTCGTCGTCCGGGGGCCTACGGAGTCGTCCGGGGCCCTATAGAGGGGTGAAGGTCTTCTCGACCTTCTCGTAGACCGGGAGGGCGCGGTCCTCGATGTCGGGGTGGTACCAGGTGGTCAGCTGGTACGACTTGCCGCCGGTGTTGAAGCCGAGGGACCGGACGTGCCAGGGCAGTTCCTGGGCGGTCACGGTGTACTCCCACACGACGGCGGGCTCGCCCCGGAACTCGGTCTCCTCCAGACGGATCCGGGTGTATCCCGGCCCCTCGCCGGTGCTCCTCTCCTTCTTCCGCCACTGCTCCATGAGGTCGCCGCGCGCGAGGGAGGCCTTGCCGACGATCTCCTGCCGGGCGTCGGGCGATGTGTAGTGCACCTCGGCCCCGGCGTGCACCTCCCGCGAGAAGCCGTCCGGCGGCACCCAGGCGAACACTCCGGCCTCCGTACGGGCGCCGGGCGGCAGTCGGGGCGGGCGGGAGGTGCCGGCGACGGTGGGGGTGGGGGTGCCGGTGGGGGTCTCGTGGGAGTGGAAGGCCGAGGACGACGGCTTGGCGGTCCTTTCGTCGCGCGAGCCGTTCAGCGCCGGTACGACGACCGCGGCTACGGCGGCGGCCACGGCGAGGGCCGTGGCCGCGATGAGGGCTGGGCGGCGGTGCTTCGGCCGGGGGGCCGGGGGTGCTGTGGGGGTGGAGGGTTCCGTGAGGTCTGCGCGTCCTGCGGACTCAGTGGGCTCAGCGGGTTCTGCGGGTTCTGCGGGTTCTGCGGGCTCTGCGGGCTCTGCGGGTTCCGTGTGCCTCGTGCGGCTTGATGGCACGGGCGGGGCCTCGGAGGACCCGCTGGGGGGCGGGGAGGGGGTGCGGTTGAGGACGGGGGTGGTGGGTCGGTCGGGTTGGAGAGTGGGGGTGGGGGTGGGAGTGGGGGCCGCGTACGGGTCCGGTGCGGGCGGGGTCGGTTGTCGCGGGTCGGGGTGTGTGCGCGGGTGCGGTGCGGGCTCGGGGGCGGGTCCGTTCCGTACGGTCGGCGTCGGGTGTACCGGGGTGGGGCGGGCGGTGGGTGCGGGCGCCGCGGGCTTCGCCGCGGGGTGCGTGGGGGCGGCTTCCGGCTCCTCCGCGTCCGAGGGCCCCGGCTTCACCGTCGGGGTGGTCGTGGGCGGGTCCGTGGCGATGTGGCGGAGTGTCTCGGTGAGTTCGTGCACGCCGGGACGGGACTCCGGTTCCTTCTTGAGGAGGGCGGCGAGGAGGTCGTGGAGGGGGCCCGCGGCCGTGGGGAGTTCCGGCTCCTCGTAGAGGACGGCGTGCAGGGTGGCGAGGGTGGTGGCGCGGGAGAAGGGGGAGCGGCCGCCGAGCGCCGCGCAGAGGGTGGCGCCGAGGGACCACAGGTCGGAGGGCGGCCCCTGCGGACGGCCGGAGATCCGCTCGGGGGCCATGTAGTCGGGGGAGCCGACGAGCATGCCGGCCATGGTGAGGGCTTCGGCGTTCTGGATGGCGGCGATGCCGAAGTCGGTGAGGACGGCGTGATGGGCGCCTGCGCGTTTGACGAGGACGTTGGCCGGCTTGATGTCGCGGTGCAGGACGCCCTGGGCGTGCACCTGGCCCAGCGCGTCGACGAGTTGGAGGCCGATCCGGGCGGTGGCCCGTACGTCGAGGGGGCCGTCCCGCGCCACGAGTTGCTCCAGGGAGCGGCCGTCGACCAGTTCCATGACGATCCAGAGCCGGTCGCCCGCGTCGACGACGTCGTAGACGCGTACGACGTGGGGGTGGTCGATACGGGCCGTGGCGCGGGCCTCCCGCAGGGTTCGCTCGCGCCGGGTGCGGCTGTCCTCCGGGTCGAGACCGTCGATCCGCATTTCCTTGACGGCGACCTGCCGGTCGAGGATGTCGTCGGTGGCCCGCCAGACCCGGCCCATTCCACCTTGACCGATGCTTTCGACCAGGCGATATCGGTCGGCCACCACAAGACCCGGAACACCGCCCCGTGTTATTTCCGGCACCCCCGTGCCCCCCTTCAACAAGTGACCTCACTTGCCACAGAAAAAACAAAAGGTCGCGCATTGGTCACACTTCGTGCCGCACCAGCATAGTGCCGAGAAATCTTGTGGTACCTCTTCAGAGGCCGTGAATTCAGGCACGGTCAGGGGGACGCAAGGGGGATGGAACATGAGTTCTCATCGTAGGACTGTCATCGCCGGATCGCTGCTCACCGTATCGTTCACGTCGGTGATGATCCTCGGCTTCGCGGCGTCGGCGGACGACGAGGGGGGATTGAGCAAGCACGGCGGAAAGACCGTGGACGCGGTACCGGCCGGAGTGAAGCTCTCGACGCTGCTGTCCAAGGAGATCAAAGTCGACAACAAGTCGAAGGAAACGAATATCACCGGCGTCGTGAAGAACGAGGGCAGCAAGGCCAGCGGCGAAATCCGATTGCTCGTGGTCGGTTTCGACGGCCTGACGGTCAAGAACGTCGAGGGGTGTTCGGCCATTCCGGAGGGAGATCTTCCCGACGGCGCGAACAGCGGTTTCGCGTGCGCGATCGACGATCTCGCGGCCGGAAAGTCGAAGACGTACGCGATCGACGCCACGTACGACCTGAGCAAGAAGGGAAAGATCTGCCTTCCGGTCCAGAACGCCGACGGTTCGAAGACGTTCTGGCAGCAGGGTCCGGTGCCGTTCGGCGCGACCAACCAGGCACCCAACGAGCCCGCCACACCGCTGCTCCTCGGCACCGACAACAGCCCGGTCACCCCGGGCGGCGGTGACGACGGGGGCGGTGGCGGTGACCGTGACGGGAAGGACGGCAAGCCGGACGAGCTGCCCCGGACCGGTCCGGCCGATCGCGTCCTGCCGCTCGGCGTGGTCGGCGCCGCGCTCATCTCGGCCGGTGCGGCGGGCCTGTGGTGGAACCAGCGGAGGGCCCGTCAGGAGTCCTGACCCGCCGAGGAGGAGACCGACACTGCGGCGAGACCTCGGGAGGGGCCGGGCGGGGCGCTCGCGAAGCCCCGCCCCCACTCGCTCGCCCGCCCGGTGCGTGGCCGTGACGCGGAAGAGGCTCGCCGGGGTGCGGTCGGAACGGCCGACCCGGCGAACCTCTGGGCGAAGGGCGCTACGTCCGGCGCGGCGCCCGCTCGGCGGGGCCGAGCCGCCGCTTCACTTCCTCAGCAGCTTCCAGGCCGTCGGCAGCAGTCCCATGGCCAGGACGACCTTGATGGCGTCGCCGATCAGGAACGGTGTGAGGCCGAGCGCGACGGCGGAGGAGAGGCTGATGTCGGCGGTGGCGGCGAGGTACGGGACGCCCACGGCGTAGATGATCGCCTCGCCGACGAGCATCGTGCCCGCCATGCGCGCTGTCGAACGGTCGCCGCCACGTCGGGCCAGAGCGCCCACGGCGGCGACGGCCAGGATCATGCCGAGGATGTAGCCGAAGGAGACGCCGACACCGGAGGTGCCGTTCGCGAACCACGGCACACCGGCCAGACCGACCAGCGCGTACAGGCTCAGCGAGGCGACACCGCGGCTCGCGCCCAGGGTGGTGCCGACGAGCAGGGCGGCGAAGGTCTGGCCGGTGACCGGCACCGGGGAGCCCGGCACGGGCACGGCGATCTGCGCGGCGAGCCCGGTGAGCGCGGCGCCGCCGACCACGAGCGCGAGGTCGCGGACGCGGGCGCCGGAGACGGGCAGGAGGTCGGCGAGGACCTCGCCGGGGCGGGCTGACGTGGCGGCGGTGCTCATGTGCGGGCTCACTCCGGCGGGTGAAGACGGCGGGGACACGGTGACGCTATCCCCGGGCCCGTGCCCCGGGCACCGTCATGTCTCGACAAAGGGGGGAACAAGCCCTTGGTGTGCTTCGAACAAAGGATGCGTGTTACACCTGATACGGCGTGACACCGGTCACTGAGGTGAGGTGGTTCGGGACACCCAGAAGCGCCCTCGTGGGTTCTGTAGGGTTTCACCAATCGAGTCGTCGGCATGGACAGCTGCCGTCTCGCCCGTCGGTCGCCGTCTGGGCAGCGGTGGGCCGTTTTGCTAGCTTCGAGCGCATGGTTGCTCAGGCCCGGTACTTCTCGTCGCGTCGCTACGTCGACCTGCGACGCGTGGGCACGGCCACCTGTCGCCGTCCCGGGTGAGGCGGCTCCGGCATGCCTCGCCCTTCGAGACGGCGCAGTGTCGGACCCGTTCCCGAGGATGATCGTCATGCCCCAAGCCGCGGCAGCACCCACCCTGTACGCTCCCGCTCCCTCTCCCTCTCTCGCTTCTTCTCCTCCCTCTCCCTCGTTCGCCTCCTCTCCTGTGCCGCGTGTCGCGGACAGTGACCGGCGGCGGACGAGTGCCAGCGTGGTGCTGCGGTCCGTGCTGGAGCACGGGCCCGTGGCGCGCAGCAACATCGCCCGGGTGACGGGCCTCTCCCCCGCCTCGGTGACCGACTACTGCGCCCGGTTCGCGGGGCTCGGTCTCATCCGCGAGGCCGAACCGCCCCGGCGGACCAAGGGGACCGGGCGCCCGCACGTGCCTCTCGACCTGGACGACTCGCGGTTCCTGGTGGGCGGGGTGCATGTGGCCGTGCCGTACACGACCGTGGCGCTGCTCGATCTGCGCGGACGGGTCGTCGAGGAGCGGCGGTTGAAGCACGACTCCACCGATCCCGCCCCGGTCCTGGCGCGGGCCGCCGACGAACTCCGCGCCCTGCTGGACGCGTCGCCGGGCTGCAGGCCCCTGGCCGTCGGCTTCGCGGCCGGCGGCTGGGTGGACCGGGAGAGCGGGACGGTCGTCGAGCATCCGCTGCTGGGCTGGCGCGAGGTGCCGGTGCGGGAGATCCTCGGTGCCCGGACGGGGCTGCCGGTCCATGTGGACGGGCACGCACGGGCGTTGGTGGGCGCCGAGCAGCTGTTCGGGCGGGCGCGGGGCAGCCGGAGCGTGCTGCATCTGTTCGTCGGCAACATGGTCGACGCGGCGTTCGCGACCAACGACGAGGTGCACCACGGCCCCCGCTCGCAGGCCGGGGCGATCGCCCATCTGCCCCTGCCCGGCGGCACCGAGGCCTGCGCGTGCGGGCGGACCGGCTGCCTCCAGGCCGAGTTGAGCGAACTGACCCTGTGCCGGCGGGCGCGGGCGGCCGGGGTCATCGACGGCGCGAACCCGATGCGGGTGCTGGCGGCGGCGACGGACGGCGACACGGTGGCCGCGGGGTTGCTGGTGGAGCGGGCGCGGCTGGTGGGGCGGGCGGTGGAGTTCTTGCTCGACGTGCTGAACCCGGAGACCGTGGTCGTCACCGAGCTCGGGATCATCGGCCGGGAGGACTGTCTCGCGGCGTTGCGCGAGGCCGTCGGACCGGACCGGGCGGCTGCCGTCGGGCCCACGAGCTTCCCCGACTCCGTGCTGGCCACGGCGGGCGGGGCGGTGGCCCTGGACGTGCTCTACCGGGACCCGTTGGGGGCTCTCGCCCGTCTCGACCGCGCTTCCGCCCAGACCGGTTAATTCAGAAACTCCGAATGTTGACAGGCAATACCGAAGACCGGGAACATCGTATTCATGCTGCTCACGAGTTGTCGCACCCTCTGTTGCTGACACGTTGACGTTCCGGAGTGCCCTTCGCGCTCCGACCGACGCGGCACTTCCTCCTGCGTGAATTCGTCTTCCGCAGCTCTCCTTCCGTCCGCCTCCGCGGATTCCACCCCTGCGCGATTCGTGCGCTGAGCCGTACGCGGTTCCGTGTGCGGCTCCGTGCGGCGCCGGTGCGCGATTGCGTGCGCCTTCCCACCGCTTCCCACCCTTTCCCACCGTTTCCCCTGGGGGTCCTCCCATGTCCACTTCCGCCGCGCCCGGTTTCGACCGGCGACTCTTCCTCACCTCCCTCCTCGGCGTCACGGCCGCGGCGGCCGGGCTCAGTGGGTGCGCCGACAGCAGCGCGGCGACCGCCCGGACGGCCGCCGACGCGCCGCTGCCCACCAAGGTGCCCTCGGGTACGAGCCTGAAGATCGCCTCCTTCCAGAGCCAGCAGGAATTGCAGCTCAAGCTCGCGAAACTCGACGATCTGCCTTTCAAGGTGAGCAGTTGGGCGAACATCGGCGCCGGACCCGATGTCATCAACGCCTTTCGCGCCGGTTCGCTGGACGTCGCCAACAACGCGGGAATTCCGCCGATCCAGGCGCATTACCAGGGATACGACGCGAAGATCGTCGCGATCAACGTCACCCGGAAGCCGAACTATCTCTTCGCCACCAAGCCCGGCAGCGACATCGCCTCGGTGAAGGACTTCCGGGGCAAGAGGCTCGCCTTCTCGCAGGGGCAGGCGCAGGGCGTCGTCCTGCTGCGGGCGCTGAAGGAGGCGGGGCTCGCGTACGACGACGCGGAACTCGTGCCGCTCACCAGCAACCAGTTCCTGACGGCCCTGCAGTCGGGCCAGGTGGACGTCGCCCCGCTCGCGAACCAGCAGGCGCCCGCCTATCTGCAGCAGTACAAGGCCAAGGGCGCCCGCACCATCCCCACGGATGTGGTGGACCTGCTCAACCTGCTGTGGGCGCCGGCCTCCGTGCTGGGCGACTCCGCGAAGGTGGCCGCCGTCGCCGCGTACATCCCGTACTGGGCGAAGGGCGCGGTCTGGCAGTACGAGAACCCGGACATCTGGAACAAGGAGTTCTACGTGAAGACCCAGAACCTGACGCTCCCCCAGGCGGAGTCGATCACCGAACTCGCCAACAAGCCGCTGTTCCCGCCGAGTTGGGACGAGTCCATCAAGTGGGAGCAGGAGACCGCGGATCTGCTGGCGGAGGGCGGCTTCGTGAAGAAGTTCGACGTCACCTCCCTCTTCGACCGGCGGTTCGAGCAGATCGCGGCGAAGGCCGTGCCCGCGGAGTACCGGAAGTGAGCGCCGTGACCACGGGTGCCCCGACGGCGACGGGCACCACGACGACCACCGGGCGGGGCCCCACGACCGTCCCCGCCACCACCGCCGGGGCCGCCCCCCTCGCCACCGAGCGGACCTCCCAGGTCCGCAGGCGCCGGCGCCTCTCCCCCGGCAAACGGCTGCCCGCCTCCCGCCTCGTCGGGCCGGTACTGTTCCTCGCCCTGTGGGCTCTGGCCTCCGCCGCCGGGCAGCTCGATCCGGCAGCGGTCCCGGCGCCCTGGACGGTGCTGGAGACGGGCGTACACCTGTGGACCGACGGAACGCTGACGACGGACATCCTGACCTCGTTGCAGCGAGCCGGAACCGGCTTCGTGATCGGGCTGACCGCCGGTGTCGCGCTCGCCCTGGCCGCCGGGCTCAGCCGGGTCGGCGAGGCCCTGATCGACGGGACCGTGCAGCTCAACCGGGCGATCCCGACGCTGGGTCTGATCCCCCTGTTCATCCTGTGGCTCGGCATCGGCGAGACCTTCAAGATCGCGATCATCGCCATCGTCGTCTACATCCCGATCTACCTCAACACCCATGCCGCGCTGGCCGGGATCGACAGCCGTTTCGTCGAACTCGCCGAGGTCCAGGGCCTGTCGCGGTTCCGGTTCGTCCGGCAGATCGTCATCCCCGGCGCGCTGCCCGGCTTCTTCGTGGGCCTGCGGCTCGGGGTGACCGGCTCCTGGCTGGGCCTGGTCGTGCTGGAGCAGATCAACGCCACCAACGGACTCGGCTACATGATGTTCCAGGCCCAGAACTACGGCCAGAGCGACGTGATCCTCGTCGGCCTGGTCGTCTACGGGATCTTCGGCCTGGTCTCCGACAGCGCGGTCCGTCTCATCGAACGGAGGGTGCTGTCATGGCGACGCACGCTGAGCAGCTGACGACCACCGGACGGCCGGTCACCCCCGAGCCGCCGGCCGACCACGAGGCGCCGACGGCCGCGAGCACGGCCCCGGCCACGGCCGCAGCCACCACAGCCACAGCCGCCCGGCCCACCGTACGGCTGAGGGACCTCACCCGGTCCTTCGACGGACGGAAGGTCCTCGACGGCATCGACCTCGACATCCCCGCCGGGCAGTTCGTGGCCCTGCTCGGACACAGCGGCTCCGGCAAGAGCACGCTGCTGCGGGCCGTCGCCGGCCTCGACCACGAGGTGGTGGGCAGCGGGCAGCTCACCGCGCCCACCCGGGTGTCCGTCGTCTTCCAGGACTCCCGGCTGCTGCCCTGGCGCCGGGTGCTCGACAACGTACTGCTCGGCACCGAAGGCAAGGAGGCCGCCGACCGGGGCCGCGAGGCGCTCGCCGAGGTGGGCCTGAAGGGCCGCGAGCGGGCCTGGCCGAACGAGCTGTCCGGCGGCGAGGCCCAGCGCGCCGCACTGGCCCGCTCCCTGGTCCGCGACCCCGAACTCCTGCTGGCCGACGAGCCGTTCGGCGCCCTGGACGCGCTCACCCGGATCCGGATGCACACCCTGCTCAGGCAGCTGTGGGAGCGCCACAGGCCCTCCGTCCTGCTCGTCACCCACGACGTCGACGAGGCGATCGTGCTCGCCGACCGGGTCCTCGTGCTCGAAGAGGGCCGCATCGGCCTCGACCTGACCATCGACCGCCCGCACCCCCGCTCGTACCGGGACCCCCTGCTGGGCGACTACCGCGAACGGCTGCTGGCCGCGCTCGGCGTGAAAGAGGACCACCAGTGACCCGGGAGAACAGACACGTGCCCGCACGACAGCTCCACCTCAACGCGTTCCTGATGAACACCGGCCACCACGAGGCGTCGTGGCGCCTGCCGGAGTCCGACCCGTACGCGCACGTCGAGCTGGACCACTATGTGCGGCTGGCCCGGATCGCGGAGCGGGGCACGTTCGACTCGCTCTTCCTGGCCGACGGGCCGCAGCTGTGGGGCAGCGTGGGCCAGCGTCCGGCGGGCGCCCTGGAACCGCTCACCCTGCTGACCGCGCTGGCGACGGCCACCGAGCACATCGGTCTGATCGCGACCGCCTCCACCTCCTACAACTCCCCCTACAACCTGGCCCGCAAGTTCGCCTCGCTCGACATCCTCAGCGGCGGCCGGGCCGGCTGGAACATCGTCACCACCGCCGGCGCGGAGGCCGCCCGCAACTTCGGTCTTGACGCCGAGCCCGCACACGCCCAGCGGTACGCGCGGGCCTCCGAGTTCCTCGACGTGGCCCTGAAGCTCTGGGACAGCTGGGAGGACGACGCGATCGTCGCCGACAAGGAGTCCGGGGTCTGGGCCGACGACACCAAGATCCATCCGCCCCGGCACCGGGGGACGTACTTCAGCGTGGAGGGCGCGCTCAACGTGCCGCGCTCGCCGCAGGGTTACCCGCTGCTCGTGCAGGCGGGGTCGAGCGAGGACGGCAAGGCGTTCGCGGCCCGGTACGCGGAGGCCGTGTTCACCGCGCAGCAGACGATCGAGGACGCGCAGGCCTTCTACGCCGACCTCAAGTCCCGTACGGCGGCGGCCGGCCGGGACCCCGAGCACATCAAGGTGCTGCCCGGGATCGTCCCGGTCCTCGGGTCGACGGAGGCCGAGGCGAGGGCGGCCGAGCGGGTCCTGGAGGACCACATCGTGTACACGCACGGCGTGGGCAACCTGGAGCGGCTGCTGCAACTGCCCGCCGGGTCACTGGACCTGGATGGCCGGCTGCCCGCCGATCTCCCTCCCGAGAGTTCGATCGAGGGCGCCAAGAGCCGCTACACGCTCGTCGTCGAGCTGGCCCGGCGCGACCGGCTCACCGTGCGGGAGCTGATCGGGCGGCTGGGCGGCGGGCGTGGGCACCTCACCTTCGCCGGGACGCCCGAGCAGGTCGCCGACAAGATCGAGGCCTGGTTCACGCGGGGTGCCGCCGACGGCTTCAACATCATGCCGGCGGTCCTGCCGTCCGGCCTCGACGCCTTCGTCGACCACGTCGTCCCGATCCTGCGCGCCCGCGGTCTGCTGCGCACCCAGTACGGCCCGCGCCGCACCCTGCGGGACCGCTACGGCCTGCCGCGCCCCGCCAACCAGCACGTCCACGCGTCCGCACCCGCCCTCGTCTGATCCCGAAGCCCGGCCCGTGAAAGGAAGCACGTCATGACCATCGAGATCCAGAAGGTCACCGCCCGTATCGGTGCCCGCGTCCTGGGCGTCGACATCTCCAAGCCCCTCGACGAGGAGACGGTCGCGGCTCTCCGGGAGGCCCTCAACGTGCACAAGGCGCTCGTCCTCAACGACGTGCACCTCGACGACGAGTCCCACCAGGCCTTCGTCCGCCACTTCGGTGACATCACCACGGCCCACCCGACGGTGGCCGCCGTCGAGGGTGCCGCGAGCGTCCTGCCCGTGGACAGTGAGCGGGGGCGCGCCAACCACTGGCACACCGATGTCACGTTCGTCCTCAACCCGCCGCAGGCCACGACCCTGCGCAGCATCACCGTCCCGCCGTACGGCGGCGAGACCCTGATCGCCAACTCGGCGGCGGCCTACCGGGACCTGCCCGAGCCGCTGCGGCGGCTGGCCGACGGGCTGTGGGCCGAGCACACCAACGACTACGACTACGCGGTGCCCGACGAGGAGATCGACGCGGAGAAGGCCGAGCAGCGCGCCCGGTTCACCTCGATCAAATACCGCACGGCCCATCCGGTCGTGCGCGTCCATCCGCTGACCCGTGAACGCGGGCTGTTCATCGGCGGGTTCGCGCAGCGGATCGTGGGCCTGTCGCTGGGCGAGTCCCGCAAGCTGCTCGACCTGCTGCAGTCGTACGTGACCCGGCCGGAGAACGTGCTGCGCCACCGCTGGTCGGAGAATCAGCTCGTCGTCTTCGACAACCGCATCACGCAGCACTACGCCATCGACAACTACGACGGTCTGCCGCGCCGGCTGCACCGGGTGACCGTCGCCGGTGACGTGCCGGTGGGCATCGACGGCACGGAGAGCCGCTCGATCGAGGGCGACGCCTCGCACTACACGTCCGTGGCCGCACGGCGGGAGGCGGTCGCCGTGGCCGCGTAGGTACGGCTCGGATGCTCCGGGAAGGCGAGAACCCCCGCGCGGACGTGACGCGCGGGGGGGGTGGGCGGTCCGGGGCGCCGGCAAGCCCCCCCCGGGGGGCGGGGTGCCGGGGGGCGGGGGTTCCGGGATGA